>JAICTV010000138.1 GCA_025936175.1 Phycisphaerae bacterium
GACGTTGCGGAGTGCGGCGATGGCGTCGCGCTCGTAGCCGCCGCCGATGGGGTTGAAGCCGCGCACGCGCGGGTCGAGCAGCGCCATCACGATCCACACGACAACGAGGATGCCGAGACAGATCGCGTAGAAGCGGCGCCTGGGGCCGACGATGAGACCCCAGCCGCAGACGGTGATCCACGCGATGGCGAGGATCCAGAAGGTCGGTCGCATCACGGCGGCCAGAGCGAGGCCGATGATCAGATAGGCGAGCGACTTGACGATCGCGCGCCGCTTCGATTCCCGCCGCACCTGTTCGTCCACGCCGTTGAAGATCGAAATGCGCAGCCGCTCCCACCCGTAGAGCGCGATCATCAGGCCGAGCAGGAACGGGATGTCGTCGCGGATCTCATTCGCCAGCTCGAGGAACCACCCGTTGATGCCGACGCAGAACGTCACGATGATCGCGACCCACTGCGGATAGCGCAGCCGCACCAGCTTGTATGTGAAGATCAGGCACCCCAGCGCCATCGCCTGGATGATGACGATCGCCGGCGCGGCGGAGTGGCCGAAGACTTTCTCCAGGCCGGCCAGCAGATAAGGGAGGCCGGGATAGATCTGGCGCGACCCGAATTCGCCGAAGGTGTAGCCCTTGCCGGTGGCGATCGAGTGACCGAGGCCGCGATAGAGCGCGCTGTCGCGTCCGACGCGCCACTTGCCGTTGAAGGCGAGCAGCGCGAGGACGATCAGCGTCCCCCAGAGAATGTTGCGATGTCTGACGATTCGCTCGACCAGCGGCACGCGCACGCGCTGCGGCGCCGGTTCGATACTCATCGGCATCGCCGGAATTGTGTTGGCACTCCCCATCTCGTCAAGAAGAGTGCGGGAACATGATCAGCTCGTTACGTGATCGCCAGCCCGCGCGCCGACTTTGGAAGGGCGAGGCTCCTGCCGAGCCGCTGCCGCGCCCGCGAACGCGGCTCGGCGGGAGCCTCGCCCTCCCGTCGGCGAATGCGGTCGCGCGTTACGTGATCGCCAGCACCGGCTGGTTCGCCGCCGCCTCGTCGGAGGCGAACGTCGTGTACGGCGTGGTCATGTCGAGCCCACGCAGCGCGATCGTGACGATGTTGTGTCCCGCCGCCTTCTCCCCCTTTAAGTAGCTCGTCAGGTCCCACTCATACGTCTGCGCCGTCGTGCCCGTAATGCTGACGACGGAAAGCTGCGTTCCGCCGGTCGGGCGGTTGTTGTAGTCGATGGTCGATTCGGACCAGCTCGTGTTCGCTACGCCGAACGCCGCGACGCGGACGGCGGACGAGGAGGATTCGCTCAGCTTCCCGCTCAGCCGCAGCTTCGCGGAGTTGATCGTGCTGAGCGACGACAGGTCGAATTTCAGATACGACTCGCGGTTGAAGCCGGACGTGCTCTTTTTCACCTGCAACTCGCCGGATGAGCCGAAGTTCGTGCCGGCGTATTGCTGGTCTCGGACGTAAGCGTCGGCGGTGTCGCGCAGCGTTTTGGACGACGACGCCGGCGAGATCACCAGCTCCGGCGTGTTGCTCGCGGCTTCATCGGAATTGAACGCGACGATCGGCAGGGCGCTGGCCAGGGCCTTGACGTCGAAGCTGACGAGCGCGCTCGCGTGCTGCTTGACGTAGTTCGTCACGTCGAACTCATACCATTGCGCCGTCGTGCCGCTGATCGTGCCGCTCGCCTGTGACGAGCCGTCGGCGGCGGGTTTGTTGCTGAAGGTGATCGTGTTCTCGCCCCACGAGGTGCTGGAGACGCCGTAGATCCCGACGCCGACGCTGCTCGCTTCCGTCGTCGTCAGCTTGCCGAACAATCGCAGCGTGGCCTTGCCGATCGTCCCAGCGCCGCTCGTATCGAACTTCAGATAGCTCTCGCGATTGAAGCCGGACGTGCTCTTCTTGGCGTCGAGTTCCGTTACCTGTCCGAAGTTGCTCCCGGCGGATGATCCATCCCGCACGTAGGCGTCGGCGACATCGTGCAGCGTCTTGGTGGTCTGCGTCGTCGCGAAGCTGATCCGCTCGACTTTGCCGGTGACGCTGAGGTAGTACAGGCTGCCGTCGGTCGGCGAGCCGGAGATGTTCGTCACCGAGAGCGTGCTGGACGCGAAAGGCGTCACCGCTTTCGTCGCGGGATCGATCGTCCAGATGTCATGCAGGATGTAATCGCCGAAGAAGTACTTGTCTTTGTAGCTGCCGGGGAACTGTGATGCTTCGTAAAACGCCCCGCCGGTGATGCACGCCGCGGCGCCGTTGTGCGCGTACTCGTAAATCGGATTGGTGAAGGCGGGATTGGTGCTGTTCCCCTCGGCCGTGGGCCAGCCGTAGTTGGCGCCCTTGTTGATCTGGTCGATCTCCTCCCAGGTCGATTCGCCGACGTCGTTGACGTAGAGCGTATTCGTGCCCGGCTTGAAATCCCCGGTGAACGGATTGCGCAGTCCGTCCGCCCAGATCTCCTTCCGCGCGTTCGGCGTGTTGACAAACGGATTATCCGCAGGAATCGATCCGTCCGGCGCGATGCGGACGACTTTGCCGCTGAGGTTCGTCAGGTCCTGCGCGTTGGCCGACGTGTGCGCGTCGCCGATCGCGAGGTAGAGCATGCCGTCGGCGCCGAACTTGAGCATCCCGCCGTTGTGCTGCCCCGTATCGGAAGCGATGCCGTCCAGAAGCACCTTCTCGCTCGACGGGTCAATCTGATCGGGATTGGTCGTGCTCATCGCGAAGCGGCTGAGTCGGTTCTTCGCGTTGTTCGGCGCGGTGTTGGGATTGGCCGGATCGGGGGTCGTGTAGTAGACGAAGACGTACTTCTGATCCGCCGGCGCCGCGGCGAAGTTGCGCGCGAAGGCGATGCCGTTGATGCCGCGCTCGCGGAAGCGATCGACGCTGAGCGTCAGCGCCGCCGTCGGGAGCAGCGCGCCGTTCTTGACGACGCGGATGGTGCCATGCGTCGTGTCGCCGACGAACAGCCGGCCGTCGGGCGCGAAGGCCATCGTGGCGGCAACGGTGGTTTGCAGATCGGCGATGGTCGTCTCGGTGAATCCGGCGGGCAGCGTGGAGAAGAGCGATCGCGGCTCGAGGCGCTCGCAAATACTTTGTCGCGTCATAGGCGGGCATTCTAAGCCCCGCGCCCAATCGCAATCATCCAAAATCTGGCAAGGGATTAGCGATCGTGACGGACGTGACGACTGTAGGGTTGCGCCGAGCCGGCGAAACAGCGCTCGCCGCGTCGAATCGTCAGCCACGCCGCGGGCGCGGGATATGTTCGACGCATGCTCGATGCTTTGCTGCTGCCGCTGGTTCCGCTGGTCGGCGTGCTGGGATATCTCACCCCGCCATCTGCCGCGCTTCCCCATGACAATCCCCCCTCGGCGATGATCCAGTTCGTCCGCCCCTGGCAGGTCGCCGCCAGCGAGCCCGCCACGTTCCATCTCGCCAGCGCCCGCCCAGGGTCGTGGGCCGAGTACGAGGTCGACTGGACCGGCGACGGCACGTTCGAGCGCGTCTACGTCGGTCCGAACGAGCCGACCGTTCTCAATCACACCTTCGACGAGCCCGGCGTCCAGACGGTCTCGATCCGCCTCGTCCTCGACGGTTCAACCTGCGCCACCTGGCAGCGGACGATCAACGTCGAAGGCGCGGTCGCCGACGCCGTCGCCGAGCACTAACAATCCCCATCGCGATCATCGACGCGCCGATCGACCCCGGCTCCGGCGTCTGCGCGAAGGTCCAACTCAGGACGTCGTGATTCTCCTGCGCGCCTCCGCCGGTCGCGGCGGTGAAGCCGACGTACGCGTCGCTGCCGCCCTCCAGCGCCAGCAGCGTCGCCAGGTCCAGGCTCGGGTCGCTCGCGTTGAGCACGGGCGTCGCGAGGTTGTCGAGATAGATTTTGCAGTTGCCCGGCACGTAATCGATTTTCACCGTGTGCACGTTGGTGTCCGACATGTCGACCGACGTGAGCGCGACCTGCCCCTTCGAATACTGGTGATTCGAATCGTTGGCGGTCAGCCCGCGCGTCTGGATGCTGATGTGGTTTCCGTTGGGATCGCCGGTGTCGAAGATGCGCGGCGTGTTCCAGAAGGTGTCGAACTCGATGGCGAGGCTGTCGGCGATGCCGCCGTAGCCGAGCTCATTCCCGCCGGTGCCGACGGAGCTGACGCCGTTGTTCTGGACGATGAACGAGAACCCGTCGCCCCCGACCTGCCCTGCGTCGTCGGGAAAATCGCCGGCGAGCTGGGAGAGCTGGAACTGGAACGTGGTGCTGAAGCCGTCGCTGACGCGCTGGCGATTGCTCGCGTAGACGGCGCCGGATTGCGACAGCGAGTTGTTCGTCACGCGGAGCCGCTGGGTCGTGTTGACCGTGGTGACGCCGGCGTTGCCGTTGAACTGCAGGCCGGTGATGTCGTTGAAGTTCGGGTCGTTCACGTCGCCGCGGGCGACGGGCGCGAGGAGCGCGGCGCCGCCGGCGGAGAGCGCAATCGCGATGACGGCGTGACGCGACTTGTTCATCGTGAATCCCTCCTTGTGACGCGAACAATCATTTCCGGCGGCCGGGCGCGCGTGACGCCAACGCGCCGCCGTGCGCCGTTGGGTTCGTTTTGTAATCCGTGGCGTGCCCGAAAGCGACCAAACCGGCGTTTTTGCGCTGTAATCGCGGTTTTTCGTTGGCTTCGTTTGGGTTCGTTTTGCATGCCCCGCCTCGCACTCTGGTTCTGTACGTTCCAATCACGGCGCAGCGCCTCCCTATCTCCTGCGCGATTGCACGGACGTGATCACGAAACTGCAATGTTGGCGATTATTTTTGCGACGCGGGCCCCGCCGCTGTCGGCTGCGTGGCGGGTGACTTGAGGTTGGTCAGGAACTCGACCAGGTCACGCACATCCCGCTTGCTCAGCGTCTTGGAGATGTCCTGCGGCATCGGCGAGAGGCCCCTGGTGCGGGTGGCGATTTCCTTTTTATCGAGATGCACGACCGCGCCGTCGCCGGCGTCGAGGGTCAGCTCGCCGTCGCTCTCGCCCTTTACCACGCCGGTGTAGTACTTGCCCGCTTTCATCTTCGCCGTCGCCGATTCGAAGCCGGGGGCGATCTTCGCATTCGGGTTGACGATCGATTCGAGGAAGTACGCGCGCTCGTGGCGCGCGCCAACGCCGGTGAGATCCGGCCCGGCGACGCCGCCGGCGCCGTCGAGCTTGTGGCAGCGAAGACACGAGACGTCCTGGCGCTCGAGGAAGATCTTGCGGCCCGCCGCGGCGTCGCCGCCGAGCAGACACTCGGCGTACTGCGACATCGGATCATCCTTCTTGCGTCGATCGTCGAATTGCTTGACCTTCGCCTTGATCGCATCGGACTTGCTCCGGCCGGCGGCGTCGAGGAGATCGAGCCGGACTTCGGGCGGGACGCTGGTCGCCCCATTTCCACCGCTCAGAAGGCGATCCATCCATGACGAGAGAATCTTCTCCGCCGCGGGTTGATCGATCGTGCCCAGCGCGGTGAGCACGGCCTGCTGATCGGCGATCGAGCCGCCCCCGAGCAGCGCTTCGAGCCGCTGGGTCGCATCATCGCGGCGGGTAAGCATCTGAATGGCGGCGGCGCGGAGTGATGTTTTGCCGGTCTTGAGTGCGACGTCAACGGCTTCATTCAGCCGCGCGTCCTTGCGCTGGTCCATCGCCGAAAGCGCCGCGGCGGCGACGTCGGGATTGACGTCCTTGCTCGCGACGAGATCGAAGAGCACGTTGGCATCGTCCAGGCCCACCTTCTTGATCAAGTCGATCGCGGCAATGCGGACCGAATCGGGGGCACTGGTGATGATGCCGGGCAGCACCGGTCGCGCGGCCTTGATGGCGAGCTGCGGGTCGCGCGTCGCCGGCGTGAAGGGACGCCAGATGCCGACCACGCGGTCGATGCCGCGCGGCTTGTCCCACTCGGCGAGGATCGCCAGCGCTTCGTTGCGCATCAGCTCGGGCGCGTCGCCACGGGCGGCGAAATGCGCGACGGCCGTCGCGTTCTCCGCGCCGCCGAGGCGGAAGTTGGCGTTGAGCGCGCGGAGGATGACCGGCTCGGGGAGCGTGACGCTTCCGAGCATCGCCGCGAGCTGCGGCTGGGCCGCCTCGATCTGCGCATCGTTGATCGCCCGTGCGGCCTCGGTGACGATCCGCGGCTGCGAATCCTTGAGGAAGATCGCGACGTCGCTGCGACCTAATCGGCGCAGCGCCAAACACGCCGCCATCCGAACCGCCGGCGAATCGTGCTTCGCTGCGGCGATGAGCTGGCTCGTGTCGCCGATCGACGTCAGCGCCATCACGCCGGCGTGGCGGAGGTAGGCGTCCTTGTCGGCGTTGGCCTCGAGCATGTGGAGGATCGCGGGTACGGCATTGGGATGACCGATCTTCCCGACGCCCATGGCGGCGAAAAAGCGGACGCGCGGACTCGGGTCGGCGAGGAGCTGCATCAGACCATCAAAGCCGTCGCCGACGCGATTATTTCCCAGCACCTTCGCCGCTTGCGCGCGAATCTCGTCGTCCTTGTCCTGAAGCAGCGGGATGAGCGGCTTGAGCGCTTCGGGCGATTTGGTCGCGAGCTGGCTCAATCCCCACATCGCGTGAATCCGCGCGAGCTGGTTGTCCGACTTCTGCGCCGTCTCCTGCAGCAGGGAAATCGACGACGGTCCGCGAGCGGCGAGCTCGAACTGCGCGGCCTGGCGGACGCGCATGTCCTGGTGACTCAGCAGCGCCGCCAGTTGCGTCGGCGATTGCTTGGTCATCCCGTCGTTGATCAGCTTCTTCGTCTCCAGCACGATCGCGCTCTTCGTCTGCTCCGGATCGAAGACGCGATAGACGCGGCCTTTGGCGCTCTTGACCCAGCCGGCGTTCCAGTCGGCGACGTAGGCTTGCGAATCCGGGCCGAACTCGATGTCGGTCGCGACCATGCGATCGACGAAACGCTCCTTGTCCATCACCACTTCGAAGCTCGCGCCCTTAGGCTTGAGCGCGAAGGAGTAGATCGAGCTGCTCGGCCCCGCGCGGAAGTCGGTGAGGAAGAAGTGATCCTTGAATTGTTCCGGCAGGCCGACGCCGGGGTAATAGGTGCACCCGCTGGGCCCCGAGCCGATGTAGCCGATCGGCGGGATGAGATAGGCGGCGGTGTTGTCGGCTTCCATTGCGGTGAGATTTTCCCCGAGCCACGGGCCGGTGGGCTTGGGCGTTTGCAGGTGCTGGTAGCCGATGCGCCAGCCGGTGTCGCCGCCTTCGACGACGTAAACCCAGCGCGCGGGGTCGCCGTAGTCGCAGTTGTTGTCGCCGGTGAAGAGGTTGCCGTACTTGTCGAAGACGAGCTTCTGCGGATTTCTCAAACCGTGGGCGAAGACCTCGAGGTTCGAGCCGTCCGGATCACAGCGCAGGACCGTCCCTTCATCCGGATAGTCGAGCGTCTTGCCTTCCTGCGTGACGACGTGAATCCCACGATCGCCGCAGGAGAAATAGAGCTTGCCGTCCGGTCCCCAGCGCAGGCCGTGCAGGTCGTGGCCGAGCAGCGAGTAGCGCACGCCGTAGCCGTAGCTGAGGCTTTTGACGAAATCGGCCTTGCCGTCGTGGTCCTCATCGCGCAGCACCCACAGGTGCGGGATGTTGGTGACGTAAACGTCATCCCCGCGCGTGATCACGCCGGATGCGAGGCCGTCCAGCGGCTCGCTCCACTGCGCGAAGATCGACGAATAATCCGCGCGGCCGTCGCCGTCGCGGTCTTCGATCAGGCGGAGCCGATCGGGCCACTGCGTGAGCGCGGAGTTGTCGTTGTGGTTCCACTTGTTGAGCGTCGCCATGCGCTGCTCGACGGTTTTGGACGAGAGATCATCGTCGAGGCGGTCGTACATGTGGCGGATGTCGTAGACGCCGTCGCCCGGCCCGCCGCCGTCGAAGCGGAACGTCTCGCACGCCCACAGGCGGCCTTTTTCATCGATGGAGATGGCGACGGGATTGGCCAACTGCGGCTCGGCGGCCCAGACGGCCATCTTCAAGCCCGATGGAACCTTGTAGTTCTCCATCGATTTCTCGGCGGCTTCGAAGGCGACGGGGTAGTCCGGCGAGAGGAGTGCGCTGCGCGTGGTGGCGGGATGCGCGATGGCCTTGCGCATCGCCGCCTCGGCGGATTCCTCGGCGGTGCGCGTCTTCATGCCGACGGCGAACGCAGGGCGAGAAAATACGACCGCGGCGACGCACAACAATGCGCAAGACAACAGCTTCGATGGGTGCATAAGGATTGGCCGGATGTTACTGGAATCTCGCGCGATCTGTAGGGGCGACGCCTGCGTCGCCCCTGTTGCCCGGGAGGGCGACGCAGGCGTCGCCTCTACAGACAAGACGCAGGCGTTGCGGCCAGCCCGCACTCGGGACATCGGTCGCCGGGGGAGCCGCGCAGGTCATACCCGCAGCCGACGCAGCGCCCGCGCGATCGTCGCCGCCGGGTTCGCAAGTCTTGGTAAACCGCCGTCAGGATCCACCCCGCCGGCCACGTGCCGAACGCGGCGATCAACACTACCCAGCGGACCTGGAATCGTTGCACTGCCAGCGGCGGCTTGTCGGAGCCGTAGGTGGTGACGTCGAATCCGGTGAGCAGCCTGGCGATATGCCCGTCCTCGTCGCGTGTCACCCGGGAAGGCGCGACGGTCCAAAGCTGCTGCATCGGCTGGAACGGGATCGCACCATAGAGCCACCCGCGCGGCGGCTGGAGATGCGGGTACATCGAGTCGATGTTCCCATTCGTCGTCAGACCATCCATCTCTTCGCCCATCGGAACGTACCGGTCGCGCACCAGGCGGCCGCGCCAGTTGGGGATGGATGTGACCTGCAACCACCCCGCGGCCGACGAAATCCAAAACTGCCGGTCGGCGCGATCGAGGAACACTTCATCGACCGTGCGATAGCCGCGGAAGCAGAGGACGAGCGCGGCGATGCCGATCGTGGCGAGGAACGTGGCGAAAGTGTGCGGCACGCGTCGTGTTCGTGCGATCACACAAACCAGCGCGGCGGGGAGCACGAGCAGGACGAGCGCGATCGAGCTCACGTACCAGCGCAGCGGGCGATAGTAATCGTCCGGCACGACCATGATCGGCCGCGGGTCGTGCTCGCCCCATGACTCCAGCGTGTGCCAGGCGAGATCGGAAACGGGATAGGTCGATCTGGAAAGACGTCCGCCGCTGTACGACGTGGCAATGTCGCGACAGTCGAGGAATGTGCGAACGATGACCGCGTTTTCCGGCGACGGAAACTCTCTCAACGCCTGCACCGCCGCCTCCGCGTAGCCGCGTCGCGCCCAACCGCGCGCCGCGCGCTCCAGCCGCTGGTCCACCGGAAAGCGGACGTAGTAGGCGTCCCAGCCGCGAAAGGTCGCGCCCCCGAACGGTGCTTCGATGGAAACCGTCTTCGTCGGCAGCGACCATTTCGCCGCATCTATTGCAGCGTGCACGATCTGCTCTTCGTCATGGAGCGGCGACCAATCGAGCGTGTACGCCGTCGCCGGCTGCGCCCCCATAAAGCGCAGCAGCCCGATTCGCGAAGATGAGCGCGTCAGCTTTCCGTCGGCGTCGAGGAAGACGAGGACGTGTTCGCTGGTGACTGTGTCACGCAGCGCGTCATCGGATGGGTCGAGGAAAAAGCGTTGCTCGGCCCGGCCCTTGATCGTCTTTAGCACTTCGAGCGCCCGGCCGTCGCCGACCTTTGCGTAGACGACCGTCGTCGCCTGCGCGACCATCAGCTCGAGACAGTCCGCCCCGCCGAGTTCCGCTCGCGCGCGATGCGGCGCCGATAACAGCGCGCACACAAACGCCACCGCCCCCACGGCGGGAATCGTGACACGGAACGTCATCAAACAAAAAGATACCGCGCCGCGACCGGCTACAGCGGCGCCAGCGCCGCGATCAGCAGCCCGAAGATGCCGAACAGGAGGAACAGCAGCTTGGTCGTGCTGCTGGTGACGCGCTTGGCCGGCAGCAGCTCGTCGACCGAGCCGCGGGTGAACTGCTGTTCGAGTCCGATCGCATACCCGCCCTCGGGACGCACGTCGCAGCGGACGACGATGTACTCGCGGATCACCGGACGCTGGTTCTCGCCGCGCGGGACATTCAGCAGGTGCCGCAGCCCGACCTTGATCGGCTGATCGTGCACGAGTCCGACGCCGGTCTCGGAAATGTCCTCGATGATCACGTCAAACGGAATGGACGCGTGACCGGCGGTCCAGGGCGTCATCTGCGTGACGAACTTCTGCTTGGTGCGCGTGCTCCGCCGGCGGTCGGTGAGCGGATGCCCATGACGCGCGGCCGCTTCCTCGGCGGCGGCTTCGGCTTCGGCGACGGTCTGATTCGATTCCGGTGCGATCATGGGCAGCGACCTTCCCGACACTCGCGCGCGCAGAAACGGCCGCGCTATCCTCTGCATCGGGAAAGTCCCGTTTCGGCTTAAGCTCAACCCGCCAACGCCCGCGCGTTATCGGTCGCGCGCGGCTAAGATTGCCAAACTGACATGATCGTCCTGATCGATAACTACGACTCCTTCACCTACAACCTGGTCCAGAAGCTGGGGGAGGTCTCGCCGGGCTTGGAGATCAAGGTCTTCCGCAACGACAAGATCACCGCCGGCGAGGTCGAGGCGATGAAGCCCACGCACATCGTCATTTCCCCCGGCCCGTGCACGCCCAAAGAAGGCGGCGTCAGCAACGACGTGATCAAGCATTTCGCGCCGAAGATCCCCGTGCTGGGCGTGTGCCTGGGCCACCAGTGCATCGGCTTCAACTTCGGCGCGCAGGTCGTTCGCGCCGAGCGGCTCATGCACGGCAAGACCGATCTGATCCACCACGACGGCCGAACGATTTACGTCGGGATGCCCAACCCCTTCACGGCGACGCGCTACCACAGCCTGATCATCCGGAGCGGCACGCTGCCGGCGGAATTCGAGGTCAGCGCGTGGACCGGTCACGACGAGATCATGGGCGTCCGCCACAAGACGTGGCCGCTCGAGGGCGTGCAGTATCACCCCGAGAGTTTTCTCACCGAGCAGGGCGAGCGGCTGCTCGCCAATTTCCTGAAGAAATGACGAGGGCGACGCTCACGTGAACGTCGCGCTGATCTTGATCACGTCCTTCCTCGCCGGCGTCACCAACGCCGTCGCCGGGGGCGGGACCTTCTTCACCTTTCCCGCGCTCACCGGCTGGGGACACCTGTCGGAAAAAGTCGCGAACATGACCAGCACCATCGGCTTGTGGCCGGGATCGGCCGCCTCCGTCGTGGCGGCGAGACCGGAGTTCAAGCGCCTGCCGCGCGCGATGACCATTGCGTTCGTCATCATCAGCCTGCTCGGCGGCGTCGCCGGCGCCGTGCTGCTGCGCGTCACCAGTCAGCACGCGTTCAAGCTCCTCGTCCCGTGGCTGCTGGCGTTCGCGACGATCGTCTTCGGCTTCAGCAAACCGATCGCCCGCTGGGCCGGCAGGCAACACGGACACCGCTCGCTCGGCTGGACGATCGTCGTCGCGCTGATCCAACTGCTGGTCGCGATCTACGGCGGCTATTTCGGCGCCGGCATCGGTATCCTCATGCTCGCGGGGCTCGCCTTCGCGGGACTCGACGACATCCACCAGATGAACGCGCTCAAGGTGCTGCTGCAGACGACGATCAACGGCGTGGCGTCGATCATCTTCCTGTTCGATCGGGTCGATTGGACGTTGGCGCTCCCGATGGCGGTGCTGTCGGCGCTGGGAGGATTCATCGGGATCCGCGTCGCGCGTCGTGCGCCGCAGACGCTCGTGCGCGCGTTCATCCTGACGGTGGGGATCGGGTTGACGGTCGTGTACTTCGTCAAAACATACGCGTGATCCGCACGGAATGAAAAGCGCGGGCGAATCGCGCGTCAGAATGTGATGCACGTGACGTTGGCGCGCCTGCGGCGCGCGGCGGGCAAGCGACGCGAAAATCTCTCGTCATCGCACGCGTTCGCGCCTATTCTTTTTCGCGATGTCCGCTGTGGCGCCACGTCCGCGCGTATTCCTCCTCTCCCCCGCGAACTGCGGAGGGGAGCGCGCAAGATTAGTCTTCCGCCCGGAAGCGAGATTCGAACTCGCGATGAAGCTGCGCACGCCGCAGGGCGCGCCCATCGGAGACGTCTTCAGCTTCCTCAGCGGGCTCTATTTTCGCGGGAAGCTCGCGTACGCACGGCACTTCGCTCGCGCGAGCGGCGATCGTCATCCGCACCTGGTCATCACGACCAACCGGGGACTGCTGCCGGTGGATCGGCTCGTGACGCTTTCCGACCTGCGCAAGATGGGCCGTGTTCCGATCGATGCGGACGACGGACGCTATCGCCGCCCGCTCGTCGGCGCGGTGACGGAGCAACTCTGCACCGGCGGCGACGATTGCGACGTGGTCCTCCTCGGCTCCGTCGCCAGCGGGAAGTACGTGGACGTGCTGCTCGACCTGCTCGGTGATCGGCTGCTCTTTCCGAGCGAGTTCGTCGGTCGCGGGGACATGAGCCGCGGGGGATTGATGCTCCGATGCGTCGATGAGAACCGCGAGCTGACGTACGTGCCCGTGCGCGGCGCGGTGCGTCACGGCCAGCGCCCGCCGAAGCTCGAGCGCCGTCCGCCAGGCGCGTCGCTCAGGCATCTGCCTACCCGTCCGTCGTGAACTGATAGAGCCGCAGCATGGTCGGCTCCGGCCAGGGCTGCGGGCGCGGCTTGTCGCGATTGATTCCGAGCGTCTCCCACCGCAGCTCGTAGCGCGTGTTCTTCTCCAGCGGTCTTCCGGCATCGCCCGCCCAGCGCACTTCCATGCCCGCGAACTTCGACTCGACGCGATCAAGCTCCGGGGGATGCGACGGCGCGGGTTTGCTCGTCGCGATCGGCTTGAGCGTCGCCTCATCCAGCGTCCACACTCCTGCCCCGCCGTACCGATCGTGCGAGAACGTCTGCGTGAGCGTTCCCGGCTTCGCGCCGGCGCGAACGGCGCCGAGAGTGATCTCGAAATGGATCGACCCGGCGCCGCCGAACTCCCAGCGGTAATCCCAGTCGCTCGTTTGGTAGATCTTCCACTTCCCGTCCTCGAGCCGCGCGTTGTACGCCTGCGTTTTCCCGGCGGGGTCGAATTTGTGATAGCTGATGATCACGCGGCGCTTGGCGTCGAAGCCGATCTTCGTGTTGCCGTTGATGATCCCGCCGCCCGACGGGACGGGATCGACAACGTCGATGTTGTCGACGCGCAGCGGCAGCTTGAGCGGCGTGCCGTCCGCCTTCTCCCAGTGCCGAAGGTCCTTGCTGCGCGCGTAGGAGAGATCGTGATTGCTCTGACAGCCGGGCGAATCGCGCCACACGCCGCAGAGGTGAAACCACCCGTCCGGCCCGCGCATCGGGCCCTGGAAGTAGGCGTTCATCAGCCCCCGCCCGTCGGTCAGCGGCTCATCGAGCAGCCGGCTCCACGTGCGGGTCGCGCGATCGTAAACGTTGTAGATGTCGTTCCCGTCGCCGCTGTGACCGTCGCGATAGGCGAAGATGAATTCATTGGCCGGGCCGCGGAGGAAGCGCGGGTACGTGCAGTGCTCCTCGTTCTTGCCGACCATCGCCGGCACGCGTTCGAGCGAGTCGATGTGGAGCGGGTTGGTCGTGCGGAAGTAGACCAGCGGCGCGTGCATGTTGCCGACGACGTGGAGCTGATCGTCATCGTCAAACGCCATCGTGATGTAATTGTGGCTGTCCCAGCCGACGCTGGTGGACAGCACCTTGAACGACCACTTCTCCGAATCGAGCTCGCGCGCGCCGATCGTCATCCGCCGCTGCGCATCGTAGAAGCCGACGAACTGCTTCTGCCCGCGCGTGAGGAGCGCGAACGCAACCGGGTGCCCCGACCACACCGGCGCGACGTCGATCGCCTTGACGCGTTGCGATGTCGGTGTCGCGGAAAGCCGCGCCGAGAGCAGCAAGATGATCCAAATGAGGTTACGCACTGATGCCAGCTACGCCCGCTGGCGCGACGCGTTGCAGGCGCTCGACGTATCATGCGATCCGGATGATCCCGATCCCGAATCACATCCGCGGCCTGATCTTCGACTGCGACGGCACCATCGCCGATACCATGCCGGCGCACTACAAGGCGTGGCTTGAAGCGCTCGGCGAGCACGGGGTCGAGTTCCCCGAAGCGCTTTTCTACGAGATGGGCGGCGTGCCTGCGGCGCGCATCGTGGAGATCCTCAACGAACGCCACGGCCACCAGATGCCGGTCATGGAGACGGCGCTCTACAAGGAATCGCTCTTCGAGGGTTATATCCCGCAAGTGATGCCGATCGAGCCGGTCGTGCAGGTGATCCGCGAATACGACGGCAAGCTGCCGATGGCCGTCGCCAGCGGCGGGATGCGGCGCATCGTCGAGAAGACGCTCCGCGCGCTGGGCCTGACCGATCGCTTCAACGCGATCATGACGGCGGAAGACGTCAACCACGGCAAGCCCGCCCCCGACATCTTCCTCGAAGCCGCCCGAAGGCTCGGGGTCGAGCCCAAGCTCTGCCTCGCCTTCGAGGACGCCAACATGGGCGTGCAAGCCGCCCGCGCGGCGGGGATGGACGTCTTCGATGTGCGAGAAATCGCGAGATGAATATCGCGACGACTCCTCCCCCCTGGTCAGCGCATCCCTTGATGTCTCAGTTACTTGCAACGAGGGTGACTGTCACCCTCCTTCGAGCATCGGTCGAGGGTGGCCCCAGCGGCTGCTTGACGCTCATTCGCCGCTGGGCCGTCATCCGCGAAGGGAACACGCCGCGCCAGGGCGCAGCGTCGCCGTAATCGATCGCAAAGACGACTGCTACGCCGACTCTTTTCGGCGTTCGGGCTTGATCGCGAAGAGGC
>JAICTV010000375.1 GCA_025936175.1 Phycisphaerae bacterium
GACACTTGCGAAGTTGGTCCGCGCGGCCGTTCGTGCGCGACGCAAGCGCGGCCGCGATGATCACGTTCGGATCCACGTACGCCCAGCCGTTGGCCGCCGCCAGCTGGGCAATCGTCGCGTTGTACTGTGCAACGCGGGTGTGGATCGTGAGCTGCTCCGCGGGATCGAGCAGGTAGGCGCCGCGGCGCGGATCACCGACCGGAAAGCCGGCCGGGTCGCAGTTGATCTGCGGCACATTCGCGTCGAGGAGGATCTGAAAGGAGACGAGATTCGTCGCAAGGGGATTGGGCTGCCCCAAGGGAGTGACTGGCGAGCAATTCGCGTTCACGGGCTTGCCGAGGAAATTTCCAGCGGCGTCGCGGGCGAGAAAGAAGTACGCACCCGGCTGAATGACCGGCGAGCCGAAGAGCGGATCGATCACTCCAATCAGCGCGGCGCCGCGAAGCTGGTGGACGCTCGTAAGGGCGGCGACGATCTGCGCGTACGACGACTGGAAGCTGGCAAGCCGCGTGAGAATGCTATCGCCGTTCGGAACGACGGGACCGATGGTCCCGGCGAGCGCGGCCTCGAAGACGTCGTTGTCGCCCAGCTCGACCGTGACGAACGTCGGCTTCGCGGCCACCATCGCGTCGACTTCGGAGCTGCCGCCCAGCAGCAAGGCATAGACGTTGGCGGCGTTCGCCGGCGGCAAAAGGGTTTCCGCGATCCGCAGTCCGGGAACCGCGACGTTGTTGGCGTCGGGTGGAAGGATATCGTTTGCGCGTCCGGCGCAGGAGGGCGCCGAGGGCGTGAGTGGAGCAATCCACGGCGCCGGGCATCCGGGCTTCGCGAGAAGCGGAACGTCGAACTTCTTTGCTTCGCCGCGATCGGCGAGAATGACCGGATACGCGAGCATTTGCGTCGAGTCATTGATTCCGCCGGACATGAATCCGGCGGCGATCGACGACCCCATCGCGACGTATTCTTTGAATAAAATCTTCGTCATCGGCTCCGGAGGCACGTTAGCGAAGCTCGCCGACGCGCTCGGCCTGGGCCCGGTCGGGGTGGCTCGATCCGCACAGCCGGCCAAGGCGAGACCCATGATAGAAACGATCGGAACGATGAATGCGCGTCGCAGCACGGGACCTCCGGGGTAGACCTATTCCGCGCTCCGGTGAGGCGGACTTGCACATCGGCTAGCGATTATGGAGGTCCAGGCCCAGGAGAGGCAAGACGGGCGAGCCGCCGAGCCGCCGAGCCGCCGAGCCGCCGAGCCGCCGAGCCGCCGAGTCGCCTACCGGTGCATCGGCAATTTGTCGTCCGTCTTCGACGCGGCAACCGGCTCGTTCCCCGCGCGCGCGAACTCGTCGCGCAGGAGCTTCATCATCTGGTCGCGCCGGTCGTAGAGCCGCCTCAACTCGCGCCGCTTGTGTCGCGCGTGCGCATAGGCGGTAAGCAGCGGAAGCGCGACAGTCGAGTCGAGATAGCAGACGACTGCGTCGGGCAGCCGATCGGGATCGATCTTCCCCCAACTGACCGCCTCCGCCGGCGTCGCACCCGACAACCCGCCCGTGTCGGGACGGGCGTCGGTGATCTGCAGAAAATAGTCGTGGCCTTTTTCATCGATGCCGAGCACTTCCTGAATCTGTGGCTCGGTCTGCAACATGAAATTCTTCGGGCTCCCTCCGCCGCAAATCAGCACCCCCGACTTCCCGCCGCCACGTTTCGCGGTGAGGACAATCGACGCCGTCTCGTTGACATCCAGATTCGGATCGATCATGCACTTGTTCCCTTCGAGCGCGAGGGCGGCGACGTTCATGCCGATCGACGAATCGCCCGGCGACGATGTGTAGATCGGCACGCCAGCGCTGTACGCCGCGGAGAGCAGCGACTTCTGTCCGATGCCCAGCGCCTTCTCGCGCTCGCGGACGTACTTGCCGCACAAATAGTGGAACTCGGCGCTCGACATCGGGTGCTGAAAATCCGGACCCTGGATGATCGTGCGGAAGAAGGCATCGGTCGACAACAGCACGTCATAGTCGAAGAAGATGTCGTAGATGCGGACGACCCCTTCCTCACGCAGCACCACGTCCGACTCCTGCGCGTTGCCGCGGTGCATCGCGAGCCCGAGACCGAAGTGCGTGTCGTGGTACAGATTCGCGCCGGTCGAGATGATCCAGTCGACGAATCCGCTCTCGATGAGCGGAATGATCGCCGCCATGCCAAGGCCCGCCGGCGTGAGCGCACCGGTGAGCGTCATGCCGATCGTGACGTCATCCTCCAGCATCTTCGTCGTGAACAGCCCGCATGCTTCACGAAGCCGCGCGGCGTTGTAGGCGAGGAACGCGTTGTCGATCAGATCGGC
>JAICTV010000001.1 GCA_025936175.1 Phycisphaerae bacterium
CCACCCTCGACGATGCCGGCACAGGATTCACCTGGCGGCGGTGGCGGTGGTGGGGGTCGAAACCGCTCTCGCTATAGTGCCGTCAACTGAAGGCGATGACGATGCCAGACATCGCAATTGACAAAGCAAAGTGGCATTACGAGGGACGGTTTCCAAACGGTCTGCCGAAGGACCAAGCATATGTTCATATCGGTTTTGTCCTTGGCTGGCTTGCCGACAACGATGCCTTCTCTGAGGAGACCACGGCGGATTTTGCGGATGAATTGCAGCGCTTCCGCAAGCGTGAAATGACAGCGACAACGCTCGCGAAAGTGATGGACGGTGCAATAAGCACGGAAATGTGCAAGCCCGATCTCGCGGAGTTCCTACAGCGTTACTACAAGGAAGGGCCTTTTTACGATGATTACTCCGATCTGATGCCGAACAATTCTCCCTCGCTCTATCACATGCTCGACCTGTGGAGTAATTATCAGGCTGTCTCGCGGTTATTGAGCCGACGTTTCACAGAATTTCAGCAAGCGCGCGAGAAACGGGTGTAGGTCGAACCAGCAATGCAGTTGGGGGAATCAAAAGTGACGCGGAGGGAATTAGAAGGCGGGGGGGAATTAAAAGTGACGCGAGCTTTTATTGCGGAGTTGGCGGAAAATCTGCGTCCGTCTGCGTTCATCTGCGGTTTCAACCGCGCTTCCCTGGACTGTCTTCGCGTTCGTCGCGCCTTCGTGGTTGAAATTAGTCTCCGCGCCTTCCTCCGCGGCTCCGCGGTTGCATTTGACGGCTCGGCGCTGGACGCGCCGCCGTGGCCAGATAGATTTGGGCGATGATCTACGCCAACCTCCTCCACCTCTCCTACAACATGTGGGGCGACTGGGAGAATCCGGCCGTCAAGGGGACGTACTGGGCCGCCAAGCCGTATCTCCGCTTCGACGAGAAGCTTTGGAATGATCTGCTCGTCGCCATGTCCAAGCGCGGCTTCAACATGGTCGTCATCGACGTTGGCGATGGGATCGAGTTCTCATCGCGGCCGGAGATCGCGGTCAAGAATGCCTGGTCGCATGACAAGCTTCGCAGCGAGCTAAAGAAATGCCGGGAGATGGGGCTCGAGCCGATTCCGAAATTGAATTTCTCCACCTGTCACGACCAGTGGCTCGGCGTCTACGCGCGGATGGTCTCTACGCCGACGTACTACGACGTCTGCCGCGATCTGATCGGCGAGACGATCGAGCTCTTTGATCGGCCGCGCTTCTTCCACCTCGGGATGGACGAGGAGGAGGCGGTGCATCAAGCGAACTTCGAGTACGCCTGCATGCGGCAGCACGGGCTGTGGAGTCGGGACCTGGCGTTCTTCTGCAAGGTGGTTGAAGAGAAGGGGCAAGGAAAAGTGCGGCCGTGGATGTGGGGGGATTATGTGTGGAATCACAAGGAGTCGTTCTACCGCGACGTCTCCAAGAACATCCTGCAGAGCAACTGGTACCGCGACCCGGTGCGCGGGGACGCGAAGAGCGTGTACGGCGGCGTGTTCAACGACTCCATCGAATGCGTCCGGACGTTCGAGGAAGTGGACAAGGCGGGGTATGACCAGGTGCCGACGGTGAGCAACTGGGAAACGCCGGAGAATATCTATCAAACGATCCGGTGGTGTCGGGAGAAGTTGTCGAAGGAGCGCCTTAAGGGTTTCTTTCTGACGCCGTGGCGGCCGACGGTCGAGGAGACCCGCGATCGGCACATGGACGCGATCGAGCGTTTCGCGCTGGCGATCGGGGAGCTGCGCGGTGGAAAAACGTAGATAGTAGATGGTGGATCGTAGATGGTGGAAGAGGGGCTGCCGTCCTCCTCACCATCCACGATCCACCATCCACTATCCACGTGTTCGCCTTTCCCCGGTATAACTGCCCGCCTATGCGAGTGCTCATCGCCTTCGTCTTGTCCGTGGCTTCCACTGCGATCGCCGCCACGCCAACCTCGCCCGCTTCACGTCCGACGACCAAACCTGTTCCCGATCCCAACCACGCGCTGATCATCCGTCACGGGAAGATCGTCGACGGGGCGGGGAATCCGTGGTTCTACGGCGACGTGCTGGTTCACGGCGGGGAGATCGCGGCGATCGGGAACATCGCGCCGCGAACAGGGGGGGCCGGAGCGGAAGAAATCGATGCGACGGGGCTGGTCGTCGCGCCCGGCTTCATCGACGTACACACGCACGCGGATCGCGACGTCCTCCGCTCGCCGCTGGCGGAAAACTTCGTGCGCGACGGGGTGACGACCATCGTCACCGGCAATTGCGGCTATGGCGTGCGCGATGTGGGCGAGTATTTCCGCGGCATCCGCCAGCGCGGGGCGGCGATCAATGTCGCCACGCTCATCGGGCACAACGCGGTGCTCGAAGCCGTCAAGGGCGGCGGCGATGCGCGGCTCACGCCGGAGCAGATGGCCAAAGCGAAGGAGATCATTCGCCAGGCGATGCGCGATGGCGCGGTGGGGATGTCCACGGGGTTGATCTATCGGCCCGGCATGTACTCGCCGCCGGAGGAGATCATCGAGCTGCAGAAAGTCGCCGCGGAGTTCGGCGGGATTTATGCGACGCACATGCGCAACGAAGGAAGCGGCATCCTCGACGCGATCGATGAGGCGCTGCGGGTCGGACGCGAGGCGCATTGCCGGGTGGAGATCTCGCACTTCAAGCTGCCCAGCGACGTGGCGCACAAGATCGGCGGGGCAAATACGACGCTCGGGAAAGTGTTGGCCGCGCGGACCGACGGAGAAGAAGTGTGGCTCGATCAGTATCCCTACACCGCGTCGAGCACGAGCATCAGCGTGATGCTGCCGGACTGGGTGTACGACAAGGGGAACGATGAGGCGAAGAAGCGGCTGGATGATCCGCAGCAGGTCAGGAAGATGCTCGCGGACATGAAAGATCAGTACGAGACGAAACGGCATCGGCCGAACCTTGGCTACGCGGTCATCAGCAGTTGCAAGAACGATCCCGCTTTCGTCGGCCGCAACCTGTACGAGGTGGCGCAGATCATCAAGCTGCGGCAGCAAAACCAGGGGAAGGATGTCGAGCTGCTCGACAGGGCGACACAAGTGTCGCCCCTACCTGACGTGACGATGGAGGAGCAGTATCAGGCGGTGATCGACATCTGCCGCCGCGGCGGGGCGAGCTGCGTTTTTCACACGATGGATGAACAGGAGGTCAAAGACATCCTCAGTTGCCCGCTCGTCGCCGTCGCCTCCGACAGCGGCATTCGCGACTTCGGCTCCGGTCAGCCGCACCCGCGCGGCTACGGCACCAACTGCCGCGTGCTCGGGCGATACGTGCGCGAGCTCCACGTCATTACGTTAGAAGACGCGGTTCGCAAGATGACCTCGCTGCCGGCGACGGCGTTTCGATTCTCTCGTCGCGGATTCATCCGGCCCGGCTACGTCGCCGATCTGACGATATTCGATCCGAATACGGTGACCGATAAAGCGACTTTCGAGAAGCCGCACCAGTACTCGCAGGGCATACGATTCGTCATCGTGCACGGTTATCCGGTCCTCCGCGACGGCGAGATGACGGGGATGCTGAGCGGCGGGCCCGTGCTCGGCCCCGGCGCGGGCGCGGGCGCGGGGGTGGGCGCGGGGGCGAAACCGTCGGCGGTGGCCGCAGACGGGATTCCCTCTGGCCGATAATGTAGATACGTGATGCTTCGATCCCTCTCTCGTTCGACGCTGATCTCCGCGATTTTCGCGGCCGCCGCCGCCGTCGCGGCCGCGCTCACCGGCGTCGGCTGCGACCGCGGGCCCGCGCCGTCCGATCGTCCTGAGGCTCAGATCGAGGCGCAGAAGTCGGCGGCGACCCGGCCGGCCGGCCCGAGTGCGATCGAGCTGGGCGATCCGCTCGCGCCGATGCGCAAGCGCGCCGAGGGCGGCGACGTCTCGGCGATGATCACGCTCGGCCGGACGTATGAGTCGCTCGGCACCGCCGACGGCAAGCGGCAGGCGAAGGAGTGGTATCAGAAAGCCGCCGCCACCGGCGACCCGTCGGCGCAGGAAGCGCTCAAGAACCTGGAAGCGGCCGCGTCGCAGCCGAGCGTCGCCGCGGCCGGCGCGGACGCGTCGGGCGCCGCCGCCGACGCGGCCGAGCCGCTGATCCAAAACTCGGTGCCGGGCGTCGGCGGCGCGACGACCGCGCCGTCGGCCGGCTCGTCGCCGCCGCCCCAGGCGCGTGCGACGACAGCGCCCTCAAGTCCGGCGGACCTGGCGCATCTCAAGTGGGCGGAGGTCGTCGGCAGCGTCGATACCAGGGATTTCGTCAACGTCGCCAGGCCGGACTACGTCCCCAAGCCGGGGATGCCGCCGGCCTTCGTCGGACTTTCCGCCTCGCCCGACAAGACGATGACGATCGCCGGCAGCGGCCCGACCGGCGATGACATCCAGATGGTCAGCGTCGTCATTCGCGTCCGCAACCGTCAGGACCTGGGCAACTCCACCCGCGTGCTGCAGGGCGCGGCCGTGGTGAACAAGGTCACCCGCGAGAACGTCACGCAGAAAGAGTTCATCGACTGGGTCGGACAGTACCTCCAGACCAACACCGACTCCGAGCCGATCTATCGCAACGGCTGGCGCATCAGCATCAGCGGCCCGGCGGGCAAGGGCATGCGTGATCCCAAGGAATACCTCGGGGCGGCGGTGCTCATTGAGATGAAGAAGGCATAGGCTCGGCTCCTCGCGCGCGGCGCGAGGCCCGCCGCCGCCACACGATTCTGCGATTCCATCTCAGTTTCATACTTGCACGAAATCGCCGTTGCGATGATCGGCCGGATGCGATTAACCTTCGCTGACGCCCACGCATCGCGCGCGGGCACGACTTGTCAAAAAGGGAAGGGGCGATGACCTCACGCAACCGCATCCGTTTCGTCATGGCGCTTCTCATCACCGCCTTGATCACGATCGTCGGCGTGACGCCGGCGCGCGCGACGACGGTTACCTACAACATCGATCAAGCTCAAAGCTCGCTGCTGATCTCCGGCGACCTCACGGGAAATCCGTCGAGCCAGCAGACGAGCAACAGCCTTTCGACCAGCTATACCGGCACGATCGTGGCCGACCTGCAGCCGGGCAAGATCGCCTTCCCCGGCGGTAGCGCGATTGACGCGGCGCTCCAGCCGGTCAACCAGCAGCCGCGCGCGGATGCGACGCCGGGAAGCGCCCCGGCCGACTACGGCCGCACGGCGCCCGGTCCTTTCTCGTCCACCGCGCTCGAAGCGCTGCGCAACTTCGTGCTCGACATCGAGGACGACACCTTCGGCGCCGGCATCACGCTCAGCGGCAACAATTTCGCCAGCAACTCCCTCATCATCGACATCGCCGGCGGCGACAGCGACGTGCTGTACGGCTCAACGCCGGCGGAAGTCAGCCTGAGCGGCAAGGGGACAGCCAACGGCAGCGGCGGCGGGGCCTCGAGCGTCGTGCAGGGCGGCGGGATCGAGACGCTCACGCTCAAGATCAGCAGCGGGTCGATCGGCTACAGCATCGCCCAGAGCTCGGACAGCTCGATCAGCTTCAGCGGAACGATCGTCGCGACGCGCGCGGTACCCGAGCCGGCGACGATATCGGCGCTGGCGCTGTTTGTCGGGATGCCCCTCATGCAGCGCCGTACGCATCGTGCGCACGATCGTCGCTGATGCTCAAGACAAGCGGCCTGTCGCGCGCCGCGGCAGGGCGAAGCGCCGCCGACATCTCACGCGTGGAGTCCCCGCTCGTCCGCCGGATGAAGACCAGCGCCCCGCCGTGCGTCGTTGGGTTCGATTTGTAATCCGCGAGGGGACGAAATCACCTCCTTTCCGCGTTCTTGCCCTGACAACGCGGTTTTTCGTTGGCTTCGATTGGGTTCGTTTTCCTCCATTCGGGTTCGATAGCACATTCAAGCGCGCGCTCGAATGTGCCGTTGGCTTCGTTCCGCACTCTCGCTTTGCGAACTGCCGGAAGCGGGCTGCTTCGGGGCATCGATCGCTGCTCAGTTGTCAAAGAGCAGAAGGATTCCCTCCCTATATCCCTGACGATTGCACGAACGTGATGATGGAATTGCAATCAAAGGACGAATTGTGGCGAAAACGAAAAAGAGTGTATTTTGTCTTTTGTATTGCGCCGGCACATCGCGGCGATAGGGTGGCCGGTGTCCGAATGCCACATTTTCGATTGGCGCCAAACTCGCGGCGAATGTAAGCGCGTGTTTCATGGATGGTCACGCCGAAGGTGTCGACGAGATTTTGCGTTCAACGAGATTCAAAGTCACTCCGAGGCGTCGTAGCCATACCTGAGCCTTGGGGGCTTGGGCTGTGTTGATGCTGTCCAAATTGGATTAAGGGGCCAACGCACCGTGATGACCGGCGCCGGCAACGATCAGGTCTACGCGCAAGCCACCCCGGGCGACGAGGGCTCGATCTGCTGGTCGATTTAGGCCAAGGCATCGGCGGTTCGGGCGACGGCCTGGGGCTCGAGAGCCTGAGCCGTACTCCGCGAAGGATCTGGCCGCGATCCGGAAGCGGCTCACCGTGGAACGCAGATGCTTCGGATTACCTCAGCATGACATAAGTGTCCGCCCGCGCGCTGCACCCGAGCGCGCACCGCTTTAGTGATCCAGCATCGGCCGATACAGTTTCTGCCGAAACTGCGGCTCGCGCAGCAGCATCGCCTGAAGAAACCGAAAGCTGTCGGCCAGATAGCCCTCGTACCCGGACGGCTTTCCGTCCCACGTCGTCCAGTCGATCCCCTGCATCGCCGCGTCGGTCACACCGTTCTGGAACTCGCCGCGCTGCTGCCGCGCGAGCATCGCCTTGAGCACCGTGTCCGCGCGCTCCGTCTCCCCGACGAGGTAAAGGGCGTCGATGAAGTGCAGCGAATGCCCGGCGGAGATGCCGCCGTTCATGTAGACGCCGAAGGTGTCGGTGCCGTCCTCCTTGTGCGGCATGCCGATCGCATCCGGCTGGAGATAATCGGCGTGCAGCACCGGCACGAGCTGGCTGGGGACGCCGAGATCGAAGCGCGTGAAGCCGACCTGCTGCATCTTGGACCAAAGTCGATCGAGGATCCGTCGTCCCTCATCGGCATCGACCAGACCGTACTCGATCGCGAGCCCGTTGATCGTCGGCGCGGCGTAATCGTGCAGCGTGCCGTCGGCGCTCTTCCACCACGCGAGCCAGCCGGTCCTGGGATTGATCAGCGTCTTCGCGTATGCCGACTTGAGTCGATCGGCGAGCTGCGCGTACCGCGCCTGTTTATCCGCGTCGCGGACCTGCGCACACAGGTCCGCCATGCAGCGGAACGCGCGATAGACGAGTGCGTTGGTGTACGCGTCCTTGTGCCCGCAGTTGAGCGCATCCCACCAGGCGCACGATCGTGCGGGTTGCTGAAGCGTGTTGTAGTTGCCGCTCTGGGTCGCCTCGACGAGGCCGTCGGCGTCGATGTCACGTGAGGCGAGATACTCCGCCGCCAGCTCCAGCCGCGAGAGCTTCTTTGTAAGCCACGCGCGGTCGCCGCTCCCTTCGACGTAATCCCACGCCGCGATGACGGGCGAGGCGTTGGCGTCGAGGAAGTCGTGGTAATCCCAGTACCCGGTGATCTCGCCGGTCTCTTTCCCGGCGGCGTCGCGGCGCATCTTCGTGTCGATCCAGTACTCGATTGTCCGCCGCAGCATCGGGAGCAGTTCGTCGCGCAGCGGAAGGGGCGTGAGGAAGATCTGATCGGCATAGAACCAGAGCGACGTGCTCGCCGGATCGCTGATCACGTTGTTCCCGAGGATTCCTGCGGGTGAGCTGAACGGCCTTCCCTGCTCGCCCCATTGCGCGCACGGCTGGATCGCGTTGAGCCACCCGCGCCTTGCGAGCATCCAGCCATCGATCGACTTGAGCCCCTTCGGCGGATCGATCAATAGCGGCGTGAACTCCAGCTCGACGGGTTCGTCACACGCGAGGAAAAGCTTCACCCATTTCTCGGCGCGGCTTCCCGTGAGTCTGCCGAGCACCCGCGCGCCGCCCCGTGCCGCCAGCCGCATGGGACCAAAATCAGGCGCGTTGATGATTCCCGGCAGCTCGAACGACCCGTCGTCGTTGAATCGTGTGAGGATTGTCGTCGGCGTCACGCGCGGGTCGAACGGCAGCACGAATCTTGCCGCCGCATCGAGCGAAACGACTATTGATCCGCCTTCGGCGCGTGCAGAAATCTTCGCGCCGGTCGCGCGGGCCGGTTCACGGAGCAGGTTCCGCTCTACGCGCTTGCCGCCCTCGGTGTCCCAGCTCAAAAACTTGATCGCCGACCCATCGTCGGTCATTTCCACCCGCGCGACCGGGCCCCCGAATGCGAACGATGCCGACATGATCAGCACCAGCGAAAGAAGTGGTTTTCTCACCGCCCGGCTATGATAGCCGCGCAATGACGTGGGTGCGCGGACGCTCTCGCTCCATTATCGTCACGATCTGTGCCGCCGCCTGCGTGCTGCTCTTCGCGACCGCAATGCTCCGCGCCCGCGAGCCGGCGGCGCGGTATCGCATCACGCGCGGCGGGACTTACAGCGGTGAATACGTCAGCGACGATCCGTCACTGGCCGTAATCAGCGTCGAGACGAGCGATCCCGTCATCATCGAGGGCTCTATGCTTCGCGGCCGCGGCAATCTGATCGTCAGCCATTATCACCACGCGGACGTCACGATCCGCAATTGTGTCGGCAGCGGCGCCGGCCGATTCGCGCACGTCGAGGGCTTCAACCGAGTCACGATCGAACACTGCCGCCTCGACGGCACGCGGGGGATTTACCTGCTCGACTACGCGGGCGATCGCTCCCCTCGGCAGTCGATCCGCGTCGCGGCGAACCAGGCACGCAACATCGACGGCCGCCGGCAGGACGGGAAGCAGGATCTTGTTCAATTCCTCCAGCTCGACAAGATCCGCCACGTCGCGGGCGTAGACATCCTCTTCAACGAAGTGATCAACGAGCCGGTTAAAAGCTGCGTCGAGGACAACATCAGCATCTACCTCTCCAGCGGCACGAAGGAGAGCCCGATCAAGATCCACGACAACTTCATCCGCGGCGCCTATCCGTCCGACCCGCTGGCGAAGGGCTACTCCGGGGGCGGGATCATGCTCGGGGACGGCGTCGGCAAGACCGCCGACGATGATGCACAGTTCGTCGAAGCTTTCGCCAACCAGGTCCTCGATACCACCAACTACGGCATCGCGATCTCCGCCGGCCACGACTGCACGATGTATCACAACCGCATCGTCTCCGCCGGCGTGCTGGCGGACGGCACGAAGATCCCGGCGCAGAACGTCGGCGCGTACATCTGGGATTCGTACAAGGCGGGCAAGCAACACTTCTTCAACAACCGCGGGCACGACAACGTCATCGGCTGGATCAACAAGGACGGCCGCAACGACTGGTGGCGTCCGGACGCGGCGGCGTGGGACAACAATCAGAATTGGCCCGGCCCCATCACGTCCTCCGTCTACGACGAGGAATGGAACCGCTGGCAGCAGAAGCTCAAATCCGCCGGCATCAGCGTCGGACCTACCTCGGCGTCCCCGCCGGGCGCGTCGCAGCCAGCTTCGCCGTCAACTCGTCGATAAACTTCTTCGCTCGCGGATCGTTGGGATGCTGACGCAACGCCGCTTGCGCTTCGCCGATCGCTTCATCATTTCGACCCATCAAGCGAAGCAGCTCCGCGTGATTCAGCCGCCAGTCGAGGTTCGTCGGCTCCAGCTCGAGCGCTTTGCGATAGTTCTCGTCCGCGTTTTCGTACCTGCCGAGGCTCGTTCGATACGCCGCAATGGTCGCGAATTTCCAGCCGTTGGGCTCGACCGTCGCGTCCGATTCGAGCAGGTCCGCCCCGCGCGCGTGGGCGAGCTTCCACTCATCGCCGAGGCTCGGGATCTTCTGCATCGCCGAAGAGACGAACATCATGCGGTACCAGCTCGGCTCGGCGACTTCCATCAGGCGCTGCGGCTCGTGCAGGTCCTTCAGGAGCAGGTCGCAGACGTCCGGCATCTGGGTGAAATCAAGCGTGACGGCGCGGCGGAGTTCCGGGACCGCCAGATCCCATCGCCCGCGCCGCGCGTCGATCTCCCCGGCGACTTCGGCCGTCGTGCCGTCGTTTTGCGCGAGCCGAAGCGCGGTGTGGATGTGCGTTATCCCGATCGGCAGGTCGAGGTAGTTCCGCTCGAGCTGCCCGAGCACGGTATACGGCGATCCAAAGGTCGGGCAGCACGCGCGAGCGGCATTGAGCTCCGCGACGGCGGCGCGAGCGGCATCGGTCAATTTCGGATCGGAACGATCGTATCTTTCTCGTTCGATCCGCCAGTGCCAGACCGCGCACCAGTAGCGGATGTACACGTCGTCCGGCCGCGCCGCGATGGCGGCGGAGGATTGGGCGAGAAGCGCGTCCCGCTCGCCGGGCGTGGCCTTCCAGTCGTTCTCCCGCATGGACGCCGCGGTCGCTCTCGCTTCCTGAAAGTGCACGTCCGACCGCCACGCCCGCGTCGCATCGATCACCGCCCAGACGACGAGCGTGACGACGACCAGTGCGATGAAGCCCGTCGCCGTCATCGATCGCGCGCGCGGCAAAGGGCCGTTGTCTCGATATCCCAGTGCGGCCAGCAATCCGCACGTGACGGCGGAAAGGTTCGCGACCGCCGGCACGTGCTGGCCGAAGTCGCTGAGGCTGTGCAGCATGACGGCGACGAGGCCGAAGCTCAGCCCGATCGCCGCCGCCGCCGACGCGGCGCCCGGCGCCGACGCGCGGTCGTCCGCGCGTCGCGCGGCTCGCGACCATCGCCACCAGACGAAGCCGATGAAACCCAGCACCGCGGCGATGCCCGCCGGCCCCGTCTCCACCAGCGTCTGCACGTACTCGTTCTCGACGTGCGTCGCGACGTTCTGCTCGACGTCGCGCTGATACATCGGGAAGACCCACTCGAAGGCTCCCAGTCCAATTCCGAATTGCGGAAAGTCGCGCACGATGTCGCCGGCGTTGCGCACCATTTCCAAGCGGTCGATCGTCCCGCCGCGCTCGAGCATGCGCTTCTGCACGCGATCGAAGCCCGTCCAGCAGAGCGCGAGAAAGGCGATCAGTGCAATCGCGGCGATGACGCCGCCCGCCCAGCGCATTCCGCGCGCCGAGATCAGCGCGATGAAGGTGAATGCCCCGGCCAGCAGCAGCGAAATGACCCCGCCGCGCGACAGCGACAGCGAGATCGTGAGCAGCCCGAGCACGATCGTCGCCGCCAGCGCGAACGCCCAGGCGCGACGGCCCCAGGCGGAAGGGAACGAGCGGCCGGTCTGCCGCGCGTCCGCTATCCACATCAGCAGCAGTGCCAGCGCGCAGCCGCCCGAAAGGTTCATGAACTGCGCGTAGTGACTGTGGTTGAAGAACGAACCGCTCCGCGCCGGCTCGTCGGTCTCCACGCGCCAATAGACCCAGTGCGTGCCGGTGATGTCCTGTGCCAGCGCCAACGCGGCCAGGACGAACGCGATGACGGCGATACCCGCGAGCAGCCGCCGCATCCGCTTAGGGTCGCGATAGACGGTAGCGGCGGCGGCGAAGACGGTGGCCGCGATCAGCACGTGCCGCAGGTCATGCCGCGCGGCCGGCGGGTAAAAGCTCAGCGTCATTCGCGCCAGCCGAACCTTCGCGTCCGGCAGATCGTCGAGCAGTTCGGTCTTGAGCGACCGGGTGTGCGGCGAGATCGCGCCGACCAGTGCCGTCGGCAGCGGAGCGATCTGCAGGAACGCCACGCCGAGGAAGAGAACGATCGGAGCCCATCCCCAAGGTCCGATCACGCGGTCGGATCGGCGGCGAAGCACGGTTCGCGCGAGCAGGCACAACGCGATCGCGCCAGCCAAGGCGGTGACGATCAGCTCGCTCCACGGGTTCACCGCGCCGAACGCGGCCGGCGCGAATGCCAGCAGAGCGAACATCAGAACTTCGATGAGCGCGTCGATTCGGGGCGTGTGAGGCTCGATCTTGAGCTGCTGCTGCTGCCGCGTCGCGGATGCCGGCATCGACTTGGCGGGCGTCATCGTGCTTTGCCCAGCACGAGCGCAACCGCGAGGCCCGCGACCATTCCGCCGACGCCGCACATCGCCATCACGCGCGCGCGATCAGGCGAGGACGGGTGCGTGGGGATGGTCGGCGGCTGCGCGAGCTTCATGACCGCCGCCGAAGCATCGCTGCCGCTGATCCTCCCGCGCAGTTTCTTGTCCGCCTCCGACAACGCCGCTTCCGCCTCCTTCAGCCTCGCTTCGAGTTGAGCGAGTTGATCGCGCTGGGCGATCGAAGTCTTCGAGCGGTTCTCCTGCTCATCCACCAGCGCCTTCAATTCGTCCGCCTTGTGCTGTGCGGAATCGCGCTGGTGCTCGAGGTATGCGCGATAGGCTTGCGGGTACTGCTTGTCGATCTCCGCGAGCCTGGCGGTGAGCGCATCGACCTTCCGCTGCGTCTGCTGAAGTGCGGGGTGCTGTGGCAGGAGCGTTTGCCGCTGCTGCGCGAGCGTCGGCTCGAGCGCATCCAGTTCCTTGCGGATGATTGCGCGCTCCTGGTCGATCGCGTCGAAGATACCTGATGAACGCTTGGACGCGACGAGCTGTTCCGCCTTGGTCGGATCCGCCAGCAGCGGGGCGGCGTCGTCGTATTCGGTTTTCGCCTTGGAGGCGTCCGCCTGCGCCGTCGCCAGCGCGGCTTTGAGCTGTTGCAGTTGCGATGCGGCGGCTTGATCGGCGTCGCCGGCGGCGATCTTTGCGGAGGTGCGAAAATCGTTCAACGCCTTCTCCGCCGCCGCCCGCGCGGCTTCCATGCGATCACGATTGGCCGACAGATCGCCGAGGCTGTCGGCGCTGGCCTGTTGCTGCTGTCCCGCCGCCTTCAGATAGGCGCTCGCCAGCGCGTTCAACGTCATCGCCGCCTGCTCGCCGCGCGGAGCACTCAAGCTTACCGTCATCGTCCCTTGACCTTTATCGGTATGAATCGCGAGCTGGTCGCGAAGCTGCTGCACCGGCGGCGGCGTCCCGGGCGTGGCAGCGGCGGCAAGCACCGGCTCGGAAAGGAATAACTCGCGCTGTGCGGCAAGAAATTCATCCGGCGGCAAATCCTTCGCCGAGGGTGGCCGCGTGTGCTCGACGGCAAAAACGACGGTGGATGTGTAGAGCGGCGTCGCCGCCGCGCACCACAGGATTGCAACAAGCAGCGCCACCGCGACGGCGGCCGCGACGACCCACCATTTCGAAGCCACCGCCGCCAAAAATCCGCCGTCACGCCCCTCGTCCGATCCGTCCCAGGTTCCGCGCAACGGAAAACCCCCGTCCGCCGGCGGTGACACCGCGGGATCGGGGGTTGTCGGCTCGCTCATGGATTGTAAGAGAAACACACTGCCGGGCGCAAAGCAAGCAGCGATGACGTCTAGGCGGACGCGGTGGCGGGGTTACTTGCCGTTGTTACCGTTCCCGTTGTTTCCGTTGCCGTTCCCATTGCCATTGCCGTTACCATTGCCGTTGCCGTTGCCGTTACCGTTTCCATTCCCGTTGCCGTTGCCATTTCCGTTCCCGTTACCCTTCTTGCTCTTGTCGGGCTTATCCGCCGGCGCCTTAACATCGTCGGCGGTGGCGAGATTGGTAGCGGTGGCGCTTTGGACCACGCCTGCACTGCCAACGGTAACGGCCGCAGACGCAGGACGCGCGGACGCGGCAATCACCAGCACGAGAGAGGAAACGAACGCAATAAGGATGGTCTTCATAGGAAACAGCCCTCGATCATTCATACTAGCGCGCAGATCGATTTCGTCAAACAATATCGACGCGAAAAGGGGTCAAACTTGCCCGGCGCCGCGGCAGGTCCGATTACCACATAACCGGCTTACGTGTAACAGCTTACCCAAAGTTTTGCCTCCTGGGCTCGCCGGACGTAACCTTGCCGCCCTGACACATGAAAGAGAGGCGGCACCCGATGACATCATTCCGCCGGTCTGGCGTAGTTGCGGCAGGACTCATTTTCGGCGTCGTGGCCGGCTGTGCTTCACATCGCAAGACGCTCGCGACGTCCACGAGCGCCGATCCCGTGGCGGACGCCGCTCTCGTCCAGCAGCTCGATCAGGCTCTTGCCCGCGGGCAGACCAAGCCGGCCCACTATGGCGCACGCGTAATCGATCTGAAGACCGGTCGGCAGCTTTATGCCGTCGATCCCGATGAACCCCTCATGCCCGCCAGCAACGGCAAGCTTGCGACGGGCAGCGCGACGCTCGACTTCTTCGGCTCCAAGGCCACGTTCAAAACCTACCTCGCGATCGACGGCGACGACCTGTGGCTGATCGGCACCGGCGACCCCGGCATCGGGGATTCGCGACTGGCGAAGAAGGACGGCGGCACCACCATGACCGTCCTCGACGAGTGGGCCGATGCCCTCAAGGCCAAGGGCATCACCGCGATCAAGGGAAACCTCTACTACTACGACCGCGCCTTCGACGATCAGTGGATCCATCCATCGTGGAGCAAGGACTTCGCCGGCGACTGGTACGCCGCCCCGATTTCCGGACTGAACTTCAACACCAACTGCATCGACATCACCCTCACGCCGACCACCGAAGGCCAGCCCGTCGAATACTCCTTCGTCCCGCCGGTGAAGGACGTGCAGATCATCAACAAGTGCGTCACCGGCAGCGGCGAAGCCCCGGACGCGACGCGCGAGCAGGACAAGAACGTCTTCACGATCAAAGGCGCGACGACGCATCCGACAACGATGAAGAGCAAGGCGATTACCAACCCCGGCGCGTTCTTCGCTGATGCGCTGCGCACGAATCTGGAAGCGAAAGGGATCAAGATCGCCGGCAAGACGATCCGCGCCGACAAACCGCTCGGCGGGCAGCCCGAGCCACCGGCCGAGAAGGTCGTCGCGACGCACGAGACCTCGCTGCCGGACGCACTTTCCCGCGTCAATAAGCAGAGCCAGAACAACTTCGCCGAGGCGTTGTGCAAAATGCTCGGCCGCGCGTATCGGCAGAAGAACGGAATCGAGCAGCCGGGGAGCTGGCAGGCGGGGGCCGAAGCGACGCGGGCGTTTCTGGAACGCAACCACATCGACACGTCCAAGATCGTCATCGTCGACGGCTCAGGACTCAGTCGCGACAATCGCGTGACGACGCGCATGATCACCGACCTCTTCGCGGTGATGTGGAAACACCCCGAGCACCAGACGTTCTTCGATTCCCTGACCATCAGCGGCGAGGATGGGACGATCGGAAATCGACTGAAGGATCTGAAGGGCCGTGTCCACGGGAAGACCGGCTTCATCGGCGGCGTGCGGTCGCTGAGCGGCTACGTGAAAAATGACGACGGGCGCTGGATGGCGTTCAGCTTCATCTTCAACGGCTTCAGCGGAAGCGAGAAGCCGTACGAGGACATGCAGGACAACGCCGTTCGTGTGCTGGCGCACTGGCCGAAGCTGATCGACCTGCCGCCGGCGGCGAAGGTCGCGCCGCCGACGACGCGGCGGACACGCTCGAGGCCGCCGACGCAGCCGACGATCGCCGGCGATTGACAACGTCTTTGTCTCGCACAGGACCAATCGCACGAACAGACGTTCGTAAGTCTCATTCATGTCTGCCGAACGTCCAGCTTTCGTCGCCGCGATCGTCCCCGCGGCCGGGCTGTCGCGACGGATGGGCACGCCCAAGCCGCTGCTGCAACTCAACGGTAAACCGCTCATCGCTCACGTGCTCGATGCTTTGGTTCAATCGCAGGCGCTAGCGTCGATCATCGTTGTCACCGGCCACGAGCGCGAGCAAGTTTCCGCGGCTGTGGTGGGTCGCGATGTCGTCCTCGCCCACAACCCGGCCTATGCTGAAGGCGAAATGCTCTCGTCGATCCAGACCGGACTACGAGCGCTTCCGCCGAGTGGCGGCGTCGATGCCGTCATGATCGCGCTATGCGATCAGCCCCTCGTTCGATCGCAAACGATCACGCAGCTCGTTACCGGGTGGTCCCGGGCCCGGCCCCGCGTGCTGCTGCCGGGGTACAACGGCAGGCACGGTCACCCAATCATCCTCAGCGCCGCCGGCATCGAAGAGATTCAGTCTCTCGACGGCACGCGCGGGGCGACATTGAAGGACTACACTTCACGCTATTCGAACGATCGAATCGATTTTGACGTTGATGATCCGGCGATCCTGCACGACATTGACACGCCGGAGGATTTTCAAAAAGCCATCGAACTGCTCCATCAGTCGAACTCATAGCGACTCGCACACGCATGCGAAGGAGTCCGTCATGTCCAACCGAACCGACCGCGGCGGCCTGAGTCGCCGCGGCTTTCTCAAAGGCGCCGGCGTCGCCGCGGCGACCACCGCGCTGCTCGACCGCTCGGTCGAAGCGCTGGCGCAAGAGAACAAAGAAAGCCGCTCCGTCGTCGGACCCGGCGCCGTCGCGATCACGTTGAAAGTGAACGGTCAGCACAAGGACTTTCAGATCGAGCCTTCCGCCACTCTCGCCGAAGTGCTCCGCGTCCACGCCGACATGACCGGGACAAAAATCGTCTGCGACCGCGGCTCCTGTTCCGCGTGCACGGTCTGGATCGACGGCAAAACCGTCTGCTCCTGCATGACGCTCGCCATGGACGCGCGCGGCAGGGAGATCAAGACGATCGAAGGCCTTGCCCAGGGCGAACACCTTCATCCCGTTCAGGAGCAGTTCATCGAGCACGATGCGATGCAGTGCGGCTTCTGCACGCCGGGCATGATCATGTCGTGCGCGAACCTGCTCGAGCGCAACAAGCAGCCGACGCTCGATGACGTGAAGCAGGCGTGCAGCGGGAATCTGTGTCGCTGCGGAACGTATCCGCGCGTCTTCGAAGCGACGCTGGCGGCGGCGAAGCAGATGAAGGGAGGGAACGGCAATGCCTGATGCACAGATCAGCGACAAATCCCCCGCGGCGGCGCCTGTTCCCGAGAAGCCGCCGATCCCGCAGGCGGCCGCGCCCAAGTCCGGCGGCGAAAAGCCGGAAACCGAATCGAACATGTATCCCGTCGGCATTGCCGGCGTGGACATTCATCAGTCCCGGCGCGACGTCCCCGAAGGCGAGCCGCCGCCGCTGGCGATCAACGATCAGCTCAAGTCGATCGGCAAACCCACGCCGCGCGTGGACGGCCGCGCCAAGGTGACGGGCGCCGCCAAATACACCGCCGACGTCAAGCTCCCCGGCATGCTCTACGCGCGGATGCTGACCAGCCCGCACCCGCACGCGAAGATCAAGTCGATCGACACGTCGGCGGCGGAAAAAGCGCCGGGCGTGAAGGCGATCCATCTGCTCGATCACACGTTCGGCATGGCGCAGGAGAAGGGCGAGGAGGGCAACAAGTACCCGCTCGTCCGCTTCGCCGGGCAACCCTTCGCCGCGGTCGCCGCCGACACGCAGCAGCACGCCGACAACGCCGCCCGCATGATCAACGTCGATTACGAGATTCTCCCCTTCGTCACCGACATCGAGAAGGCGAAGCAGAACGACGCGCCGCTCGTTTTCGCCGGACAGGCGGAGCAGAAGGGCACCGCCGGCGGGGGCGGGGGGCCGGCGGGTCTGTCGCAGAGCGGCAACGTCCGCGGCCCGGCAAAGGGCGGCAACAAACAGGACGGCGGCATCGACGATGCGTTCAAAGACGCTGATGTCGTCGTCGAAACCGAATATCACACCTCGGTGCAGACGCACTGCGCGCTCGAAACGCACGGCTTCGTCGCCGATTGGAAGCCGGATCTGCTCACCGTCTGGGCATCGACGCAGGGGACCGGCAGCGTGCGCGACGAGCTCGCGGCCGTCTTCAATCTCCCCAAGAGCAAGGTCCGCGTCATCACCGAGTACATGGGCGGCGGGTTCGGCGCGAAGTTCGGCGCATCGAATCCCGGCGTGCTCGCGACGCACCTGTCGAAGAAGGCGGGCGCGCCCGTCCGACTGATGTGCGACCGCAAGGAAGAACATCTGGGCACGGGCAACCGGCCCAGCTCCAACCAGAAGTACAAGATCGGCGCGAAGAAGGACGGCAAGCTCGTCGCGATCCAGTGCACCAACTACGGGACCGCCGGCGTCGGCACCGGCGCCGGGGCCACCGCCGTCGCGCAGAACATTTACCCCTGCCCGGCAATCTACACCGAAGACTACGACGTCTTCACCCACGCCGGCCCCGCGGCGGCGTTCCGCGCGCCCGGCCATCCGCAGGCGGCGTTCGGGTTCGAGCAATCGATCGATGAGCTGGCGGAAAAACTCGGCATCGATCCGCTCGCGCTTCGCGAGGTCATCGACCAGAGCGAAGCGCGATCAGTCGAGCGCAAGATCGGCGCGGAGAAGATCGGCTGGTCCAACCGCAAGCCCGCCGGCAGCGATGCCGGGCCGGTCAAGCGCGGCATCGGCATGGCGCAGGCGATCTGGTACCGCTCCAGCAATCGCGATTCGCACTGCGAAGTGCGCATTACGCAAGACGGCTCGGTCGAGCTGCTTTCCGGGGTGCAGGACATCGGCAGCGGCATCCGAACGGTGCTCGCGCAGGTCGTCGCCGAGGAGCTCGGGCTCAAGCCGAGCGACATCACGATCAAGATCGGCGACACGTCGTATCCGAATGGTCCGGGATCCGGCGGGAGCGTGACGACCAACTCGATCACCCCCGTCGCGCGCGATGCCGCCTGGAAGGTCAAGCAGGAGATGCTCAAGCAAATCGCGCCGAAGCTCGGTGCCCGCGCGGACGATCTGACTCTCGCCGATGGCAAGGTTGCCTCAAAGTCCGATCCGTCAAAGGGCATGAGCTTCAAAGCCGCGGCGGCAAAGCTCGATACCGAGCAGATCGCAGCGCGGGCGCAGCGCGTGCAGGATTATCCGGTCACCGAAGATCAGCAGCAGCAACAGCCGCAGCTCGCCGAAGGCGGCGGACAGCGACGCCGGGGCAGGCGCGGCGCCGGCTCGGGGGGTCTCGGCGGCGTGCAGTTCGTCCAGGTCGCGGTCGATACCGATACCGGCGTGATCAAGGTCGAGAAAGTCGTCGCCGTCCACGACTGCGGGCGGCCGATGAACCCGCTCACGCTGACGAGCCAGATCAACGGCGGCATTATCCAGGGCCTCAGTTACGCGTTGTTTGAAAACCGCATCCTCGACCGCAACACCGGGCTGATGGTCAATCCCAATCTCGAGCAGTACAAGATCGCCGGCGCGAAGGAGATGCCCGAGATCGAGCCGATCGTCATCGAGCAGTACTGGGGTCGCAGCTCGACGGATGCCGCCGGCATCGGCGAGCCCGCGACCGTCCCGACCGCCGCCGCGATCGGCAATGCCGTCTACAACGCGATCGGCGTGCGCGTCCGACAGACCCCGATGACGCCCGCCGCCGTGCTCGCGGCGCTTGCGCAGAAAGACTCGTCGAACGGAAGGAGCGCCTGACCATGAGACCTTTTGAATGGGCCGATGCCACCTCCGTCGAGCAGGCCGTCTCGCTGACCGTCAAAGGCTCCGCCTTCAAAGCGGGCGGCGTCGATCTGGTTGATCTCATGAAAGAGCGGCTGTTCGAGCCGTCGCGCATCATCAACCTGAACACGATGCCGGACTGGAACTTCATCAAGGACGATGCGTCCGCGGGCTTGAAGATCGGTCCGCTCGTCACGCTCGCGCAGCTTTCGGAGCACGATGCGATCCGCAAGCGGTACACGGCGCTGGCGCAGGCGGCGGGGCACGCGGCGACGCCGCAGATCCGCAACATGGCCACGCTCGGCGGAAATCTCCTCCAGCGCCCGCGCTGCTGGTACTTCCGCCACGAGGAATTCCACTGCCGCAAGAAGGGCGGCGAGCGCTGCTTCGCGCAGGACGGCGAAAACCAGTACCACGCCATCTTCAACAACTCCCTGTGCGCGATCGTCCACCCCTCGGCGACGGCGACTCCGCTCATCGCCATGGGCGCGACGCTCGACATCAGCGGCAAGGCAAAGCGCACGGTGCCGGCGGAGGAGTTCTTCACGCTGCCCAGCGTCGATCTGCACCGCGAGAACCAGCTCGAGCCGGGAGAGTTGATCACGCAGATCAATGTCCCGGCGCCGTCGGCAAACGCCAGATCGTTCTACATCAAGCAGGGCGAGAAGGAGTCGTTCGACTGGCCGGTCGCCGAGATCGCCGCCGTGCTGGAGATGGACGGCGACACGTGCAAGAAGGCGTCGATCGTGCTCGGCGCGGCGGCTCCCGTCCCGCGCCGCGCCAAGGAAGCCGAAGCCGCACTGACCGGCCAGAAGATCGACGAGAAAACAACCCGCGCCGCCGCCGAAGCCGCGCTGAAGGAAGCGACCCCGCTGGCGAACAACGGATACAAGGTCCCGCTCTTGAGGGTCGTTATCGCCCGCGCGATCCTCGCGGCCGCCAGGGGCGAAGGAGCAGCGTAATCGTGGCAAACTTCAATCTCCCCCAGGCTGAAGCCGAAAAGCTCCGCGTCTGCCGGATGCTTCGGACCAAGACCGCCTTCGGCACGTACGACGAGGAGGATCTCGACCCGTGGCAGATGGGAACATCGACGACGGCCGTCTTCTGGTGCCTCGGCACGATGGCGACGGCGGGACCGGACGACATGTACTGTCACCCCAGCACCTGCCGCGAAGGCCGCGGGTGTTTTCAGCCCGGCATCGAGTGATGCGGCGAGCGGTGACAGCTACTTTGTCGGCGCGGGTCGCTCCGCCAGATCCGCGCGGGCTTCTTCGATCGCGAGCACCACATATGCGCTGGAAAGAACGGCGTTGTCTTCCATCCAGCGCTTCTCCCCGGCCCAGCTTCCGTCCTCGCGCTGGAGCGATGCGCACTTGTCGATCAGTTCCGTCCGCCAGTCGTGCGCGACGCCCCGTGCGTCGGTGATCGTTGGCTCGCCATACGCGCGCAGGGCGTGGGCGAAGACGTAGTAGTAATAGAAGCGGCCGTGCCGCGCCATGTCCGCGCCGGCCTCGCGCATCGCGGGGTTCTCGTCCAGCGTCCAGTGTTTCTCGATCCACTGCAGCGCCGCCTTCACGCGCGGATCGTCCTTGGTCAGTCCGGCGTAAATCATGCTTTTGAGGCCCGCGTAGGTCATCGAGCCGTAGCTGCGCGGCACCTTTCGACCATCAGGGGTGGCGATGAAGCCCGCTTCGGAATCGCCGTTGTTCGCGGGGCTGTAGACAAAACCGCCATCGTTGCCGGCCCACGGCTGATCATTCGTCTCGGAGTTGTTCTGCGTGCGGGTGAGGAAGACGAGCGCGGCCTTGTACGCGGGATCATCGGCCTTTAGTCCCGCATCGTGCAGCGCCTCGATGGCGAAGTGCGCGTTAGAGAGATCCGGCCGACCGTGCCGGCCGTATCCCCATCCGCCGTACCACGGATTTTTCGGATCGACCGTTTCTCCTCTCGGTCCTTTGATCGCGTCGGTCCACTGCAGGCCTTTGAGAAACGCGACGGCGCGATCGAGCCGCTCCTTGTACGCCGGCTCATTAGCGGCGGCGATACTGCTGACGGCAATCGCGGTGTTGTAGCTGGCGAGCATGTCCTGGTAGATGCCGCCGCTGTCGAGTTGCTGATAGCTGAAAAGCTTGTCGTAGCCTTTGCGGATGAAAGGCGTCTTGGTGCTGTAGTGCGGGTCTTCGACGAACGCGCGGAGGACGAGCGCGGTGATACCGGGCGGATCATTTTCACTTTGCCATCCGCCGTCGGGCCTCTGTTGCTGCTTAAGGAAGTTGAGCCCGCGATCGATCTGATACTGCGCGCGATCGGACGGATGAGACGGAAGCGTCGAAGCGGCGAGCTGTCCGGGCGCGGCGATGGTTCCGACGTCCGCGCGCGTCGGCGGCGTATCTTTCCTTTGCGCCAAGACGCAAGCGGCGGACAGCGCCAGTACGGCGGCGGTCCCGGCGATCGCTGCGGTCATGGTCGTGGTGCGCGTCATGATGGCTTCTCCTGCTGTCCTTCCTCGAGCTTCTTCTTCAATCTCTCCTCGAGCAGTTCTAATTCCTTCTGCTGCACGGCCAGGCGCTCGCGGCGCTGCTGCAACTCGGCGGCGAGTCGCACTTCCGGAGGATCCTCGTGGTAGTGCGAGTAGGGAATCTTATAGCCCGCCGGCAGGAGCTCATGACCGATTCCCGGCGGATTGCGCTTCATTTCACGCTCCGCCGCGATCGCCAACGCAAGCAGCACGCTGAACGCGATCGTCAAGGCGCCGGCAAGGATCGTCGCGAAGATCGATCGCGCGGCGGCCGCCGCAAAGATCGTATGCACGAGCCAGAACGCGGCACCGAGGAGGGTGAGAATGACGCCCATCGCCGCCGCGCGTCGATGCTCCGCCTGCATGCCCAATCCGACCGTGGCAAGCGCGACGCCGAAGAACACGCCGGCGGCGACGCAGATCGTCAGCGCCCGCTGCGCGGAATAGTTCGTCCATCCGATCTTCGTCAAATCCGTGTGCTCCGCCCATTCCTTTGACAGGAGGCTGCTACCGCAACAGACGAACATGGCGGCGAGGAAGAGCACGCACCCACTGACCTGAAACACCACGCCGAGGCCTTGCGTGAACGCGCGCGGGGGGGGAGGCGCGGTTGGCGCGGGAGTTGGGGAAGTCTGCGGCGGATGTTCCATCGCGCGACTAGTCTAGCGGTCGTGAGTCGAGTTTCATTCCCTACGGTTTTGTGCTATCGATATCGACGGAGAGGGCACTTGATGATCCGCCGTTGTTCCGCCGCCGCCCGCCGCGCCGCTGCCTGCCGCGCCGCTGCCGCGCTGGCCGCCGCTTGCGTCTTCGCCACCGCGCCGCTCGTCGCGTCGGCCGCCGATTCGCAATCCCTCGCCGGCATCCACTGGTGGGGGTATTACGATTACGGCGTCGTCGATTCCGAACCGGCGACCCTTCTGGACTCGACTCAAACTTTCAACGGCCAACCCTACGGCGGATGGGACCTCGAAGTCGTCAACACCAACGGCCCCGTCTGGCAGAACGCGCCGTTCTTCCAACCGCTCTACAACGACCTCTATCAGAACAAGAAGATCACCCCGATCACGCGCGTCGAATACCAGTACGGCATGACGGTCCCGTCGCCGTCAACGATCAATACCGCCACGTGGGCGAGCAACGTGCAGGGACTGGTCAACACACTCAAGGACGGCGGGCATTGGTGGCAGCTCGGCAATGAGCCCAACGTCAACGGCGAGGGCAACGGCTGGACGAACAACCAGATCACGCCGAGCGGCTACGCGGACGTCTATAAACAGGTGCACGCGGTGCTGACGACGGCGCAGGTCGGCGCGCCCGGCGCACACAAGCTGCTGGTCGCGCCGGTGAGTCCCGGCGGCGTGATTCCGGGCACGCGATGGATCAGCGGCAGCGATTGGCTCGGGCAAACGCTCGACGCGATCAACGCCAGCGGCACGCCCGTCGACGGCGTCGCGCTCCACGCCTACGACGGCGGCGGCGGAGTGCAGCAGTGGCTCGCGGACATCACGCAGCAGCTCGAGCTCGTCGATTCCAAAGGCTTGAGCAGCGTCCCCGTCTTCCTCACCGAGTGGAACCGCTACAGCGGCGCCAATCCGCCTGACGCGGCGGCCGAAGCAAATGCCGCCGCCTTCACGCGCGGCGCATTCGCGGCGCTCGATCGCTGGAACCGCACGCCCGGCAATCACAACGTCGTCGGCACGACCTGGTTCGTCTACGACTCCGGTGATCGCAACAACGCCGCCGACGCGCCTTGGGCGGGGTACTCGATCAAGTACTGGAAGACGGCCGGCAACCCCGTCGGCAGCAGTGGCGATCTGTACACCGCGTTTCAGGACAGCGTCGATCAACGCTACGCCGCCGGCTATCAAAGCGGCACCAGGCCGATCCCACCCGGCGTCAACATCATCGACAACTTCGAAACCGGTTCGCCCAACAACGGCATGGGCCATTTCGACAAGGCCCTGACGTACCCGTCGATAGGCTGGTACGGATTCGACACCACCAACTCCGCCGTCACGCGCGACCCCGGCGCCAACTACAGCAAGTACTGGGGCCAGAAGCTCCAGATCTATTGGAACGGCGACAGCCGCGGCTGGCTGATCCGGCACGCGTCGGGCAACACCTCTCCCGCGACCAACGTTCCCATCCCGATCCAGAACAGCGGCAGCGGCCAGGAGTACGTCGGCTTCTTCCTCCGCACCGCCGCCGCCGGCGTCAAGACCCAACTCCTGGTTGATTCCAACGGTTCGGAAGGCGGCGCTAATACCGATGGCGGGCGCATCCTCGACATCATCGGCGACGACCAGTGGCACTTTTATCAGTGGAATCTGCTCGACCCGCTCGATTGGGCCGCGCAATCGCAGTTATTCCCCGGAAGCGACGGCGTCATCCCCGGCGTCGGCGGATACGTCACGATCGACTCGATCCTGTTTTCAGGACCGCAATCAAACGCGACGCTCTGGTTTGATTTCCTGGGCGTGAACAACAATGGATCGCTGAACGTCATGACGGGTCTTCCCGAACCCGCCGGCGCAGTGCTGATCGCCGGCTGCGCCGCCGCGTGGTCGTGCCGCCGACGCAATTACTCGCGCGACTGAATTTCTCGCGCTTCCAGAAAATCCAGCACGTCCGCGAAGATGAGCGGCTTGCGCAGGATCGCGTCGGGACGCAGAGCGGCGACGTCGGGATTCTTCTCGACCGATTCCCAGGCGGCGGTCACGATGGCAACGCGCACCGGCAGCTCGAGGTTCCGCAGCGCGCGCAGGAACGCGCCGCCGTTCAATCCCGGCAGCATGTAGTCGAGCAGCACCGCGTCGGGGCGCCAGCCGTTGACGAGGTGTCCCATCGCCCGCGGGACGGTGTCGGCGGTAACGACGGTGTAACCGGCCCGCTCGACGCACCGGCGCAGCGCCTCGCGGCCGGCCTCGTCGTCTTCAACGATCAATACGCGGCGGCTGGGCCGCTCTTCGGCAACGTCGGACATCCTGCGGCAAATCGTAATGGGCCGCGCCGAAGGTCGGAACGCGCGAAAAAGCGCGGGCCCCTCATTTCGTAACCCCGCCCTCCCGCTGCACCTGGCGATACCGAAAGCACGACACCTGGTGATCATTCACCATGCCCACCGCCTGCATCATCGCATAACAGATCGTCGATCCAACGAACTTAAAGCCGTGCCGGAGAAGGCCTTTGCTCATCGCGTCGGAGATTTCTGTCCGCGAAGGCACATCCTGGAACGATTTGACGCGGTTCTGAATCGGCTTGCCGCCGACGAACTGCCAGACGTATTTGTCGAAGCTCCCGAACTCGCGCTGCACCGCGAGGAACGCGCGGGCGTTGGTGATCGTCGCGTCGATCTTCAGCCGGTTGCGGACGATGCCTTCGTTCGCCATCAATTTCGCGACGCGGCGGGCGTCATAGCGCGAGATTTTCTTCGCGTCGAAGTGATCGAACGCCGCGCGATAGTTGTCCCGCTTGCGCAGGATCGTCTCCCAGCTCAATCCCGCCTGCGCGCCTTCGAGAACGAGGAGCTCGAACAGCGCCCGATCATCGTGCAGCGGCACACCCCATTCGGCGTCGTGATACGCGATACCCAGCTCGGTCTTTGCCCACGCGCAGCGTCGTCGTCGCGCGCTCGCGCTTGAATCTCCCGGCATGCGACCGATGATATCCGGCCGAACGCCGCATGAGCCAAATTCACCCCACCGCCGTCATCCACCCCCGCGCCGAGCTGGCGGACGACGCCGTGATCGGCCCGTTCTGCGTGATCGGCGATCGCGTGACCGTCGGCGGCGGGACGATCGTGGAGTCGCACACCGTGATCTGTGGCCCGACCCGCATCGGGGCGCGTTGCCGGATCGGCCCGATGGCGGCGCTGGGGGGCGACGGGCAGTTTCGCGGCGCCGTCCCGGAGTCGTCCTGGCTCATCGTCGGCGACGAGACGATCGTGCGCGAAGGCGTCTCCCTGCACCGCTCGATCAAGGAGGGCGAGGCGACGCGCATCGGCAATCGCTGCTACATCATGGCGACCGCGCACGTGGGCCACGATTGCCAGGTCGGCGACGACGTCACTCTGGCCAACGCGGTGCTGCTCGCCGGTCATGTCAGCGTCGGCGACCGCGCGTTCATCGGCGGCCTTTCGTGGATCCACCAGTTTTGTCGCATCGGCCGCCTGGCCATCGTCGGAGGGTTTGAAGTTGCCCGGAAGGACGTCCCGCCGTTCGCGGCGTACGTGCACGGCGGGCTCAAGGCGTACAACGCCATCGGCTGCCGCCGCGCGGGAATGGATGCGAAGGCGATTCGTGCCGTCCGAGCGGCGTACCAGCAAATTCACTCGCATCGTTCGGCGCGCGGCGCGGCGGACGCGATCGAAGCGAGCGATTCGAGCGGCGTCGCCGAAGTGCGCGAAATCGTCGACTTCCTCCGCAGCGGCAAGCGCGGGATCACGGCGAGCTGTCGCCTCGCCCGACGCGCCGATTCGTCCCACGCCGGCGAAGCTACCGATTGACCGACTTCATGCCCGCTTCGGGGTAGCGCGTCCCCGATGCCGCGCCACGCGGTAACGCCGCATCCAGTTCCGCCAGCTCCTCGCGGCTGAATTCGACCTTCACCGCCGCCGCGTTTTCTTCGAGGTATTTGATCCGCTTGGTCCCCGGGATCGGGACGATGTCCTCCCCCTGCGCCATCACCCACGCGAGCGCAAGCTGCGACGGCAAAACGTTCTTTCGCTTCGCCATCGCCTCGATCTGCTTCACGAGGTCGAGGTTCTTCTGGAAGTTGTCGCCCTGGAAGCGCGGGTTATTCCGACGCCAGTCGTCCGGCGCGAGGTCGTCGATCGATTGGAGCTGCCCGGTGAGAAACCCGCGGCCGAGCGGGCTGTAGGCGACGAACGAGACGCCGAGCTCGCGACAGGTCGGCAGCACGTCCGTCTCCGGATCGCGCGTCCACAGCGAATACTCCGTCTGCAAAGCGGCGATCGGATGGACCTTCATCGCCCGGCGGATCGTCTCCGGCGCGGCTTCGGACATGCCGATGAACCGCACCTTCCCCTGCCGCACGAGTTCCGCCATGGCGCCGATCGTCTCTTCGATCGGCGTCTCGGGATCGACGCGATGCTGGTAATACAGATCGATGTGATCGGTTTTAAGCCGCTCGAGCGAGCGCTCGCACGCCTGCTTCACGTAATCCGGCCTGCCGCTGATGCCCTTGAACTGCCCCTTCTCGTCGCGGATGTTGGCGAACTTGGTGGCGAGGAAGGCGCGCTCGCGCCGATCGTTGATCGCGCGGCCGACGAGCTGCTCGTTCGTCCCGTTGCCGTACACGTCGGCGGTGTCGAGAAAATCGATGCCGAGATCGAGCGCGCGGTGGATGACGCGGATCGATTCTTCGTCGTCGCGCGCTCCGTAGAACTCGCTCATGCCCATGCAGCCCAGGCCCATCGCCGAGACGCTCGCGCCGCTATCTCGGCCCAGAGCGCGTCGTGGAAATGCGTTCATCGCGTTGCCTCCTTCGAAACACTTTGGCGACGGCATGATAGGCCGGCTTGGGATTGCCTTCGACGTCGATGATCGACGTGTTGGCCAGGCAGGGGAAGCAGTCGTGCCCCATCCAGATGATGAACCCGGCGCAGCGGGGGAATCGCTCTTTGCAACTCCCGGCGGCGAGCTCGAGGATGCGCGACTGAAAATCCTGACTGAGCTGGACGAACTTCTTCATTCGCGCGGCGCCTTGAAGCCCGCGCAGCTCGCGCTTGAATCGATCCTTCGGCAGCCACCAGAGGGATGAGTGCACCCAGAGCGGATTGTCCTTTGTCGGCGGCCAGAGGTCGCAGCCCCCGGAATATTTTTTCATCAGTTTGAGTGACTGCGCGCCCGGCATGCCGGTCTCGGACCGGAAGGTCGTGTCATCCTTCGACCAGTACTCCTCCGCGCTCTCGAAGGGGCCGAAATGATTCCACGGCCCGTGCACGTGATGGTGAATTCCGGAGCCGATCGTCTCCGGCGTGGCGTAAAAAATCGGCCCGGCGGGGGAGGTGGGGAGGTAGCGCGTCTCCGGATCCTCGCGCTCCACGACGCGCTTCAGCGCCGCCAGCGCGGGATGCGATTCGGTCAGCGGAAACTGTTCGCCCTTCTCGTTCGGCAGCGTTTGCAGCTCGTTCCCGCCGCACCAGAGCAGCTTGCACGCGTGATGTCCGCGGCGGCGGATGTAGTCGGTGGAGATCTTCTCCAGCTCCTTGATCGCCTCGGCTTTTTCCGGCGCGTAGTTCTCGTGCCCGGAGCTGGAGAGCGGAAACTCCTGCCAGACGAGGATGCCCGCGCGATCGCAAAGGTCGTAGAAGATTTCGCGCTCGAGAAACGCGCCGCCCCACACGCGCAGCACGTTGCAGCCCATCTTCTTGTACAGGTTTATCCGCGCGCGATACTCGGCGGGCGGGGTGTCGTGATAATCCATCCGGATCGGCGTCCAGTTGACGCCCTGGAGGAAGATGGGCTCGCCATTGACTTCGCAGACCATCGGCCGCGCGGTTGCCGGAGCGCCTTCGTTCGGCAGCCAGCGGACGCGCTTGAACCCCACGCTGCGGCGATCGATCTCTTCGCCCGCCGACGCGACGTTCAGCTCGTAAAGTGGTTGCCTCCCATGACCGTTGGGGAACCACGGCTCGACCTGCACATTGTCGAGCCGCACGACATGTTCGCCGCGCGGGATCGCCTGCCTGCTGGTGGCGATCTGTGAATCGTTTCGACGGAGGGTCACCGTGGCCGCAGCTTCATCGCCTTCGTTCTCGAAGAAGACGTTCACACGTCCGGTGCGCAAATCCTCCGCCAGCGAGGTCAGCACTTTGATCACGCGCGGCCTGGGCGGCGACCACTCGATCCACAGCCGATCCCAGATCCCCGCCGGCACGAAACGCGGACACCAGTCCCACGAGTAATTGTAGCGTGGCTTGAAGAACTCCGACTTGGACGTCGCGCCGACCTGTCCCTGCTCCTGGGGCGACGGCTCAAAGATGATGCTCAGCGTGTGCGGCTTGCCGTCAGCCACCGCGTCGGTCAGATCGAACCGATGCCGAACCAGCGCGCCGCGGAAGCGGCCGACGATCTTGGTGTCGATCGCGACGACGCCGGAGTAGTCGAGCCCGTCGCAGTGCAGGATGACCGACTCGCGCAGCGTCGGCGTCATCGGTTTGAGCCGCGTGCGAAACTCCCACTGCCGGTGCTCGACCCATTCGCACTTCAGTGAGTTCAAGCCGACGTTCCAGTCCGGCAGCCAACCGGCGGCGCGCAGTGCCGTCTGCGCCGAACCCGGCACCCTGGCGGGAATCGGCCCTATGTCCGGCTGCCAGTGATCATCGGTCTCCACCGTCCGTCGCTGCTGCCAGTAGTTCGGCCGGTAGCCGCGGAGCGTCCATTTCTGTCGCGTCAGGTCAACTTGCACGCTTCAGATTGGAAGGTTGGCATAAGCAAAAGGCAACCGGCGGGGAAGGAAACGAACGCTCTCACGTGCGGTACACGCACCATTGCCGCCACACGCGGCGGCAGGCGTTCTCGAGATCATGAACGAACCCTTTTTCGTCGCGCAGCGGCGACGCTTCCATCCGCCCCCGAAGCGATGACCGGATCTCCGCCAGCCGCGACCGATCTTGGGGAAGTCCGGCGGCGGCGTTGACGTAACCGTCGATGCTGTTGACCGCGAGGTCGGACAGCGCAACGTGCCGCAGCAGGCTTGCGCCCACCCGGGACACGGGAATCGTCCCCGTCAGCGACACCACGGGAACGCCCATCCACAGCGCGTGACAAGTCGTCGTGTGGCCGTTGAAGGGGAAGGTGTCGAGCAGCACGTCGATCCGGTTGAATGTGCGGAGGTATTCGCTCATCGGCGCGCTGGGCAGCAGATCGAGTCGATCGACTGATACGCCGTGTGATGCGAACGCCTGCGCGACCGAGCGGCGGACGGAATCGATCGCCAGCGGCCGCGCGCGCATCAGCAGCCGCGACCTCGGCACGGCACCGAGGATCCTCGCCCACGCCGCGATCATCGCCGGCGTCGTCTTCGCCAGTGTGTTGAGCGAGCCGAAAGTGACATAGCCATTCTTCTCAACCGAGGGCGGCGAGACCTCGGGCGCACCTTTCGGCGGACGATAGCAGCAGAACGTTCGCGGCAGACGCATAAGCGTCTCGGTGCTGAAGGCCTCCGTCTCGCCCGCCGGATCGACGACGCTATCGGTGATTCGGTAGTCGATCGCGTCGAGCCCGCTCGTGCCGCAATACCCCAGATAGCTGAACTGCACCGGCGCCGACTTGAGCGCGAAGGCGAGCAGGCGGTTGCCGGCGGTGTGAACGGCGAGATCGATCAGCAGATCAATGCCGTCGGCGCCAACGCGCTCGGCCAGTTCGTCGTCGCTCATCGCGCCGGTCTCGACCCAACGGTCGGCGCGATCGCGAAGCCGCCGCGTCACGTCGTCGATCTTGGCAGCGTCTGAGTAGCAGACGACTTCGAAACGCTGACGATCATGATTCGCGAGGAGCGGCTCGATGAAGTAAGCGATCGAGTGATCGCGCAGGTCCGGCGAGACGTATCCGATCTTCAGCCGCCGATCCGGATCGCGATCGTTCGCGTGCGGCTTTCGCCTCGACCGCAACGGCGCGACGAGCCGATCGCTCCACCTCTGATGCTCTTGCCGGAGCGTTCGCGCATCAGTAGACGGATGAAAATGCAGCGCGAAAAGTAAATTGCTCGCGGCTGAGCCGAGATTCGGCTGAGCCGCCGCCGCGGCGCGATACCCTTCCATCGCCGCATCCAGCCGCCCGAGCGCGTGCAGCGCCGTCGCCATCCCGTTGAGCGCGTCGGCGTACTTTGGATTGATATCTGCCGCGCGACGGTACGCCCCGGCGGCGTCCTCGAATCGATCGAGCTGCTCGAGCGCCTTGCCGAGGTTGTAGTTCGCGTTGGCATGATTCGGCTGAATTCGAATCGCCGACTCCAGCGCCGCCACCGCTTCCCTGTGCCGATCCAATATGGCTGACGCGATGCCGAGGTTGTTGAGCGCATCGGCGAAATCGGGTTTGAGCTCAACCGCCTTGGTCAGTGCGTCGACCGCCTCGGCCGCTCGTCCCGCCTCGCGCAGCGTGTTGCCGAGGTTGTTGTACGCCGCCGAGAACGTCGGCCGGATCGCGATGGCGCGGCGATAGCAGGTGACGGCTTCGTCCAAACGCCCGAGTTGCTGCTTAGCCAGCCCCCAGTCAAACCAGTACTCCGCCTCGGTCGGCAGAATTTCGACGGCGTTGCGAAAGGCGTCTTCCGCACCGACGAGATCGCCTTGGAAGCCGAGCGCTTTCCCGAGACCGTCGTAGGCGAGACTATGCTGCCGGTTGATGCGAATCGCGCCGCCATAAGCCTCGGCCGCTTCCGCCAATCGTCCGAGCGACATGAGCGCGTTCGCTCGGCTCATGTGCGCTTCCAGGAAATCGGGCCGCAGCTCGATCGCGCGCGCGTAAGAGGTGATCGCCTGCGCCGGTTTCCCCGCCGCCAGCAGGCACTCCGCGAGATTGTTGTGATACTCCGCGACGGTCGCCTTCAGCGCGATCGCGCGGCGGATCGCTTCGATCGCCGCCGCGTGGCGCTTCGCCTGGTAGTGTGCCAGCCCGTAAAGATGCCAGCCCTCGGCGTTGTCCGGATGTTGCGACAGCAGGTAGCGCAACACCGTGTCCGCTTCGGCGAGTTTGCCTTGATGCAGCGCATCGGTCGCGCCCCGAATCAGTTCTGCAACGGACGGTGATGTGCCGGCTGTCGTCATCGTCGTGCTCGACCCGCCGCGCAGTATCGTGAGCCGCGGCGAATGAGGCAAACGGCGCGCGAGCTCCCTATAATCGCCTCCCCAGATGGGCGACCTCCGCGAGCAACTGCAAACGCTTTTCGGGCTGGACGATTTCCGCCCCGCGCAGCGCGGGGTGATCGAAGACGTTCTGCGCGGCCGCGACGTGCTCTGCGTCATGCCCACCGGCGCGGGCAAGAGCCTGTGCTATCAGCTTCCCGCCGCGGTCATGGGCGGGCTCACGATCGTCGTCTCGCCGCTCATCTCGCTGATGGAAGACCAGGTGCAGCAGCTTCGCGACGAAGGGATCTCCGCCGCGATGCTCGCCAGCACGATGCCGGCGGCGACGCAGCGCGAAGTGATGAACCAGGTGCGCGACGGCTTTGCCGGGCTGCTCTACGTCGCGCCCGAGCGTTTCTTCGCCGGCAGTTTTCAGCCGTTGCTGCGGATCCTGCGACCCAAATTCCTGGCCATCGATGAGGCGCACTGCGTCAGCCAGTGGGGTCATGATTTTCGTCCGGAATACGCGCGGCTCGGCGAGGTGCGCGAGTGGCTCGGCAACCCCAGCGTCATCGCGCTCACCGCGACGGCGACGGAGGACGTCCGCAACGACATCCTGCACGGCCTTCGCCTGCGCGAGCCGAGCGTCGTCATCACCGGCTTCGACCGCCCGACCCTCGTCTACGAGTGCCGCCGTGCATCGAAGGTGGTCGAGAAAGATCAAACCCTTTTAGAGCTGATCGCGAAGGAGTCGGGCAGCATTATCGTCTATTGCTCGACGCGCAAGAACGTCGATGAGCTGACGGCGAAGCTGCGCGGTCGGTTTGGCGATCGCTCGATCTTCGCCTATCACGCCGGCATGGAGGCCGCCGATCGGACGTCGAGCCAGGAACAGTTCATGCAGACCAGCGGCGCGATCGCCGTCGCGACCAACGCTTTCGGGATGGGCATCAACAAGCCCGACATCCGCCTCGTCGCGCACTACAACCTGCCCGGCACGCTGGAGGCGTACTACCAGGAAGCCGGCCGCGCCGGGCGCGACGGACAGCCCGCCCGCTGCGTGCTGCTCTTCAGCTTCCAGGACCGCAAGCTGCAGGAGTTCTTCATCTCCAAGATCGGCCAGGACCGCGAGGGCGTTTCTATCGACCTGGATCAACGCGCCCGCGATCCGCAGCTCATCGAAACCCTCAAGCAGCGCGCGACCGAGAAGCTCGACCTGATGCTGCGTTACGCCAGCACGCACGCGTGTCGGCGGCAGCAGATCCTCGATTACTTCGGCGACGAAGCCGAGGTTGTCGATTGCCATTGCGACATCTGCGGCGGCGGGGCGGTCCCGTCCGCGGCGGCTGCCGCAGCGGTTCTGCCCGACGAGACGATCCTCCTCGTCCGCCAGCTCCTCAGCGGCATTGCTCGACTGAACGGAAAGTTCGGCGTCACCACGATCGCCGAATGTCTTGCCGGCACGCAAAACGAGCGCGCCCAGCGCTGGTCGCTTGATCAGCTCAGCGTCTTCGGCCTGCTCAAGGCTCACTCGACCAAGAAGATCATCGCGATGCTGCATCGCGTGATCGAGGCGGGCCTGGCGCGGCAGAAGAACGTCGGCGGGCAGGGAAAATCTCTGTTCGTCGTCGAGATGACGGCGGCGGGCGTCTCGGTGATGAAGGGCGAGCAAGCGCCTCCGACGAGCCTGATCGACATCCAGCCGCGCCCCACGTCTCGACAGCCCGGCACCAACCCTCGCGCGCTCGGCGCCAATCCGCGTGCCCTTCGCGCCGGTGCGGACGACGCCGACGATCAATCCTTCGATCCCGCCGCCGTCGCGCGCTTCGAGAAGCTCCGCAATCTCCGCCTTCAGCTCGCGCGCGAAAAGCAGCTCCCGCCGTACTGCGTCTGCCACGACAGCACGCTCAGATCGATCGCCAAACTGGCCCCGGACACGCTGGCCAAGCTCGAGCACGTCAAAGGCATGGGCCCGTACAAGGTGAAGATGTACGGCGAGCAGATCATCGCCGCGCTCAAGGACGAAGCCGCGCCGTTGGAGCCGCGCTACGTCGATGAGTAACATGCCGCGCCATCAACATGGTACGAAGACACATCGTCATTCTTGGCTCGATCAACATGGACCTGGTCTGCCGCGCCCCGCGGCTGCCGGCGCCGGGGGAGACGATTCTCGGAAGCGACTTCCTGACGATTCCCGGCGGTAAGGGCGCCAATCAAGCGGTCGCCGCGGCGCGACTTGCCGGGCGCGACACGACCGTCCACATGATCGGCCGCGTCGGCGATGACGATTTCGGCACGCAGCTTCTTCGCGGCCTGCGCGACAACCGCGTGAACATCGACCACGTCGCGGCGACGTCGAAAGTCCCCAGCGGCGTGGCGATGATCGAAGTCGACGCGCGCGGCGAGAACTCGATCGTCGTCGCGCCGGGCGCGAACGGACGCGTCACGCCGAAAGACGTCGATGGCGCCAAAGACCTCATCGCCTCTGCCGCCGCCCTGGTGATGCAGTTGGAGGTCCCGCTCGCGACGATCCGGCACGCGATCGACCTGTGCCGGCGGCTGGGCGTCTTCACGATCCTCGATCCCGCCCCGGTCCCGGCGCGCGGATTACCGTCGGCATTAGTGCGCGTAGACCTGTTCTCACCCAATGAGAGCGAGGCGGCGGCGCTGCTCGGCGCAACGGGCAACGCCGCCGCATTTTTAGCGCGCGGCGCGAAGGGTGTGGCGCAGAAGCTTGGCGGGCGCGGATCGATCCTCCACGCGCCGGGCGGACGCACGGTCGCGGGGCCTTTCAAAGTGAAAGTGGTGGACACCACCGCCGCCGGCGACGCCTTCACCGCCGGGCTTGCCGTCGCTCGTGCCGAAAGAATGTCACCAGAGGAAATGATGCGTTTCGCCAACGCCGCCGGCGCCGTCTGCTGTCAGACCTTTGGCGCTCAGCCGTCGCTCCCCACCCGCCGAGACGTCGAGGCGTTGATCCGAACGGGGAAGCCGATTCAGCGGCCACGCCGCGGCGCACGCGCCCGAACGTAAACGGGAACCGGCGCGACGCGCGGGCGGGCGAAGAGGCGGATGAGGATGTCGATGAAGGTTGTCATTCCATTACCACTACGTCGCAAGCCGCGGGCCAGATCGCGTTGAAGCGACTGCAAAAATCGTCGGCCCCTTTTCATGTCGGATATTTTCATCATGCGAGCGACCCGTTTTCCGCCGTTTCCCGGCGATTTCGCAACGTTCGACGGAAGCTGGGGAAGCTGAACCCACCATTGACGCGAGCACCCTATAATCCCCGCCCGATATGTCCGATTTGTCGCCCGCGGCACTTCCATTCGCTCCTGCCGATGCCAGGCCCGGCTTGCGCAGCCACGTCACGCTCGTCCTTTGCACCGTCCTGCACGCCTTCACACACGCGTACGGCACGCTGCTCGTGCCGCTGTACTTGCTGATGGTGAGCGATCTCCGCCTCAAGGGCGTCAGCCGGGCGTCCGCGATCGTCACGGTCTACGGCGTGGTCAACTGCATCCTGAGCTACTTCGCCGGCGTCGTCGCCGACCGGCACAACCGCAAGGCGCTTCTCGGCATCGGGCTGCTCGGCAATGCGCTGGCGGTGACCGCAATGGGCATGACGAGGCGTTACGAGCTGATCATGCTCAACGGCGTCCTCGCCGGTTTCTTCGCCGCGCTATTTCATCCCGCCGCCAACGCGCTCGTGCCGGCGCACTATCCCAAGGCGCCGGGCATGGCGATCGGTCTGCTCGGAATCGGCTCGGGCATCGGCTTCTTCGCCGGGCCGCAGTTCGCCGGATGGCGCGCTCAATCCGCGACGTGGCACTGGCACAGCATCGGCGACTGGCAGCGGCCGCTGGTCGAGGCGGGCGTCGCGGGATTCATCGTCGGCATCATCTTCCTCCTCGTCGCGCGCGAGGCGCATAACACCGCAGTCTCGGGACAGAGAAAACCGCATCCGATCGGCGCCGGCCTGCGGGGAAAGATCGCGCGGATCGCCATCGTCCTCGGCTGCCGCGATTTCGCGGGCCTCGCCACTTTATCGCTCGGCAGCATCTATCTTCAAAAGGCCCACGGCCTCGACGCCAAGCGCACCGGCTTCATCCTCGGCGCGATCATGCTGATCAGCGTCGTTGTCAGCCCGCTGGCGGTCTATCTGAGTCCCGGCAAAAGGCGGTTGCCCATGCTGGTCTTCGTCCTCATCGCCGCGGGATTCGTCGTCGCGACCGTCCCGATGTGGAGCGTCGATGCGGTGCTCTGGGTGCTGATGGCGTTCATGGCGTTCCAGCTCGGCAGCTACGCCGTCAGCGACGCCGCGATGCTCGAGCGCGTCCCCGGCGAAGTCCGCGGCCGCGTCGTCGGCTTGTTCCTGACCATCGCCGGCACCTTCTCGTCCATCGCGCCGTTCGTCATGGGCTTCTGGACCGATCATCTTCACGAGCGGGCGAAGGATCCGAGCGCCTACTACCTCCTCTTCGGCACCCTGGGCGCGATGATGCTGATCGCGACGCTCTCGACGCCGCTGATCGCCGCCCTCGGCCCGCCGACGGGCGCGGCAATCGAGCCGGTCACCGAGACGACGCCGGCGACGATCGAGCCGGCGCTGTAGACGTCGTTGCCGGAGTTGCAGGTTGTGACGTCGGCTCGCCCCGCGGCTCCAGCAGCACCGAGTAATCGTCCTTCACCCAACCGTCGATCGTGCCGACGCGGCCGGCGACGGTGTAGTCGATCATGAAGTGCGTCGGATCATTCGGGTCCGGTTTGCCCCAGAGGATGCGGAGGATCCCGTCGCGCCTGGCCAGGTCCAGCCGCAGGTTGTCCTGGAACCGTTGCCGCGGCAACGACAGCACCGAGCCGCGCGTGAGTGTCCGCGCAGTGATCGTTGCGGTCGTCGATTCGATCACACCGTGTGTCGCGCCCGCGACGTCGCACGTCACCAGGATCGATCTTCCCGACGGCGTCCGCCGCTCGTAAACGAAGACCGTCGCGAACGTGATGATCGGCGGCCCCGTCGCCGCCGACAATTCCATCCACTGCGGCGGCTGATAGCCGACCGGCCAGCGGTTGTTCGCTATCCCCTTGTAGTCTGGCTGCCGAAGGAGCTTCCCCGACTCGATGATGTCCTCGCTGTAGCCGACCTGCGGCCCCCGGAAGCGCATCGTGTGCCGGAACAGCGAATCGACGTGAACGCAGCCGAGCGTGTATCGACCGAGTTTGATCGCGATCGGCAAAACGAGCAGCGCGATCAGGAGGATGAGAATTCGCCGCGGCCGGCTGCGCCGATGCCACGTCGGCGGGGCGGCAGCGTAGTCGAGTTGCGCCGGCTGCTCGGCCACGCGTCACACCGACTGCAGCTTCGCCACGATCTGATCGCGCGGCACCGACGTCTGCTCGCCGCTCGCGAGGTTCTTCAGGCTCACCGTCCCGCCCGCCAGTTCGCTGTCGCCGGTCGTGACAGACCACGCCGCCTTTTCACGATCGGCGAGCTTGAACTGTGACTTGGCGGACCGTCCGGTCGGGTCCATGTCGCAGCGGACGCCGGCGGCGCGGAGCTGCTGCATGAGCTGCCAGTTGGCATCGCGCGCGGCGTCGCCGAGGGAGACGAGCCAGACCAGCGGGCGCTGCCGCGTGTCGATCGCGACGCCTTGCTCTTCCAGCGCGATGAGCAGGCGCTCGAGCCCGCTGCCGAAACCCACGCCGGGCGTGGCGCGCCCGCCGAGCATCTCGACGAGGTTGTCATACCGCCCGCCGCCGCCGATGGCGTTCTGCGCGCCCAATCCCGCGGCGGTGACTTCCCAGACGATCCCCGTGTAATAGTCGAACCCGCGCACCAGCGTGCCGTCCACCGTAAAGGGGACGTTCGCCTTGCCCAGCAGATCGCGGGCGCGGGTGAAATGCTTCGCGCTCGCCTCAGAAAGATACTCCGCGGCGGGCGGAGCGCCCCGGATCGCCTTGATGTCCCGCTCGTCCTTGGAATCGAGGATGCGCAGCGGGTTGCTCGCCAGCCGCCGCTGCGATTCCTCGCTCAGCGTTGAAGCGGCGGGGGAGATAAACTTCACCAGCGCATCGCGATAACGCTGCTTCGACTCGGCGTCGCCGAGGCTGTTGATGCGCAGCGCAAGGTCTTTGACCCCGCAGCGGCGATAGAACTCCATTTGCAGCAGGATGCACTCGACGTCCGCGTCCGCTTCGGCGATGCCCAAGGTCTCGACGCCGAACTGGTGGTGCTGGCGGTAGCGGCCCTTCTGCGGCTTCTCGCAGCGGAAGTTGGGTCCGATATAAAAGACCTTGACCCGCGCGCCCTGGTCATTCAGCAGTCCCGCCTCGATCACCGCGCGCACGACGCCCGCGGTGCCTTCCGGACGCAGCGTCAGCGAGCGATCTTCCCGGTCGCTGAACGTGTACGTTTCTTTCGAGACGATGTCCGTCGTCTCTCCCACGCCGCGGTGGAACAGCTCCGAATGCTCGAAGATCGGCGTGCGGATCTCGTCGAAGTGGTAGAGCGTCGCCAGCTCACGGGCGATCCGCTCGATCGCCTGCCAGCGCGCGGATTCGGCGGGGAGGATGTCCCTGGTTCCCTTGGGGGCCTGGATGGCGGAAGCGGTCGATGCCATGAGGCATCGATCTTACGTCCGCCGAATCGGATTGAAAGCGAAGCGGAGACGCGCGTTCGGGGCACGGGCTTTCAACCCGTGCGCGCGGCTTGAGCACGGGCTAAAAGCCCGCGCCGCGATCACATCTTTAGTACGTGTTGAACTTAATCCCGTCCGTGTCCACGTCGCCGTCGGGAAGGTTCGCCTTGAAGTTGCCGTTGGTCTCGTCGTAACTCCAGGCGTACCCGGCGGTGTAGGTCGGGCCGGTGACGGTCCGCAATCCGCGATTCGTGCCGACCGGAAGGACGGGCAACTGCAAAACGTACGGCCCGAGCTGCGCGGTGGCGGTCCTGCTCGTCGACGTGGTGCCCTGCGCGTCGCTGTACAGCGTCATCTGCGATTCGAACGTCGCCAGCGCGGGATACGTGCCGTGCTGCGCGACGTAGAACTGGATCTGGCTGCGCATGGAGCGCAGGTTGTCGCGCAGCGAGGCCTTGCCCGCGTCGGCGGAGGTGTTGTTGAAGAGGGCGATAATTACCGTCGCCAGAATGCCAAGGATGATGACGACGATCAGGATCTCGACCAGCGTGAAGGCCCGCTGCTGATGACGACGACGGCGCAGGGTGAGCATAGTCTTCGACTCCAATCGAATCATCGACGGGGGAAGAGGCGTACTTTAGGTCGGTCGATGAGTTAGCGGACGCTCGAAGTGTGCGGCAGCGGTGCGCCGGTCCCAGAAAAGATGTCATCCCGAGCTGCTCCAAGGGATCTCGAACGCCACGGGTCTTCGAGATCCCTCGGAACAGCTCGGGATGACAATGTTTGGTGCCCGGATGAAGCGGGCGTTATATTATTCGCCCTCCTCGTCTTCCTTCTCGCCCTCGCCGTCGGCCTTTTTCTTGCGCGACTTCTTCGCGGGCTTTTCCTTCTCTTCCTTCTCTTCGCCGCCGGCGACGCTTGCAGACGCTTCGGGTTTTGACGGCTCGGGCGACTCCGCCGCCTTTTCCGCCGCCACGTCCACGTCCTCGATCTCCGCGTCCTCGAGGATGCGGTCGATCGCCTTCTGCTCGCGCATCTGGACGTACAGGTTGGCCAGCGTCCCGTCCTTGGCCATTTCCTGCTTGAGCTTCTCCGGCCGCACGCCGCGCTGGGCGGCGAGCATCGCGATGCGGCCGTTCAGCTCCGCCTCGTCCACATCCGTCTGCTGATCGGTGGCGATCTTCTGCAGGATGAAGAAGAGCTTGAGCTCGCGTGCCGCCTCGTCGCGGGCGCCGCTGCGCAGCCGCTCGATGTTCGACGCGATCTGCTCCTGCGGCACGCCGCGCATCATCAGATCGACCGCGCGGCGCTGCACGATGCGCTGCTCCTGGCGGTCGCTCAGCTTCGTCGGCAGGTCGATGTGCACGTTGTCGAGCAGGTGCTTGCTCACCTGTTCGCGCATCGCCGTCTTGATGTCGTAATCAATGCGCTCGACCATCTGCTCGCGCAGCGCATCCCGCAGCTCGCTCTCCGTCTCGAAGCCCAGGCTCTCGAGGAACTCCTGGTTCACGTCGACCAGCTCGAGCTTCTTGATGTCCTTGAGGGCGATCTCGATCTCGACGTCTTTGCCGCGGACGGCCTCGTTCGCATGCGCCTCGGGCGCATGCACCTTGATCGCGCGCGTCTCGCCCGCCTTCATGCCGCGGAGTTGGCCGTCGAGGTCGGAGACTTCCAGGCCCGCGATTCGCCCCGGGCGGGAGACGACCTGCGCGTCGTGCTGGTGCCCGACGACGTTCCCGTCGACCTTCACGTGCACGTCCGCCATCAGGTAGTCTTTGTCATCCACGCCGCGGTCTTCGATCGGCACGAGCGTCCCCTGCTGCTCGCGGAGGTTCTGCATCGCCTGATCGACGTTCGCTTCGCTCACCTCGATCTTCGGCCGCTTGACCTTGAGGCCCTTGAGCTCGGGGATGTTTAACTCCGGCTGCACCTCGACTTCGAAGGAGTACGAGAGCGAGCCGGACTCGGGGAGCTGGATGGCATCGGGATTGTCGAACTGCGGCTCGCCGATCACCTGAAGGTTGTTCTTCTCCACCGCCTGCTCGTAGCTCTCACTGATGAGCGAGCGGCGGACTTGTTCCTTCACGTCCTGGCTGAAGCGTTTCTCGATGAGCTTGCGCGGCGCGTGCCCGATGCGAAAACCCGGGATCGCCGCCTGCTGCCGCAGTTCCGTGAACTGCTCCTCCATCTTCTTGCTGATGCGGTCGGCGGGGATTTCGACGTGGACCTTCTTGGTCGCCGGCCCGGCGTCCTCGACGCGGATGGGGTAGGTGAAATCCTGTTCCTGCTGCTGATCGGCGGTGGCGGTAGCGCCCTGGTTCTCTTCGGCCATGATGTCCTCTGCTGCAAACTCTGCGATTTTCACCCCGCGATCGGCGCGCACGATGCCGCGCCGAGGCGGGAAAGCCCCGCATCGTAAGGGACTTACATATTCATTGCAAACGTCCCAATTTGCTCGGATTCACCTCGATCCGCGCGCCCCCAAGCCCGACGCTTTGCGCCGGGACCTTCGCCGCGAAGAAGCTGAAACTCATGGCCCGCTCGCGCGTCAAACGATAGAATAAAGCAGCGGGATCGCTATCCTAGCTCTCGCTCTCAGCGGACCTTGCGCGCCACATGAAAATTGTCCGAGGGAACACCATCATGAAGACAACGATCCGATCCGCAATCCTCGCCGCCGCCGTCGCCGCCGTTCCGGTGCTCGGCTTGACCTCCGCCGCCTCGGCACAGAACCGCATCAACACCAGCGGGGTGCTCGATGCGAACAATCGCGTCGGCAGCGGTGGGAACAATCCCAACGACCCCGACAAGCGCGGCGCCGCCACACCCGTCAACGGCAACGACATCGTCACCGGCAACGTGTCCGGCGGGAAGCAGTTCCGCGGGCAGATCCAGTACACCGATCCCCGCGCGTTCCGCGGAAACACGTCGGATCGCAATCTCGATAACTTTGTCCGCTCCTCCTCCGGCGTAGATTCGCGCCTCGCTGACACCGTTCAGCCCTTCTACGGCTCCGGCCGCGGTGTCGCGCCGCCGCCGGGATTCACGCAGTCCGGCTACGGCACCGGCGCGTTCGTCCCGGAGGGACAGACGGTCAACCGTGACCCCGGCGATCTTCGCATCGGCGCGATCAATCTCGCGCAGCCGTCGATCTCGCTCCCGTCGCCCGGCGAGCTGCTCATGCCCGGGCCGGTCGATCCTTCCTCCGGCCAAACCTACATCGCCGCGTCCCCGCTCACCGGGATTCGTCAGTTCAACCCGACCGAGACCACCGGCTTCGGCGCCACCAGCACGCAATACAATCCGGTCACCAATCAGCTCGATCAAAACGCCGTTCAGAAGATGCGCGATGAGCTGAACCGCGCGGCCGGCATCCCGACCGAAACGCCGGCGGGCAAGCAGCAGCAACAACAGCAGCAGCAACAGGACAATCAGCAAAACAACGGCAGCACGAACAACGGCAACAACCTCGCGCCCGGCACGGCGCCGCAGGTTCCCGGTGCGACCCCGATCGTCGCCCAGCCGATCCAGCAGCCCGGCACCGGCGCGCAGGCGATCAACACCGCGGTCACCGCGCAAGCGGGCGATCTCGGCACCGATCAGGGCGTCCGCAATCGCCAGGTCGGGCAGATCCCCCCGCCGGAGAAACAAAGCGCGCTGTACGCGCAGCTCCTCCAGAAGCACGAGCAGGCGGTGAACGACAAGTCCATCAGCGACGAAGAAGCGGCCCGTCAGTTCAACCAGCTCCAGATGGCGGCGAAGCAGAATCCGGGTCAGCCGGCCGCGCCCAGCGCCGCCGCCGCTCAACCAGGACAACCCGGCGCCCAGCAGCCGACGGCGAACGTTCCACCCGGAACCCCGCCCGGCGCCGCCGCCCCCGTCCCCGCGCCCGGCGCCAACGCCAAGCCGGCCGCTCCTTCCGATCAAACGGTCGCCGGCACTCCCGATTACGTAAAGCGCAACGAAGAGCTCATCAAGCAGGGCGCCACCAAGATCGAAGAGCAGCAGAAGAAGCTCAAGAAGCAGGAGCCGGTCAAGGTCCCGTCCCTGGCTACCGGCATGAAGGGCAAGGGCCTCGAACAGATCATGCGCGAGGCCGAAGACCTCATGAAGCAGGGCAAGTTCACGTCCGCGCTCGACCGATACGATCAGGCCGAGGCGGTGGCGAACAACAACCCGCTGATCAAGCTCGGCCGCGCTCACGCGGAGTTGGGCGCCGAATACTACGCCCGCGCCGAGGCGCATCTCCGCGACGTCTTCAACAAGAACCCCGCGCTGCTGAACGGCCAATACGACCTGGCGTCCATGATCGGCGAGCAGCGCCTGCAGCTTCTCGTCCGCGACCTTAAGGAGATCGCCAACCGCGATCAGAAGGATGCCCGCGCCGTCTTCCTCCTGGGTTACATCGCCTACAACACCGGCCACGAGCAGAATGCCGAAGGCTACATCGACCTGGCCGACAAGCGCAGCGGCGGCACGGATCCGTTCTACAAGCTCCTGCGCGACAACTGGGCGTTGCCCGGCGGCGCGACGACGCAACCCGCGCCCGCGGCAACGCCGGAGATGAACAAGTAGCACAGCATCGAGTTCGCCAACTCAACCGGACCGGCGGCCCCCGCGGCCGCCGGTTCTCTTTCTCCCTTCAGCCTGTATATTCGGAACCCCCCTTATGGCTTTAGAAGTCGGCATCGTCGGTCTGCCCAACGTCGGCAAGAGCACGCTCTTCAACGCCCTCACCGCGGCGGGCGCGCTGGCGGCGAATTATCCGTTCGCGACCATCGAGCCCAACGTCGGCGTCGTCCCCGTCCCGGACGCGCGGCTGGCGGAGATCAACAAGTACATCGAGACCGAGAAGATCATCCCCGCGGCCCTGCGCGTCGTGGACATCGCGGGGATCGTCCGCGGAGCGAGCACCGGCGAAGGATTGGGCAACAAGTTCCTCTCGCACATCCGCGAGGTCGACGCCATCCTCCACGTCGTCCGCTGCTTCGAGAACGCCGACATCATCCACGTCGAGCAGAGCGTCGATCCCATCCGCGACATCGACACGATCGACACGGAGCTGGCGCTGGCGGACCTGGAAAGCGTCTCTTCTTCGCTCGACAAAGCCGAGCGCCTGGCGCGCAGCGGCGACAAGGAGGCGATCGCGCGGGCGGAGATTCTCAAGAAATGCCGTGATCAGCTCGATCAGGCCAAACCCGTCCGCCAGCTCGAGTTTGACGTCGAGCAGCGCAAGACACTCAAGAGCCTCGGCCTGATCACGGGGAAGAAAGTCCTTTACGTCGCCAACGTGGACGAGAGCGACATTCACGGCGAAGGCCCGCTCGTGCAGAAGGTCCGCGACCGCGCCAAGCAGGAGGGCGGCGCCGTCGTCCCCGTCTGCGGCAAGCTCGAAGCCGAACTCGCTGAGCTCCCGGAGTCGGACCGACAGGAAATGCTCGAATCGATGGGCCTGAAGGAACCGGCCCTGGCAACGCTGGCGCGCGAGGCGTACAAGCTGCTCGGCCTGCAAAGCTTCCTCACCGCCGGCCCCAAGGAAATCCGCGCCTGGGAAATTCCCGTCGGCTCGACCGCGTACGAAGCCGCGGGCAAGATTCACACCGACATCCAGCAGAAGCTCGCCCGCGCCAAGATCTATCGCCTCGACGATCTCGCCCAGCACAAGACCGAAGCCGCCATCACCGCCGCCGGGAAGATGCGCTTCGAGGGCAAGCAGTACGTCATGCAGGACGGCGACATCGTGCACTTCCTTTGATGTACAATCGCGCCCGGCCCTTCCGGAGGCTGCGCGCGGTGTTCAAGCGGATCATCGACAAGTTGCGCGGCGGTACTGATCCGATCGATCCGGATGGTCGCCGGCTGGTCAACGCCTACCTCAAAGCCGCCGTCAAGAAGCAGTGCATCTACGACAAGGACCACACCAGCCTTGCCGAAGCCAAGCCGATCATCGATGCCGAGCCACAGCGTCGGATCGGCCTCGTTCTCGCAGCGATGTCAGAACTGAAGGACGTCCGCACACACAAAGCGTACGCCGACTCCTGGCACGATATCCGCGCGCTCGAGTGCATCATCGTCCTGTTGCTTCGCGGGCAGCTTCCGTTCGACGAGCAGACGCTCGACCGCCTGATGCGAGTCGGCTTCACAAAGAAAATCGCGCTTCCGCTGGGTGGCAGCATGCGCGCGGTTGAGGGTTACGCCGCCCGGCAGCCGCTGACGGACGCACACCGCGAGCTGCTCAAGCAACTTCGCGAGCGGCTTGTAAAGGATGGAACCGGCGAAGCGAGAAAGATCGTCCACCGCATCGACGCGATCTTGACTCCTTCGTCCTCCGGCGTGCTGCGCGAGGTCGCTTTCGAACCCGGCGAACCCTGGTCCGATGGCGCCATTTCCGATCTCGGCCGCGAGCCCGCCGATGACTGGCAGCGCCTGCTCAATCACGCCATCACCGCGACGTCGAGCAAGCCGTCCCGCGCATGGCTGAAAACGGCCGCCGGGCTGATCTCTGCGATGGGGCACGAAACGTTTGAATCAAGGATGGCCGCGTGGCTTCCGATGGTCGGCACGCCGGGACCGGGAAAACCGATGCGCGGATGGGGCGGCGACGAACATCTCGATCCAACGGTTCTTGCCGAGCACAACGCCGACATCCTCAAGGGTCTCGTCTGGTCGATCGCCACGCTTGATTCGCCCGCGATGGCACGCCTGCTCGGCGATCTCGCGGAGGCCTGTTTCAAGAAAATCCCGGTCCACGGTGCTCGCTGCCCGAAGGTTGCCAACGCCTGCCTGATCGCGCTGTCGATGATGAAGAACCCCGACGCCGTCGCGCAGATCAGCCGGATTCAGACCAAGGCGAAGAAACCATCGGCGCGGAAGATGGTCGAGAAGGCGCTCAGCGCTTCGGCGGCACAGCAGGGCGTGACGCCGGAAGAACTGGAAGAGATGTCCGTGCCCGATTTCGGCTTCGACGCCGCCGGCGTCCGCCGCACGGGCATCGGCGACTGGACCGCCGAGATCGTCATCACCGGCACCCGCGCCGTGGAGTTGCGCTGGCGCAAAGCCGACGCTGAGAAGACGCAAGCATCAATCCCCGCCGACGTCAAACGCGATCACGCCGACGCGCTCAAGCAGGTCAAGCGATCGCTGAAGGAGATCGAGACGATCCTCCCGGCGCAGGCAGCGCGAATCGAACGCCTGCTCCTCGACGACGCGGCTCGCCCGCTCGATCTCTGGCGACAGCGCTACGTCGATCACCCACTCCTTCGTGACATCACTCGCCGACTCATCTGGCAGTCCGACGACGTCACGTTCATCCCGCAGAGCGACGGTTTCATCGACGCCGCCGGCGCGAAAGTGCACCCGCCGACGGACAAACCAATCCGCCTCTGGCACCCGATCGGATCCTCCGCCGACGAAGTCCTCGCCTGGCGTCGCTGGCTCGAATCGAACCAGATCACGCAGCCCTTCAAGCAGGCGCATCGCGAGATCTACGTCCTCACCGACGCCGAGCGGCAGACGCGCACCTACTCGAATCGCTTCGCCGCCCACATCCTCCGCCAACACCAGTTCCAAGCCCTCTGCCACGAGCGCGGCTGGGTTTTCCGACTGATGGGCAACTTCGATTCACACAACACGCCGACGCGCACGCTGCCGCGGCAGCAGATGAAGGTCGAGTTCTGGGTCGACGCCGCCGCAACGGCGGAAACCTCCGACGCCGGGATCTTCCTCCACATCGCGACCGATCAGGTCCGCTTCTACCCATGGCGGGAAGAGCACCTCACGCCGCGCCAGCGCAACGAGCGCTTCATGCAGGAGCTCGAGGAGATCCGCGCCGGCCGCGCGCGGCCCGAACCGGAAGCGACACCGCTGGATCAAATCCCGCCGCGCGTCTTCTCGGAATTGATGCGCGACGTCGATCTGTTCGTCGGCGTCTGCTCCGTCGGCAACGACCCGAACTGGCAAGACCACGGCAACGGCCGCTTCACGGATTACTGGCAGAGCTACTCCTTCGGCGAGCTGACCGAATCCGCCCACACCCGCCGCGACGTCCTCTCCCGTCTGCTCCCCAAGCTCTCCATCGCCGATCGCGCGACCTTGAGCGACAGATTCCTCACCATCCGCGGCGACCTGCGCACGTACCACATCCACCTCGGCAGCGGCAACATCCAGATGGACCCGAACAGCCAATACCTCTGCATCGTCCAGGACCGCCGCGCGCGCAGCCACGGCAACGAGCAGATCTTCCTCCCCTTCGAAGGCGACGCGATGCTGTCAATCATCCTGAGCAAGGCATTCCTGCTGGCGGACGATAAGGACATCAAGGACGAGTCGATCCTACGGCAGATCCGAATGCCGTAGGTCGGACGGGCTCTGTCTCAAGCCTCCGCCGTAGGGGCGAGGCCTGCCTCGCCCGCGTTTGTGGATTGCGCATTTCCCGCCAAATTCGAAGACGGCGACGCAGGCGTCGCCCCTACAAAATCCAGCGAATCGCGTTGTTGAGACGGAGCCTGTGCGATCTACGGAAAAAAAATGCCCCCGGTGGGGAGAACCGGGGGCAATCAATCCGGGCGTGCGCCCGGAAGGAAGGGGGACCGTGATGTCGCGCGATCGCGTGCTCGCGACGCTAGACCGCGCTGTTGCTGCTGGTGACCGTATCGCTCCCGCTGCCGCTCGTCGTCGTATCCGTGCCGCTGTCGTCGGCGTTGGCGAAGCCGTGATGTCCGCGGTGATGGAAGCGGCCGCCACCGAACCCACCGCCGCCGATGGAGAATCCGCCGCCGCCGAAGTTGAAGTGGGTGACCGGCGGACTGCCTTCGTTGACGCTGTCGGTGCCGCCCGAGCCGCCGGAGACCGAGTCCGTTCCGTCGCCGCCCCAGATCGTGTCGTTGCCGGCCGATCCGGTGATGGTGTCGTCGCCGGCGTCGCCGTACAGATGGCTGTTGAGGGCGTCTGAGGTGATGGTGTCGTTCCCGTCACCGCCGTGGATGTTCAATGTGCCGACGGTCGCCTTTCCGCCGGAGATGGTGTCGTCGCCCGCGCCGCCGTTGATGCGGCTGGAGCCGGAGCCGACCTTGATGACGTCGTTCCCGTCGCCGCCGGAGATGTTGTTGCGGCCGTTGCCGCCGTTGATGGTGTCGGCGCCGTCGCCGCCGATGATGTAGTCGGCCGCGCCCTTGCCGTTGATCACGTCGTCGCCGGACCCGCCGTAGATGAAATCGCGCCCGGTGCCGCCGGTGATGGTGTCGTTGCCGTCGCCGCCGGAGACGTTGTTCCGGCCGGCGCCGGCCATGGTGATCGTGTCGTTCCCTGAGCCGCCCATGGCCGAGCCGTTGGCGGAATTGATGGTGATGGCGTCGTTCCCGTCGCCGCCGTTAACGCCCACGCGCGCCGTGACGGCCGAATCGACGGTAACGGTGTCGTCGCCCGCGCCGGCATCGACGAAGACGCCGCGCACGTCGCCGACGGCTTCGGAGCCGACGAACGCGCCGTCCACCTTCACTTCAACCTTGCTCGAATCGCTGCTGAGCGCGACGGAAATGCTCTCGCCGGCGTCGGTGCCGGTGACATCGAGCAAACCGTGCGTCAGCGTCGCCGTCGCCGCGAACAGGCGGCGCGTCTCCAGCGACTCGATGAACTTGTACGCGTCTTGCTCTCGGCCCATGTCCGGTACCTCCACGAACGTGCGAACGGCCCCGTTATTCCAGCGGCCCCCTGGCCGGCATACGGAGTTGGTTCAACCGATCGCGGAGAAACTTCCCTCAAAACTTCCGTCGAATTCCGCCGGGACTGTTTCTCATGGGGGCCATGACGGCACAATGACCGGCGGCGTTTTCTGTCATTCGCGCCACGGGATGCGTAAACTGCTCCCGGCCGCACCCGTAGCTCAGTTGGACAGAGCATCGGATTTCTAATCCGACGGTCGCAGGTTCGAATCCTGCCGGGTGCGCTTCAAGTCTCGGCGACAACTGGCATTGCGACGGTGGGGCGGCGGTCGTACCGTTTGCGGCCATGCGCATCCAATTCTGCGGCGCCGATCGCACCGTCACCGGCTCCTCTCACCTGCTCGAGCTCAACGGCCTTCGCATCCTGCTCGACTGCGGGATGTATCAGGGCCCGCGCGACGAAGCGCGGCGGCTCAACCAGTATCTGCCGGAGAATTTCAAGAGCATCGACGCGATCATCCTCTCGCACGGTCATCTCGATCACTGCGGCAAGCTCCCGGTGATCGTCCGCCAGGGGTTCAACAAGACGATCTACTGCACCGCGGCGACGGCGGAGGTCGCGCGGATCGTCATGACCGACGCGGCCAAGATTCAGGAGGAAGACGCCGACTACCTCAACCGCCGCGGCCGCGCGCCGGGCGAAGATCCGATCGAGCCGCTCTATCGATCGACCGACGCCGCCGCCGTTCTGAAACTCTTTCGCCGCGTGAAGTACGCCGAGAAGCAGGACCTGGGGAGCGGCGTCAGCTTCACCTTCTTCGACGCCGGCCACATTCTCGGCTCCGCGTACGTCGTGATCGAATGGAACGAGGACGGCACGAACAAGCGGCTGCTCTTCACCGCCGACGTCGGCCGCTACGACTCGCCGATCATCCGCGACCCGGTCTCGATTCCGGGCGTATTCGACTACGTGATCACCGAGAGCACTTACGGCATGAAAGACCACGGCCCGATCGATGCCGTCGAGCCGCAACTGCTCGACGCCGTCAAATTCTGCATCGACCGCAAGAGCCGATTGCTCGTCCCCTCCTTCGCGGTCGGGCGGACGCAGACGATCCTGTGGTACGTGCAGAAATTCATCCAGGAAAAGACAATCCCGTCGATCCCGATCTTCGTCGACAGCCCGATGGGCGTGGACGTGACCGAGGTGACGAAGCAGTTCCGCGACGTGTTCGACGAGCAGACGCTGGCGATGATCGGCACCAACGATCTCTTCTCCGGCTCGCGCGTGACGCTCGCCTCCAGCAGCCAGGAGAGCCGCAACATCAACTCCCAGCCGGGGCCGTGCGTGATCATCGCGTCGAGCCCCACGTGCGAGTTCGGCCGGATCCTGCATCACCTCAAGCAGAGCCTCGAGCGGCCGAACGACATGGTCATCTTCGTCGGCTGGGTGCCGCCGGGGACGCTCGGCCGGCGTCTCCAGGACGGGCAGAAACGGGTCAAGGTTTTCGATCGCTTCTACGACGTCCGCTGCCAGATCCGCACGATCCACGGCCTCAGCGCCCATGCGGACGGGAACGAGCTGCTTCGCTTCCTCGGGCCGACGCTCAAGAAGGAAACGGCCGCCTACGTCGTCCACGGCGAAGAAGATCAGGCCGAGGGCTTCGCGCGGCGGCTGTTGGAAAACGGCGTCGGCCGCGCCGAGGTTCCGGCGATGGAGTCATCGGTGATCACGTCCGCGAAAGGCTTGCCGGGCGACAACAAAGGCGCGACGCAACCCGCTGCGAGCGACGGCGATTAATTATCTGACCAACCGCTGGATCGAGCGGAACTGCTCGTGCTTCGCATCGCGCACCAGCTCGAAGATCGCCATCTCGCTGCTCGACGGCAGCGCGCCGCTGCCGAGCATCTTCGAGATGCCCAGCTCACGGTTGGCCGCGGTGCGCGATGACGTGCAGTCGATCAGCAGGTGCACCTGGTAGTCGCGCGCGAGCAGGTCGTGGGCCGTCTGGTTCATGCAGACATGCGATTCGATGCCGCAGAGCATCACCTGCTTGCGACCGAGCGATTCAAGTCGCTCTTTGAACCCCTCCGCTCCGCCGCAACTGAAGGCCGTTTTCCCGAGTGGCGTCACATCGCCCGGCAGCACGCGTCGAATCTCCTCGACGGTCGCACCGAGCTTCGCCGGCGCCTGCTCCGTCGCGATGATCGGAACGCCGAGCAGCTTCGCCGCCTCCGCGACAACCGCCGTGCGCTTGACGATCTCGTCGAACCGATCGATCGCCGGACGGAATGCTTCCTGAAGATCGCAGATCAGCAGCAGGGCGCGGTCGGCGTCCAGCACGTTCTCATGTGACACGGGCGCCTTTCTCCCCGCTGCGGATCGTCCCGCGGCAGCTCTCGCAGCGAAAGCCGTGATCGACGCAAAAGTCGACGCGCTTGGCGAGCAAATCGAGGATGAGATCATCAATCCCCAGCGGCATCGTCACGTGGTATTGGCTGTCGGGATGCAATTGGGCCGCCTCGCTTGCGAGGCGCGGAATGTCAGACGTCCAGTGCTTTCCCGGGCCGAGGAAAAACGGACAAACGACGATCCGCGTCGCCCCGCGCTCGACGCATTTCGCGTACGCGGTCGCGATCGAAGGCTCCGCGATCTCCATATGCGCCGGTTCCACGATCCCGTAGGTCTGCTCGAAGCGCTGCGCGAACAGCGCCGCGATCTGCTCGAGGAGCTGGTTGCTCTCGTCGCGCCGGGACCCGTGATCGACGATGATGATTCCGTTGCTCATGTTTCCCTTCATCCGCTCCGCTTCGCGAGCGTCGCCTCGATCTCAACCAGTTTCTTCTCGCGAATCACGCCCAGCTTCACCTTCTGGCCGACTTTCCCTTTCGCCAGCACGTCCGACAGGTCGTACAGCGTGTCGATCTTGCGATCGTTCCACTTCACGATTGTATCGCCTTCGCGCAAGCCCGCTTTGGCCGCGGGAGAATCGGGTGAGGTCCCGCTGATGCGCACGCCGCCCCCCTCGCCGAAGTTGCTGTAGTCGGGAACGACCCCCAGCGTCACGCTCGTGCCCGTGCTGCCGCTCGGACTGCCCCCGAGGCGCATCGACGACGCGTCTGCGCTGCTGACGTACTGTTCGCGCGGCATCGCGATCACCTGCTTCGCCACGTCCTGGACAAAACCCACGACCTGTTCGAGCCCGTCGTAGTTGATCTTGTCCGCGTCGTCGGTAGGGCGGTGATAGTCGGCGTGAAGGCCGCTGAAGAAGAAGAGCACGGGGATCTTCTTCAGCGCGAAGCTCATGTGATCGCTCGGTCCGAGCCCGCCTTTGCCGATGTCGCGCACGACCAGCGGCGAGCGCTCGTCCGCCCGCTCGACGATCGGCTCAAAATCCTTCGCCGTGCCCGATCCGCCGACATAAAGAATGCCGCCGCGCTCCGAAGGCGCGGTCGCCGCCTGCTCGCGCATCGTGTTGCTCGTCGGCGGGGCCGCGATGTTCACGCTGGACGGCGTGCTGCGGATTCGCCCGACCATGTCGAGGTTGAGCATCGCCACGATCTGCGACCGCGGAAGCGGACACTGCTCGACAAACTTCTGCGAACCGAGCAAACCCTCTTCTTCCGCCGTGAACGCGACGAAGACGAGCGACCGTTCCGGCGTCGGCCCGCGCGCGAAACGCGACGCCAGTTCCAGCATCGCCGTCGTGCCCGACGCGTTGTCGTCCGCGCCGTTGTGGATCTCGTTGCTTTTGGGACTCAGGCTTCCGATCCCGCCGCGGCCGAGGTGATCGTAATGCGCTCCGATGACGACGTACTCATCCCGCTTCTCGCCCGGCAGATACGCGACGACGTTCTTCACTGCCGCCTTCTTCCGCTCCAGATCCACCTGCCCGCTCACTTCAACGTCAGCCAGCGCGAACGAGGCCGGTTTGATGCTCTCATCGATTTTCGCCTGCAGCGTTTTCAGATCGGGCGCTCCGCCGCGGCGGAGCAACTCGTTCGCCACCGTATGCCGGATATGCAAGACCGGCAGCTTGCTCGCGTCGCCCATCGGTCGCCGCGCGAACGGCACGAGCTGATCATCCCCGCCGTGATACGTTTCCGGCGTGACGAGCAGCAGCGCGATCGCGCCGGCCTCCTTCGCCGCCTTCGCTTTCGACCACAACGCCGCGTTCTCAGACCACCCGTCCTTCTCGAAGCGGCTGTTCCCCTTCGCATCGTGCGGCTCATAGCGCATCGCCAGGGCGACCTTGTCCTTCAGATCCACCCCCGCGAAGTCGTCGTAAGCGTGCTTCTCGTCCTTGATCGCGTAGCCGACGAAGACGACGGGGCCCTTGAAGCTGCCCTCGCCGGAGAAACTGAGCGGCGAAAAATCTTCCTTCGCGGTGAACGTGCGCTCGCCGACCGCGAGCGACGTGTTCGGCCCCACCTGCGTCGTCGTGGTCATCTCGAAGGACTGGAAATAATCCTTCATCCCCGGCGGCGGCTTGAGTGCGCGCTCGCGGAAATCGTCGGCGATGAAGTCGGCGGCGCGATCGAGCCCCGCCGTGCCGACGCCGCGGCCTTCGAGCTCGTCGGAGGCGAGGAAGTAAAGCGTCTTCTTCGCATCGGCTTCTTCGGATTGGGTTGTTGCGACGGGCGCCGGTGCGGCGTGCGCGGTCGCGGGTTGCTTCTCGACCGCCGCGGCAGGATGTGAATTGCAGCCCAGCGCGGCGACGCATAAGCTCACCCACGTCGTCGCCGTCGCCGCCGCCCGCGCCGCGCCAAAGAAACGATCACTCATCGGACGCGATTTTATGCCCGCCAGCGCAGGTGAACAAACAAGCCGGCTTCTCGTCGGCGTCGACGTCGGCGGCACGTTCACGGACCTGGTCGCCTTCGACGGCAAACGTCTGCGCGTCGTCAAAATCCCCTCGAGCCCGCCGGAATTTCACAAGGCGGTGATTGACGCGGTGGGGCGTGTCGCCGACGGCTTCGCTTCGCTCGACGTCGTCCACGGGTCCACCGTCGCGACCAATGCGCTCCTCCAGCGCGCGGGCGAGCCGATCGCCTTCATCACCACGCACGGCTTTGCCGACATGCTCCTGATCGGCCGGCAGAACCGCCCGCGGCTTTATACGCTGCACGTGACGCGACCCGCGCCGATCACGCCGGGCGAGAATTGCTTTGCCGTCCGCGAGCGCATCGACGCCCGCGGCCGGGTCGTCGAGCCGCTGCGCGACGATGAGATCGATCGCGCCATCGCCGAGATCCGCGCGAAGAATCTCCGCCACGTCGCCGTCTGCCTCCTCTTCAGCTTCATTAACCCCGCGCACGAGCGGCGGCTCGGCGAGAAGCTCGCCGCGGCCGGACTGACCGTCAGCCTGAGCAGCGACATCCTTCCCGAGTTCCGCGAATACGAGCGCGCCAGCACGACCGCGATCAACGCGTCGCTCCGCCCGACCGTCGAGACCTACCTCGACGCCCTCGCCGCGGGCTTGCCGCTTCGCGGAGGCAGCTTGCGGATCACCCAATCCGCCGGCGGAACGCTCAGCGCCCCCGACGCGACGAAGAACGCAGCGAAGCTCGTCCTATCCGGCCCCGCCGGCGGCGTCATGGGCGCGGCGTTCGTCGCAAAAGCAGCAAATTTCGCCGACGTCATCACCTACGACATGGGCGGCACCAGCACCGACGTCGCGCTCGTGCTGGACGGCACGCCGCAATGGACAACGCAGAGCACGATCGACGGCTTGCCGATCGCGCTGCCGGTCTACGACATCCACACCGTCGGCGCCGGCGGCGGATCGATCGCCCACCTCGATGCCGGCGGCGCTCTGCGCGTCGGCCCGAAATCCGCCGGCGCGATTCCCGGCCCCGCGTGCTACGGCCGCGGCGGAACGCAACCGGCCGTCACCGACGCCAACCTCTGTCTCGGCCGGCTGATTCCCGACGCCTTTCTCGGCGGCGCGATGAAGATTGACGCGGAGCTCTCGCGTCAGGCGATCGAACCCCTGGCGCGCGCGATGAACAAGTCGCTGAACGAGACGAGCCTCGGCATCCTCAAAGTCGCCGAGGCGAACATGACCAACGCGATCCGCGCGGTCACCGCGCAGCGCGGTCACGATCCGCGGCGATTCACGCTGGTGAGCTTCGGCGGCGCGGGCGGTCTGCATGCGTGTGCGCTGGCGGATGGTCTGGAGATCCCGCGCGTCCTCATCCCGCCGTACGCGGGCGTCTTAAGCGCGCTCGGCATGGTCGTCGCGCCGCCGGTCGTCGATGCCGCGCACACGGTCGTCCACCTCGGCACGCAGATGAACGACGCCGAGATCGAAGCCGAATTCGCGCGCCTCACCGCCGCCTGCGGCGTCGCGGATGCGGATGTCGCGACGAGCGAATACTTCGCCGACGTCCGTTTCCGCGGCCAATCGTTCGAATTGAAAATCCCCGTGATCGGCATGACGCTCGCCGACATCTCCCGCCGCTTCTACAGCGCCTACCGCAGAGTCTACGGCCGCCCGCCGGCAAGCCGCGCGATCGAGATCGTCACGCTGCGCGTCCGACGGATCGGCCGCGCCGCGACGGTGCAGCTCCCGCGGGTCGATGCGCAGCCGCCGCCGCACTCGGTCGTCCGCGAGACCAGACTGATCGACGCCGCCGGCGAATCCGTTCGCGCCGCGGTCATGAGTCGCGCCCACCTCGCCTGGGCGGGCCGTCAAACCGGCCCGATGCTCCTCATCGACGCCGAAGCGACGACCTTCATCCCGCGCGGGTGGATGGCCCGATCGGAGCCCAACGGCTCGGTCATCCTCGAGCGAATGGAGAAGTGACCGATGACCATCGACCCCATCCAGCTCGAGCTGATGCGGAACCTCTTCGAAGCCGCGGCGGATGAGATGGGGATCACGCTTCAGCGCGTCGCCTTCTCCGCCAACATCAAGGAACGCCGCGATTTCTCCTGCGCGATCTTCGATTCCAGCGGCGTGCTGCTGGCGCAGGCGGCGCACATCCCGGTGCACCTGGGCTCGATGGCCGATTCGGTGCGCGCGGTGCTCGATCGCCTTGGCCCGCTCGCTGACGGCGACGTCGCGATCGTCAACGATCCTTTCGCCGGCGGGACGCACCTGCCGGACATCACCATCGTCTCGCCGGTCATTCACGCCGGCGCCCTCGCCGGTTACGTCGCGAACCGCGCGCATCACGCCGACGTCGGCGGCACGAGCCCCGGCTCGATGACGCTCAGCCGGCACATCGATGAAGAGGGAATCCGCATCGAGCCGAGCTTCCTCTATCGCGCCGGCAAGGTGCGGGACGATTTGCTGAATCGCATCCTCGCGGCGGTGCGCACGCCGGACGAACGGCTCGGCGATCTCGACGCGCAGCTTGCGTCCAATCGCGTCGGCACAGCGGCGCTGGCGCGCATGATCGAAGCGCACGGCATCGACGAGGCGCAGACCTGCGGCACCGCGCTGCTCGATTACTCGCAGGCGTTTCTGGCCAGAACGATCGACGCCATCCCCGACGGTGAATACCGCTTCGACGACGTCCTCGACGACGACGGCACCGGCTACGGCCCCGTCGCCATCCGCGCGATCGTCCGCGTCGCCAGCGATCGCGCCATCGTCGATCTGACAAACAGCGACAACCAGGTCGCCGGCTGCGTGAACTGTCCCGCTTCAGTCGCCCGCGCGGCGGTGTACTATTGCTTCGCCTGCCTGCTCGAGGAGCACGTCCCGCTGAACGGCGGCGTGTTCCGCAACATCGAGGTGATCACGCGCGCGGGCTCAGTCGTGCATGCCGAATTCCCCGCCGCGGTGGTCGCAGGCAATACCGAAACGAGCCAGCGCGTCGTCGACGTCGTCTTCGGCGCGCTCTCCAAAGCGCTCCCCGATCGGATTCCCGCCGCCAGTTGCGGAACAATGAGCAGCGTGGCGCTGGGCGGGGAAGGATGGACGTACTACGAAACCATCGGCGGCGGCAGCGGCGCCTCTCCGCAAGGCGACGGCGCGTCAGCGGTCCAGTGCCACATGACCAACACCCTCAACACCCCCGCGGAGGCGATCGAAATGCAATATCCGCTCCGCGTCCGCCGCTTCGAGCGCGCCGCATCGAGCGGCGGCGCAGGCAAACACCGCGGCGGCGACGGCATCGTCCGCGAGCTCGAAGCGCTCACGCCCTGCGAGGGAACCGTGATTTCCGATCGAAGGATCTCGCGACCCTACGGGCTGGCCGGTGGAAGCGCGGCTCAATCGGGAGCCAACTCGATCAACGACGTCGCGATCGCCGGCAAATCGAAAGTGAAGCTGTCGCGCGGCGACGTCCTCCGCATCATCACGCCAGGCGGCGGGGGATGGGGCGCCGGATGAAAAACGCGCACATCCGTTAATTGACCTTCGCCAGCACGAGCGCCGCCGCGCCCGCCAGTTGCTCCACGCCCCGTCGCTCGTGTGGCGTCGGCGAACGCCGATCGCGGTAGTACGTCCCGAAAGTCCCAAGCACCTGTCCCTCGGCGGATTTGATCGGCATGCTCCAAGCGCCGACGAAACCGAGCGACATCGGCAGGTGGCGAAGCTCCGCCCACTTGTCATCCGCCTGGAAATCCGGCGTCAGCACCGGGCATCCCGTCGCGGCCGCCGCCGCGCACGTGCCGACGCGGGCGTCAGGCTTCAGCCGATCGATGGCGTCGAGATAATCGGACGGCAGATTGGGCGACGCGCCGTTGCGGAGCAGCCCGTTCTCGTCCAGCACGAGGATCGACACCGCCGTCCCCGGACCCGCCAGCACTTCCCCTTCCGTTGCCAGATGAGTCAGGATCTCGCGCGTCGGCGCGCCCGCGTCCATCATCCGCCGCACTTCGTCGGAAAAATCTGCGGGCGGTCCGTCGCCGCCGCGCGACCGCTCTGCAACATCTTCATTCTGCATTTGCGACATCTCGCTCGTGGAAAGACTCACATCCGCATGCCGACAACGCACGCACAAGCATCAGTATAGTGCCAACCCATTCGTTTGACGCTACAATCAACCGCGGCGCATCCGAATGTCGATGGGAGAAATCGACATCTCGTGGCAGGCGCTCCGCCGGATCGTGCAGGATTTTTCCGGCACGTCGGCGGAGCTGACGGAATTTCGTCCCCTGCACGGCGGCCAGATCTCCACCACCCTCGAGCTTCATCTCTCCGACAACACCAAGGCCGTCGTCAAAGTCTCGCCGCACCGCGTCGACAAATCCTACGAGCGCGAGGCGTATCAACTGACGCTGCTCAGGTCGCTCGGCCTGCCCGTGCCGCAGGTCTACCAGTGGAAAATCGGCTCGCTCGACGACCCGGTCAGCTACCTGCTGATCGAGTTCATCGAAGGCGTCGATCTCGGCCAAGCGAAACACCGCTGCACAAGCGAAGAATTCGACGCGCTGCAGCAGGAGCTCGCGGAGATCATCCTCGCCATGCACGCGAACATGAACGAAAAATACATGCGCGTGATGGAGGGCGGGCAGTCGTACGATTCGTGGTCCAGGTTTTATCGCGAGGTGTACGACCCGATCTGGCATGAGGCGCAGTCCGATCCGCATCTGAGCAAGCATTGCCGCAAGCAGATCGGCAAGGTGCACGAGAAGCTCGACCGCTTCCTCGTCCACGGCGACAAGCCGCGCCTCGTTCACTGGGACATCTGGAACACCAACGTGATGTGCAGGCAGAACGGCGACGGCCGCTGGCACATCGCCGCGCTGCTCGATCCGAATTGCAAGTACGCGCACGCCGAGGCGGAGATCGCGTACATGGAGCTGTTCCACACCGTCACGCCCGCGTTCCTGCGCGCGTACCAGCAGCACCATCGTCTCTCAGACGACTACCACCGCTTCCGCAAGCCGATCTATCAGCTCTATCCGCTGATCAATCATGTGCGTTTGTTCGGGCACGAGTACATGAAGCCGCTCCTGGCGGCGGTGGAGAAGACGGAGAGCATGGTTTAGCCGCGTCAATCGCGTCACTTGTCATGCTGAGGTACGCCGAAGCATCTGGGTTTGGCACGCGGATGCTTCGGAGTACCTCAGCATGACGTCAGTTGTCATGCACGATGATGCGGTGCGTAGTCAATCCCCAATCGTCCGCGGCGCTCCCGGAAGCCCCACGGCGCTGCCTGTCGGCGCCGCCGCCTTGTGCGGGCGGCTGCCGTCGACGCTGTAGCGGTTGCCCGTCTCGACCGAATATCTCGTTCCGTTGACGGCGTATTGCCCGGTATCGACCGAATATCCGTTCCCGCCGCCGTCCAGCGCCGGCTTGGTCCGACGCACTTCGCGAACGTCCTTCTGGCAGCCGACGAGAAGCAGGCTAGCGAGCAGCAGCGGCGACAGGGGCTTGAGGAGGTTCATTGGCGGGATTGTATCGGCCGCAAAGAGCGCCTTCGAGCGCGTCGCAGAATTGGCCGCAGAGAAACTGCTGCGTGAAACGTTGTTCCAGCACCTGCTGCGCCGCCGCGCCCATCGTGGCGAGCTGCTCCGCCGGGGCGGCGAGGAAGAACTCGATCGCTTTCACCGCGCCGTCCACGTCGCCGTGCGGGATGTGCCGGCCGACGTCGTGCTGGTCCATGATGTCGGAGATGTGGCTGGGCCTGGGGCCGAGGAAGAGGATGGGTCGGCCGACGGTCATCGCGCCGTAGATTTTGCACGGATGAACGATGCCGACCATGTTGTCGCCCAGCGCCACGATGTGCACGTCCGCCGCCGACAGCGAGTAGCGCAAGTCCGCCAGCGGCTGGTAAGGGAGCGATGTGATGTTCGCGAGAGAATGCTCTTTCGCGAACGCCTCAACCTCTTTCTTGCCGAGCCCGCCGCCGACGAAGAGGAATTTCAGCCGCGGGTTGTCCTTTAATCGCAGGGCGGCGTCCAGCAGCGTCCGCAGCGGATGGCTGGGGCTGTGATTGCCGCTGTACATGATCACGAATTGGTCGGCGAGTTCGTGTTTGGCGCGAAACGGATTGTCCGCGTGCGCCAGCGGTTCCAGATGCGCGTCGTGCGCCCACGGCGGGGCGATCAGCATCTTCTTGTCCAAGTCATGGACGCGAAGACGCAAGCGATCGGCCATGAATCGATCGAGCGCAACGACAAGCGAGGAGTTTCGAAGGATTAGCCGATTGCCGAACTCGAGCACGCGCGCGGTGAGCGAGTTCCCCCCGATCGTCCCCATCGCAATGAGCTGATCCGGATTCAGATCCATCGCCCAGTACGCGATCGGCACGCGGCGGATCCAATGCGCGATCACCGTCACGATCCCGATCATCGGCGGGGAGGTGGAGAAGAAAATCCCCGCCAGTCGCGGCGTAGTCAGGCAAACCCACAGCGCCTGAATCATGAACGATGCCGTGCCGAGGACGCGCAGCAGGATGCTCTTCTTGCCGAACGACGCGAGCCCGAGCCGGCGGACTTCCACACCGTTGATCGTCTCGCGCTTGGGATAAATGACGGAAGGATTCTCGTACCCGCGGGCCGAGGCGTACACGAGCACGCGGTGCCCGCGCCGTGCCATCTCGAACGCGACATCGGCGATGTGCTGCCCGACGCTGGCCGGATCAGGCACGAAGACCTGGCTGATGATGAGGAGAGTTTTGGGGCGGCCGCTGATCATTGGTAGGGGCGACGCCTGCGCCGCCCTCTCTCGGGGGAACGTTAGGAGAAAAAAGAAGGGCGACGCAGGCGTCGCCCCTACAGGTCAGCAGTTCGACATTACTTGCTAGTCGCCTTGCTCGCCATCTGATCGTTGATCCACCGATAGGTCTTCTCCATCCCGTCGCGCAGCTTGGTGTCCGGCTCCCAGTTGAAGACCTTCTTGATCAGCGTGTTGTCGCTGTTGCGGCCGTTGACGCCCTTGGGGGCGTTGAGGTTGTACTTGCGCTTCAGCTTGATGCCGGCGATGTCCTCGACGATGTCCACGAGCTGGTTGATCGTCACGCCTTCTGCCGAGCCGAGGTTGATCGGGTCGTGCCAGGTGTCGCTGCCGGTGATCATGTAGATGCCCTTGAGGCAGTCGGAGATGTACATGAACGAGCGGGTCTGCTGGCCGTCGCCCCAGATCTCGATCTCGTGCTTGCCGGACATCTTGGCTTCGATGACCTTTCGGCAGATAGCGGCGGGGGCCTTCTCGCGGCCGCCCGCCCACGTGCCGAACGGGCCGTAAACGTTATGGAACCGCGCCACGCGCGTGGGGATCTTCCAATCCTCGCGGAAGTGCCGGCACATGCGCTCGGAGAAGAGCTTCTCCCAGCCGTAGCCGTCTTCCGGCATCGCGGGATACGCGTCCTCTTCCTTCAGGAAGGTCTCGACCTTCTTCTCGCGCTGCTTGTCGCCGTTGTAGACGCAGGCGGAGGAGGCGTAGAAGAATCGCTTGCACCCGCCGTTCTCGCGGGCGCCCATCAGCAGGTGCGTGTTGATCAGCACGCTGATCATGCACAGACCCTTGTTCAATTCGATGAACCCCATCCCGCCCATGTTGCAGGCGAGGTTGATGACGACGTCCATCCCCTTGGTCGCGGCGAAAGCGGCGTCGCGCATGTTCAGGTCCGCGACGACGTTCTCCGCCTGCTCGTGGACCTGGTACCAGTCGCTCTTGGGCTTCACATCGACGCAGCGGACGGTCTTGTAGCCCTTGCGGATCAGGTCACCGACCAGGTGCCCGCCGATGAAACCACCGCCGCCGCAGATAACGACCTTGTCTTTTGGATCCAGCATGTGCGTCACTCGCCCGTAATAGAGAGGAATCGACCAACCTGTAGGGGCGACGCCTGCGTCGCCCTCTCCGGCAGCAGGGCGACGCCTGCGTCGCCGCTGCAAAAAGACGGATTCTCATTATGAGTTGCGGGTAATAGCGGTCAAGAAAACGCCCGACGCGCTCGACCGACCGACACCCGCCTATCCGTCACAAACGTCACAAACGCCTGCGAAGTTCACTGCGCCTGCGCTTCGTACCACGCAATCGTCTTCTTTAGCCCGTCTTCCAATGTCGTCTGCGCGACGAAGCCGATCTGCCGCTTCGCCCGCGTGACATCCAAACACCGCCGCGGCTGACCGTCGGGCTTCGTCGGGTCCCAGACGATCTTGCCCTCGAATCCGGAGAGCTTGGCGACGAGGTTTGTCAGGTCCTTGATCGTGATCTCCCGCCCGCTGCCCAGGTTCATCGGCTCGGGGGATTCGTACTTCTCCATCGAGAGGATGATCCCCTCGGCACAGTCTTCCACATAGAGAAACTCGCGACTCGCCGATCCTGTTCCCCACGCCGCGATCTCTTTGTCGCCGCGGCGCTTCGCCTCGACGCATTTGCGGATGAGCGCGGGGATCACGTGCGACGAGTGCAGATCGAAATTATCCCGCGGCCCATACAGGTTCACCGGCAGAAGGTAGACGCCGTTGAGCTTGTACTGCTCGCGATAACCCTGGAGCATCACCAGCAGCGCCTTCTTGGCGATGCCGTAGGGCGCGTTGGTCTCTTCCGGATACCCGCTCCACAGATCCGCTTCCTTGAACGGCACCGGCGTGAATTTCGGGTACGCGCAGATCGTCCCGACCTGAATGAACTTCTTCAGCCCGAACTTCCGCGCGCCTTCGACCAGGTGCAATCCCATCGCCATGTTGGCGAAGAAGAACCGGCCCGGGTTGTCGCGATTGGCGCCGATGCCTCCGACTTCCGCCGCCATGTGCAGCATCACGTCCGGCTTGAAGTCTTTGTAAAGCCGATCGGCGTCCGCCTCGTGCGTCAGGTCATATTCCTTCCGCCGGGGGACGATCAGGTTCGTGTAGCCGCGCGCCTTGAGCTTCTCGATCACAAACGACCCGAGAAACCCCGCGCCGCCCGTGATCACGATTCGATCTGTCTTCGAAATGCTCATCGCTACTTCCGTAGCATGGGCGTCTCGCCCATGCATGCAGGCATGGCCGAGACGGCCATGCTACGAATCCAATTCAATCCTGCTGCTGCGCGACCAGTGCCTCGCGCCTGGCGAGTTTCATGTCCGCTTCGACCATCATCTTCGCCAAAGCCTTGAACGTGACTTTAGGCTCCCACTTCAGAACCCGCCGCGCCTTCGAGGCGTCGCCCAGGAGCAGATCAACTTCCGCCGGGCGGAAGTATTTCGGATCGACCTTCACGTACTGCTTCCAGTCCATCTCAAGGGTGCCGAACACTTCGTCGAGGAACTCGCGCACGCTGTGCGTCTCGCCGGTGGCGACGACGAAGTCCTCCGCCTTGTCCTGCTGGAGCATCAGCCACATCGCCTCGACGTAATCGCCGGCAAAGCCCCAGTCGCGCTTCGCATCCAAGTTGCCGAGGAACAAACTTTTCTGCAGCCCGGCTTTGATCCGCGTCGCCGCGCGGGTGATCTTGCGCGTGACGAACGTCTCGCCGCGCCGCGGGCTCTCGTGGTTAAACAGAATCCCGTTGCACGCGAACATGTTGTACGACTCGCGGTAGTTCACCGTCTGCCAGTACGAGTACACCTTCGCGCACGCGTACGGGCTGCGGGGGTAGAAGGGCGTGTTCTCGGTCTGCGGCGTCTCGACCACCTTGCCGTACATCTCAGAGCTGCTCGCCTGGTAAAACCGGATCGGCCGCCCGGTGTCGCGAATCGCCTCCAGCAGGTTCATCGTGCCCAGCGCATCCGACTGCACGGTGTAGACCGGTTGATCGAAGCTCACGCGCACGTGCGACTGCGCGCCGAGGTTGTACAGCTCGTCCGGCTGAACGCGCGTCAGCACCTCGCGCAGGCCCATCCCGTCCACGAGATCGCCGTAGTGCAAAAACAGCCGCGCTTCGGGATTGTGCGGGTCCTTGTACAGATGATCGATGCGATCGGTGTTGAACGAGCTGCTGCGGCGGAGAAGCCCGTGCACCTCATACCCTTTGCCGAGCAGAAATTCGGCCAGGTACGAACCGTCCTGCCCGGTGATGCCGGTGATCAGCGCCTTCTTGCGCGATGTAGTTCCCATAACAACCGCTCCTGGCCATGCGTGCGTTAAGAAGCACGTCGCGCATCCCGCGCGAGCGCCGCAAAGCGCACAAAGTGTTTATCGACCAGCGAATCCCGGAAATTAACGCCTAACATCACGACCGGCAACAACATGGCACCACGCCGCGTGTCGTGTTGTAATGACCTCTCGCCCCCTCGCGCGTGAAGAACATCACAGGGACGTGCCATGACCGACATCAATCCGACGACACCAACGCCGAACCCGAACGATCCCATCGCCAGGTCGGGGGCTTCAGCCCCCGGTACGCCCGCTGTCCCCCCTGAGCCTCCAAAGAAAAAGCGTCGCCGCTGGCCCTGGGTCCTGCTCGGGCTCTTCATCGTCCTAATCCTGCTGATCCTCCTCGCCCCCACGCTCCTCAGCACCGCCCCCGCGCGCTCCTTCGCAATCGCGCAGGTCAACAACCACCTCAACGGCAAGCTCTCGGTCAACGACTGGAGTCTCGGTTGGACCAGCGGCGTCACGCTCGACGGCGTGAAGATCGATGACGAGCAGGGCCGCCGGGTCGTCGAGGTCAACTCCGTCCGCGTCCCCATGTCGCTGCTCTCCGCCGCGCGCGGAAACTATAACCTAGGCGAAGTCGTCATCGACAAGCCGAACCTCGTCAACCTCGAGGTCTATCCCGACGGCACCAACAACCTCGCAAACCTCGTTAAGGAAACGCCCGGCGAGAAGCACGAGAAGAAACCGAAGGAAGAGAAGCCGAGCAAGCTGCCCGATGTGAAGGGCAAGGTCCTGATCAAGGAAGCCCGCGGCACGATCACCGTTCATCCCAAGCCCGATGAGAAGGCGATCCCGCCGATCTACCTTGATCCCAGTGACGTCACTGTCGACATCCCCGACATCAACCAGCCGATCGCGAACAAGGCAACCGTCGCCTATCACGTCGGCAACGCCGCGCCCGGCACGATCGCGCTGGAAGGGACCGTCGACGCGATCGAGAACAACGTCGTCAACGTCGATCAGCTCAAGGCGGATCAGACGCTGCAGATCGCCGGCACCGATCTCGCCGCCGCCGCGCCGTTCCTTAATTCGCCGACGCAAACGATCACCCTCGCCGGAATCGCCAACGGCTCGCTGCATCTCAAAGCCGACGGGATGAAAAACGCGAGCGTCGGCGGCGTGCTGGATGTCGCCAACTTCGCCGCCGGCGGCACGCCGCTGAAGGGGGACACCTACAAGTCCTCCAAAGTCTCGGTCCCGATCAACATCACCGTCGCCCCGCAGGGCAGCGAATCGCTGGTAAAAATCGACAAGCTCAACGTCGAGACCGATCACGTCCTCGTCACGATCGCCGGGCAGGTCACGCAGGAGGCGCTGCAAAATCTCGCCGCGCAAAAAGCCCCCGGCTCCGAAGGCGATGTGAAGCTTGCCATCAACACCAAGGATCTGCGCGGACTGGTCAATTCGCTCCCGAACACGATCGGGCTTCGGAAAGGCGCTCAGATCACGTCGGGCGACGTCGCGACGAGCGTCGATTTAAAAATCGCCAAGGATCGCGCGACGGTCGCGCAGGTGCTCGATGTGAAAGACGTCGCCGGCACCAACAACGGCGCGCCGGTGAAGCTCGATCCCATCCACCTCGACACCTCGGTCGCTGCCATCCCGACCGGCGGCTCGATCCCGGACCTGCGCGACATCGCCGTCAACCTCACGAGCGCGTTCGCGACCGCCAAAGGCGGCGGACCGTCCCTCTCGAGCATCGACATCCCCGGCACGCTCGACCTCGGCAAACTCGACGCGCAGATCGCGCAGTTCGTCGATCTCCAGGGCAAATCCTTCAGCGGCACCGGCGATTTCCACATCACCTCCAAGGGCGACCTGACCAAGCCCGCCGGCACGAGCGACATCGCCGCCACCGTCAACCTCGCCAACGTCATCGCGCACGGCCTGGCGGAAGGCAAAGACATCAACCAATCCCGCGTCGCGCTGGCCGGCAACACGACGCTGGTCCGCGGCGCGGAGAATGGTCCCTTCATCGACGCCGTGCAGAACACGAAGGTCACGCTGCAATCCGGCGACGCCGCGGCGCCGACCATCGACTTGCTCGCGACCGCCAACAAGGTGACGCTCGCCAACAGCAACGTTGACAAGTTCGACGTGCAAAAACTCGCCGTCGATTTCGCCCGCGCGCAACAACAGTTCGCCGCCTTTATTCCCGGAACCATCCGCGCCGCCGGCGGCACGCTGAGCGCGACCGTGACCGGCTCCTATCAAAACAACACGCTGGTCTTCGATCAGAAAGCGCAGATTCGCAACCTCATCCTGCAGCAGGCGACGACGCAGCCGGGCGCGCCGGGCCAACCGCTCCCGCCGCCGGTCACGTTCCTCCAGAACGAGAACCAGGACATCACCGCCTCCGGCAAGATCGAGCAGGGCGCCGACCTGACGACGGCGACGATCAACGCCTTGGGCATTACCAGCTCGAATCAGTTGTTGACGCTCACCAAAGTCGGCAACGATCCGATGATCGTCCGCCTCGCCAAGAACGGTGGCATCGGAGGCAACGGACAACTCAAGCTGGCGAGCAACCTCAAAGCGCTGAACGATACGGTGCAGGCGATGGGGAAATCACAACCCGCCGCGACCACCAGCGCCGGTCAACTCACGAGCGGTATTCTCGATGCGGCGCTCACGCTCGCCTCCGACGCCTCCGCCGGCACCAACATCAACCTCGACGGCGTGATCACGAATCTGTCCGTCACCACAAACGAAAAGCCGATCCAGAACGAGACGGTGAAGCTCGCCCTCGCCGCCAGGACACCCGCCGATTTCAAGACGATCAGCGTTCCAACAGCGACGATCGACAGCACGTTCGCTCGCACGAGAATAACGGGGACGCAGCTAGTTTTGTCGGGGCCCGATCCGAGCAAACCGCTGTCGATCCTCGACCGTCTCCAATCCGCCAAGATCGAGATCGCCATCCCGGACATCGCCAAGACCTCCGCCGTCGCGCACGCGTTCTCGCCTCCCGCGACGCAGCCGACCGTGGTCGCTCAAGCGACCACGCCGGCGACGACGCAACCCCTCCCGCCGCTGCAGATTGGTGGGGGCGCAGCGGTCAACCTCGAGATCGCGCGGGATGATGCCACGCAAACGACGAAGCTCACCCGCGCCGACATCGCCGCCAGCAAAGTCTCCCTGACGCGCGGCCCGCGCACCTTCGCTTTCACGCAGCCCATCGACGTCAAGCTCGCCGCCGACGTCGGCACGGCGCAATCTGAACTCCCAAATCTGAAATTGACCTCGCTCACCGGCGATCTCGGCGGCCTCGCCAAGCTCGACATGCCCACGCCGATCACCGTGACGAACCTCAAAGGCTCCTCACCCGACGCCAACGGCAAGATCAGCCTCACGGGTTCGCTCGAGCCGCTGACGCGCCTGCTCTCCGTCCTCCAGGGCGCCGACCCGATGCCGTACCGCGGCGATTATGCCGTCAACCAGAACATCGCCACCAAATCCAACCAGATCCAACTCGCCGGCGACGCGACGATCAACAAGTTCATCGTCCTGCAGGCGGATCAGAAGACGCCGGCGTTCACCGAGGACAAGCTCGTCCTCGCCAACGACGTCGTCGCCGACACGACAGCGCATAACGCCACGCTCAACAACGTCGCGCTGAACATGACCTCCTCACAAGCGGCGGGCGTGCAACTGAAAGGCGCGATTCAGGACTGGCAGACCGCGCGCAAGCTCGACAACGTCACGATGGACCTGAGCTACGACCTGCAGAAACTGTGGCCGATGATCAAGCCGATGCTCTCGCCCGAAACGCAGGAGCAGCTCAAGGACATGAAGATCGCCGGGCAGTTCAAGCGCACCTGGACGCTCGCCGGCAGCTATCCCGCGAACGTGCCGTCGAACGAGGCGATCAAAAATTTGACCGCCGACGGCGCGCTCGCCGTCCAACTCCTCGACACCTCCGGCATCACGATCAACGACCTGGAGATCCCCCTCTCCCTCTCGCAAGGCAAACTCGTCACGCTCTATGCCAACAAACCCAAGGCCGAGCGCGCCGCCAAGCCCGCCAAGTTCAACGGTGGAACGCTCGACGTGAACAGTCTCCTCGTCGATCTCACCACCGACGTCCCGCGCCTCACCGTCGGCAAGAACCAAAAACTAGTCGCGGGCGCGAGCATCAACACGCTGCTCGGCGACACGCTCGGCAAGTACGTCAACCCCGTGTTCACGAATTCAAAGCGCGCCAAGGGCCTGCTCGACGTGACCGTTGAGCAATGCACCGGCCTGGCGCTCAGCAACGACGCGCTCAAATCCGCCAAGTCCGGCACGGCAAAGATCGTCTTCTCGCTGAGCGACATGGACATCGCCAACCCCGTCGGCACGCTGATGTTCGGCAAGGTGGTCAACGCCTTCCCGAGCTTCCAGGGCGGCGTCTCCGGTCAGGCGGACGTCTTTGAAGGCAGCATCAAGGACGCCACCATCGTCATCGCCAACGGCCGAACGACGCAGGACGTGACGATGATGCTGATCGACCCGGGCGCGACGGCGGAGCAAGCCGGGGCCATGCCCGGCGCCGCGCCGACCGCCGGCACCGTCGCACAAGCGTCGAAGGTCAAGCCCGTCTACATGCCGCTCACCTTCCGCGGCGACATCAGCCTGATCGACCTGAAACAGTTGCTGAACGTCACCATCCCGCCGCAACTGATTTCCAAGTTCATCCCCGATCACCAGTATCAAAAGGCGGTGAACGACGCGTTCCCCTCCGGCATCCCGATCGTGATGCGGGGCACGACGGCTCAGCCGCAGATCGACGCCGGCAACATCGCCGCTAAGATCGCCGAGGGCATCGCCAAGGAGAAGCTCCAGGGCGTGATTCCCGGCCTGAATCAGGGCGATAACAAGGGCGGGAAGAACGACCTCGGCAACGCCATCCAGGGCATCTTCGGCGGCGGCGGGGGAAGCGGCGGGACGACCCAGAATCCGCCACCCGCGCAGCCCGCGCCGGACAACTCGAATCCGCCGCCGGCGAAGAAGAAAAAGAAATAGCAAAAACGAATTTGCCTCCTCCCAAATATGTTAGGTAAAAGTATGGTTCGCGGGCGGACGAGGTTCGCGCCCGCTTTTGACCCACGGGAGGAGCCATGACACTCGCTTCGCAGCAACGCCTCGCCTCCGCCGCCGCGTCGGCGCTGGCCATCGGTCAGGTGCAACGCCGTGCAACCCCACGCAGCGTGGTGCAACAAAACTCGACAATGCGCAAAACGAACCCACCGCCCGGGTCGGTGCAACCGGATGCAACGCTGTGCAACGTGGTGCAACAAAAAACGCGAAATGACAAAACGAACCCAGGCGATCAGCCGCGGTCGCTCCAGCCTCGGCAACTGCTCGCGGCACGCATGCTCACGCAGGGCTACAGCATCGTCGAAGTCTCGACCCATCTAGGAACCGCGCGCACCACCGTCTGGCGGTGGATGCGCGATCGCGCCTTCCGCGCCGAGCTGCGCCAGCTCCATCAGACACTCGCCGCGACCAGCTCGACGGCCCGCGCCCTTGCCCGCGCGCGGCAGGAGGTCGCCGACGAGGCCGTCTACGCCGCCGCGCGCCGCGCCCTCGGCTTTCCGCCGCCGCTCGGTCCATCCGCTAACGCTTGAGATGACAATGGTTAACGTGCCGAACCGCGATCTCCCTCACGCTCGGCCGCTCCTTGCTCGCGCAAGGCGCGTTCGCTACATTGCCCGGCCCTGCGCGTTTTGGCGGACGGATGGGCGTTCGCCAGCCGCGCCGGCCGCCTCACGTAAAACCCGGCAACCGCGTTTACCACACAGGAGCTTCCACGTGTCCGCTCAGAGCCAGCAGAACTTCCGTCGCAGCAGCCACCTCTTCACCAGCGAGTCCGTCACCATGGGCCACCCCGATAAAGTGGCCGATCAGATCTCCGACGGCATCCTCGACGCGCTGCTGAAAGAAGATCCCAAGAGCCGCGTCGCCTGCGAGACGCTGGTGACCACCGGCCAGTGCATCGTCGCCGGCGAGATCACCACCAACGCCTACGTCGACGTCATCCAGGTCGCGCGCGACACGATCAAGGAAATCGGCTACACGCACCCGGACATCGGCTTCGACTACACCTGCGGCGTGCTCAGCGCACTCCACAGCCAGTCCCCCGACATCGCGCGCGGCGTCGATCACGCCGAGGGCAACGCCAGGGAAGAGGAGATGGGCGCCGGCGACCAGGGCCTGATGTTCGGCTACGCCTGCACCGAGACGGATGCGCTCATGCCGCTGCCGATCCACCTCGCGCACCGCATCGTCGAGCGTCTGGCCGAGCTTCGTCAGAACGGCACGCTCAAGTGGCTGCGTCCCGACGGCAAATCGCAGGTGACGGTCGAGTACAAGGACGAGAAGCCCGTCCGCGTTCACACCGTCGTCGTCTCCACGCAGCACGATGAATCCGTGCTCAAGGGCGACGTCTTCAGCGATGAGGCGAAGAAGCAGATCATCGAGCAGGTCATCAAGCCCGTCATTCCGCCCAAGTACTGGAACGGCGACATCAAGTTCCACATCAATCCGACCGGCCGCTTCCTGGTCGGCGGGCCGCACGGCGACACGGGCCTGACCGGCCGCAAGATCATCGTTGATTCCTACGGCGGTCGCGGCGCGCACGGCGGAGGGGCGTTCAGCGGCAAGGACCCGTCCAAGGTCGATCGCTCCGCCTGCTACATGGGCCGCTACATCGCCAAGAACATCGTCGCCGCGGGCCTGGCCGAAGCGGCCGAAGTGCAGCTCGCTTACGCGATCGGCGTCGCCGAACCGGTGAGCGTCACCGTCAGCACCGAAGGCACCGCGGTCATCCCCGAAGACAAGATCGCCGAGCTGGTGCGCAAGCATTTCCCGCTGACGCCCAAGGGAATCATCAAGCACCTCGACCTGCTCAAGCCGATCTACAAGGCGACCGCCAAGCACGGCCACTTCGGCCGCGAGCCCGGCAAGGACGGGAGTTTTTCCTGGGAGAAAACCGACAAGGCCGCGGCGCTGGCGAAGGACGCCGGGACGCAGGTGCGCAAGATTGGATAGACGGGAATTCAAAGCGGAGGGGGAGCCGATGATTCGTCGCACAATGTCGGAGAAATGCGCGGATTCGCATAGCGCCGCCCGCGGATTGTCATCCCGAGGTAATCCGAGGGATCTGGCTAACCGCTGGTGTCCGGGATCCCCCGGAGTACCCCGGGATGACACCGCGCGCCACCGCACGATGCAATCCGTCATCATGGCGTTCGCCGCACTCGTGGCAGTGGCAGCTCCGCTGCCACTGTGCGTCGCCGCGCCCCCGCCCGCACCGGCGCCCGCGCCGACGACGCTTGCGTCCGGCGCGACGACCCGTCCGGCCGCCTCCCCCGCGCTCGATCAGTCGTCTCCCAAAGCGCTGCTTCGCAGCTTCTTCCTCTCCCGCGGTGAAGTCGATGAAACCGCTCTCCGCTCGTTGTTCTACGCCGCCAACTTGACCGAGCAGAAAATCCTCGACGGCGTCATCCAGGTCGAGCTGGCGAACGCCCGCCTTCGCGCCGCCGAGCAGCAGAAGTTCGGCCACGCCACCACCGCGCCGTCATCGCCCGGCGCATCGCAGCTCGATCCTCAATCCGCCGCCGACATCGACATGTTCGTCGAGAAGATCGCCGGCGATCACGCCACCGTCGCGCCGGCGAAGGACGCGGCGATGTCGATGGAGCTCGTGCGCGTGGACGGCAAGTGGAAGCTCCCGATCGCATCGCTCGCCGGCCGCGCGGTCGGTCCCGGCGCGGCCGACTCGATCCGGGCCGCCACCAAAGCGCAGATCGAGGTGATTGACGGACTCGCCGCCGACGTGCGAAGCGGGAAGCTGACGAGCGAAGATCAGGTCCGCCAGGAGATGGATCGGCGTTTCGCCGAACGTCTCGCGGCGGCGGTGAAGGGGACCGTGCCGCCGGCGTCTTCGTCGGCGACCCAGCCTTCGACCGTGCCGAAGCTATCGACGCGGTCGTAAGGCGGCGATTGGTTCGGCGGGAGCATTGTCATCCCGAGCGGTAATTCGCGAAGGATCTCGACGTCGAACGATTCTCGTCCTCCGAGATCCCTCGGAGTACCTCGGGACGACGGGGCTTTTGGTGTCTGAGAGGCGAAAGGGGGAAGCGTGGGGGCGGTTCAAGGTAATCCAAAAATCTTGATCGCGACGCTCGCCAAGCCGAGCGTGGTGAAGAAGCCGCAGCAGTCGGTCACCGTCGTCGCGAAGATGGTGGCGGACTGCGCGGGGTCGAAGCCGAGCCACTTCATCACGAACGGGATCGTCACCCCGCTGACGCACGCCATCACGTGGTTGATGATCAGCGCGAGGAACACCACGCTGCCGAGGAAGATGCCCTCGCGTCCGAAGTGGAAGGCGACGGCGACGGTCGCGGTGGTGACGCCGATCACCACGCCGCTGAGCAGCCCGACGAGGAACTCGCGCCAGAGGATGCGCTTGAGCAGCGCGCGGTCCACTTCGCCCAGCGCGATGCCGCGGATGGCGACGGCCATCGCCTGCGCGCCGGCGTTTCCGCCCATGCCGGAGACGATGGTCTGGTATGCCGCCAGGATCGCCACCTTCGCGATCGTGTCCTGGAAGATCGCGATGACCGATGCCGCCATGAACGCCGTCAGCAGGTTCACCTCCAGCCACCAGATCCGCTTCTTGAAGCTGAAATGCCACGGGCTGGTGAGCCGCTCCTCCGCGCCGGCGCCGGCCATGCGCTGCACGTCCTCGGTCGCCTCGTCCTGGATGACGTCCACCACGTCGTCCACGGTGATGAGCCCGAGCAGCTTGTTGCGCTGGTCGGTCACCGGCATGGCGAGGTACTTGTACTTCCGCATGATCCGCGCGACTTCTTCCTGGTCGGTCGTCGCGACGACCGACGAGACGTTCCGCCGCATGACGTCGCGGATCTGCCGCTGCGGCCGCGCGAGGATCAGGTCGCGCATCGACAGCACGCCCACCAGCCGCTGCTGCCGATCCACGACGTAGACGTAGAACATCTGCTCCAGCTCTTCGTGGAGCCGTCGGAGCTCTTCGATGGCCTGGCCGACGGTGAGGTCTTCGCTGAGCGCCGTGACCTCGGTGGTCATGATGCCGCCGGCGGTATCCGGCGGATACTGCCGGAGGTTGCGGACGTCGGCGGCGTCGGCGGCGTTCATCTCGCCGAGCAGTTGCTCGCGCAGCTCCCCCTCGACGCGGTCGAGGATGTCGACGCGGTCGTCCGGGTCGATCTCCTGCAGCACCATCGCCGCCTCCGGCGGCTGCATCGTGCTGATCACGACGGCGGCGGCGGAAGGATCCATCGCGCTGAGGACGGCGGCGGCGGTGTCGGGGTCGAGGTACTCGGCGACCGCCGCCGCCTCGCGCGGCTCCATCTCCGCCACCATCTGCGCCGCGTCCGCCGGCGGGATCGCCTCGATCGTGTGCGCGACGTAGCTGGGGTCTTGGGATGTGGGGGTGGAACTTGCGGGCGTCTCCTCGGACATGCGGGGGTTATATCAATGATCGGAAGGAAAAAGGAAAAACGAAAAGGGAAAAAGGCTCGCGCCGCACCTTGTTCCTTTTTCGTTTTTCCTTTTTCCTTCGGCGAGTCAATCGAGCGGAACATACCAGAACAACGTCACCGCTTCCTTGACCAGATCATGATTGGAGTTCCGCCGCGTGTCCACGCCGCTCAATTCAAAGCCGCACCTGGCGAGCAGCGCGGCGGCGGGGAGGTTGTTGGTCAGCGTCTGCGCCGCCACCGCGCGCATCTCCGCCTCGCGCGCCGACTGGATCACCTGGTACGCCAGCGCCGTCCCCATCCCCTGCCGGCGGAAATCGAAATCGACGCGGAGATCGACGATCTGCAGCGTTCCCGCCGCCGGCTCCGGCCGCGCGACGACCGACGCGACCGGCTGATCGTCGTGCTCGACCAGCAACGCGGTTCCCTCCTCGTTCCCGCTGACGATCTGCTTGAGCGTGAAGAAGGCGTCGTCGCTGAGCCGATTGGGCTCGATCAGCTTCTCGCGCTGCCGGCGTTCCTGCAGCCGCCAGCTCGCGCGCAGTCCCTCGCCGCCGCGATCCACGTGCAGGTATTTGACCGACTCGATCGTCCCGTCGATCTCCTGCACGCCGGCCAAATCTTCGAGCTTTGCGGGTCTGATCTCCATCGCGGCGTCACACGATACCACACGCGCCTCGGTGCGATTATCCTAGGCGCTTATGAAGCGATTCCTGAACGTGGGCGGCGGGAGCAAGGAGATCCCGGTGCCGGATTATTACCGCGACTGGCAGCACGACCTCGCCGACGCCGACCCGGAAAGCGGCGCCGATCAGCCGGTCGAGCCGCGCGAGCTGACGAAACTGCCTGCCGGCATCTACGACGCGACCTACTGCGCGCACGTCCTGGAGCGCTATTACCCGCACGACGGCCGCAGGGTGATCGCCGGCATCAAGCACGTGCTGAAGCCGGACGGCTTCGCGGAAATCCGTACGGTGAACCTGGCCGCCGTGATGAAAGAAGCGGCGGCGAAGAACCTCGAGCTGAGCGATCCGCTGATGCAAACCGACGCCGGCGCCGTGACGTTGCGCGACCTGATCTACGGCTATCAGGACGACTTGGAAGAGATCGGCGACGACAACTTCGTCCATCGCACCGGCTTCTCGCCGCAGACGCTGGCGTCACTGCTGAGCGACGCCGGCTTCGCGCGGGTGATCGTCGCGGGCTACGGCTTGAACCTCCTCGCCTACGCCTTCAGGCAGGAACCGAACGCCGAGCAGAAGAAGCTGCTGAATCTGCCGGCCTGACGCGGCGCGGCATAGCGCGCGCGATCGTCATCCCGAGGTGCCTCTTCTCCCGGGCGAAAATCGTCGTCGTCGAACCGCCCGCGCGCGAGCTTGCGGCGGCCCGGCGGGTCGCGGCGGCGTCGATCGGGAGAATGCTGCGGCGCGACGACCGATCGCCATCCTCGTGCCCGTCGTGCGGTTGCTGCTATCATCGCCGGGCGATGGCGATGAACCCGCTGCTGCGCGACGGTCTGGCGGCTCACGAAGCGGGCAATCTCGCGCGGGCCGAGCAGTGCTACCGCGGCGTGCTGGCGCAGGAGCCGAACAATCCGGACGCGCAGCATCTCCTGGGCGTGATCGCCTTCCAGGCGCGGCGATACGAGCCGGCGGCCGATCTGATCTCGCGCGCGATCGCGGTGAACCCCGGCGCGGCGATGTACCACAACAATCTCGGCAACGTCCTGCGCGCGATGGTGCGCCGGGCGGAAGCCGAAGGCTGCTACCGACGCGCGGTGCAGCTTCAGCCGAGCTACGCCGACGCGCAGACGAACCTCGGGACCGTGCTGCGCGATCAGGCGAAGTTCGCGGCGGCCGTTGAGGCCTACGAGCGCGCGGCAAAGATCAACCCGTCGCTGGCGGAAGCGCACGGCAACCTCGGGACCGCGCTGAAAGATCAAGGCCGCATCGACGAAGCGATCGAGGCGTACCGCCGGGCGATCAAGCTGAATCCGAAGTACGTCGACGCGCACTCGAATCTTTGCTACACGCTGCATTTCTCCGATCGATACGCGCCGCAGCAGATCTTTGACGAGCACGTTCGTTGGGCAAAGGAGCATGCCAGCGGCATTGCTTCGCCGCCGGCGCAGCCCGACGACCGGTCGCCCGGGCGCCGGCTGCGCATCGGATTCGTCTCGCCCGATTTTCGCGAGCATCCCGTCGCGCGGTTTCTCTGGCCGCTGTTCGAGCAGCGCGATCGATCCGCCTTCGAGTTCGTCTGCTACGCCGGCGGGGATCTGACCGATGCCGTGACGGATCAATACCGCGCGTCGGCCGACGCATTTCACGTGGTCGCGCCGCTGAGCGACGAGCAACTCGCCAAGCTCGTCCGATCGCACGCGATCGACATCCTCGTCGATCTCACCGGCCACACGAACAACGGGCGGCTCATCACCTTCGCGCATCGCCCGGCGCCGGTGCAGATGACGTATCTGGGTTATCCCGACACCACCGGGACGCGCGCGATCAACTATCGCATCACCGACGAGATCGCCGATCCCATCGGCGCCGATCGGCTGCATGCCGAGGCGCTGCTGCGCGTCTTCGGATGCTTCCTCTGCTACCCGCTGCCGCGCGATCTGCCGCCCGTCTCGCCGCCGCCGGCGAAGGCCAACGGCCACATCACGTTCGGATCGTTCAACAACCTGGGCAAAATTTCGGCGACAACGATCCGATTCTGGTCCGCGGTTCTCGCGGCGATGCCGGGCTCGCGCATGATCATCAAGACGACGAGCTTCGGCGACGCGCCGACGCGCGAGCTCGCGCGCGAGCGGTTCGCCAGGCAGGGATTGCCGGTCGAGCGCTTCGAGCTGCTCGGGCCGGAGCGCTCGCAGTCGGAGCACATCGCGACCTATGCCCGGATCGACATCGCGCTCGACACATATCCGTACAACGGGACGACGACGACGTGCGAGGCGCTGTCGATGGGCGTGCCGGTCGTGAGCCTCGTCGGGCCTAATCACTGCGCGCGGGTGGGATTGAGTCTTCTCACCGCCGTCGGCCATGCCGAATGGGCCGCGCAGTCGCAGGAGCGATGCGTCGAGATCGCGTCATCCCTCGCCGCGGACATCGCCGCCCTCGTCGTGATCCGCGCTCAACTTCGGCAGGCAATGGCGGTATCAACGTTGTGCGATGCCACCGGCTTTGCGCGAAAGATCGAGCAGGTCTTCCGCGACGCCTGGCAAAGTTACCTGCGAGGAACTTGAGTCACCCATGAGCACCGCCACCGACTACCGCTTTTCCTTCGGCCCGTGGAACATTCACGAGGGCGCCGATCCCTTCGGCCCGGCCGTCCGCCCGACGGTCGCGTTCTCGAAGAAGCTCGCGATGTACAAAGAGCTCGGCTTCGACGCAGTCCAGTTTCACGACGACGACGCCGTGCCGGATATCGACGGCAAGTCCGCCGATCAGGTGCGCGCCGAAGCGCGGCAGATGAAGAAGATGCTCGCCGATCACGGCCTCGTCGCGGAGTTCACCGCGCCGCGGCTGTGGGAAGACCCGCGCGGGATCGACGGCGGGTTCACGTCGAACGATTCTCAAGTGCGGAAGTGGGCGATCGATCGCACCAGGCGCTGCATCGACGTCGCGCGCGAGCTCGGCATCAAGTTCGTCGTCCTCTGGCTCGCGCGCGAGGGCACGTACATCCGGGAGGCCAAGAACGCGATCGACGCGCACAAGCACCTTCTCGATGCGCTCAACGCGCTGCTCCAGCATGACAAGGAGGTCGAGATCGCGATCGAGCCCAAGCCCAATGAGCCGATGGACCACGCCTACATCCCGACGATCGGCCACGCGCTGGCGATCGGGATGCAGACGGTCGACCCCAGGCGCACGGGCGGCTTGATCGAGACCGCGCACGCGATCCTCGCCGGGCTCGATCCGTCCGATGAGATGGCGTTTGCGCTGCAGGCCGGAAAACTGTGGAGCGTTCACCTCAACGATCAGAACGGCCTGAAATTCGACGAGGACAAATCTTTCGGCGCGGCGAACCTGCGCGTGGCGTACAACCAGGTGCGCGTGCTCGAGCTGGCCGGCTATGCGAAGACCGGCCGATACATTGGTCTGGATGTGAAGGCGATGCGCACGCAGCAGGCTGACGTCGCGACGAAGCATCTGGCCAACAGCCGCCGGATTTTTCTCGCGCTGGTGGAGAAGTTCCGCACGTTCGACCGAAAACTAGAGCAGCAGCTCATCGCCGCGCGGGATTATGAGGCGCTGGAGATGGCGGTTCTCGCCCATTTGATGGGCGTCAAATAGACTTATTTGACCGGCCGTTCCAGAATGCCTATCCTTGCCCGACTTTCGCATGGGTAGGCCCAAACAGTTCGATCCCGATGAAGCCGCGCAGGAGGCGATGGAAGCCTTCTGGGAGCGCGGCTACGCCGCCACCAGCGTCAACGACCTGCTCGATGAGATGGGTCTGAACAAGGGCTCGCTCTACGGGACGTTCGGGGACAAGAAGCAGCTTTTCCTCGCGGCGCTCGAAAAATACTCCGACCAGCGCACCTGCGCCGCCGCCGACATCCTCGAACAAAAAATCCCCGCGCGGAAAGTGCTCGAAGCGCTGCTCGACTGCATCGCCCGCGACTGCACCGGTGAAAACGCGCACCGCGGATGTCTGGCCGCCAAGGCGGCGATGGAACTCGCGCCGCACGACAAGGACGTCGCCGCGTGGCTGAAGAAATATCACCGCCGAAACGTGCAGATGGTCGCCCGCGTGATCGAGCGCGGCCAGAAGGAAGGCGACGTCTCCCGGAAGCTCGACGCGACGGCGGCGGCGCGGTTTTTCCTGAACAATTTCGCCGGCATGCGCCTGCTCGGGACCACGAATCCGAGCATTTCCGAGCTGAAAGAAGTCGCCGAACTCGTGCTCAAGGTCCTAGACTAAAGAATTCGCTATGAACCGTCCCACGATCCTGTTGTCGCTCGCATTGTCGGCGCCGTGCGCGATGATCGGCTGTGAACAGCGGCAGCAGGCTGCCGCCGCCGCGCCGGCGGAGAAGCCGCCCGCCGCCGTGATGGCCGCCGCCGCCGTCGCGCGGGATGTTCCGGTCTACCTCGACGAGATCGGCAAGACCGTCGCGCGCGCGTCGGTGATGATTCAGCCGCAGGTCACCGGCAAGGTCACCGAGGTTCATTTCACCGACGGGGCGGACGTGAAGAAGGGCGATTTGCTCTTCACGATCGACCCGCGCCCGTTCCAGGCCGTGCTCGCGCAGGCGGACGCTTCGGTCGCGCAGGCGAAGGCGAACGTGAAGTGGGCGCAAGCCGAGGTGCAGCGCTTCAAAGAAGTCTCCAGCAGCGGCGCCGTCTCCCGCACCGAGATCGAGCAGAAACAGAATGCGCTGGACGTGGCGCTGGCGACGCAAACCGCCGCCGAAGCCGCGGTCGAGAAGGCCAAGCTCGACGTCGAGTACTGCACCATCCGATCACCCATCGACGGCCGCGCCAGCAAGCGCCTGGTCGATCCGGGCAACGTCGTCAGCGCATCGGGCCCCAACGGCGGCACGAGCCTGCTGTTGATCCAGTCGCTCGATCCCATCTACGCGGACTTCACCGTGACCGAAAACGAGCTCGGCACGGTTCGCAAATTCATGGCCGAGGGCGTGATTCCCACGCAAGACCCGCAGGGCCACCTCAAGGTCTTCGTAGACATCCCGGCGGACGCGCGTTCGGTGGTGCAGGCGCTTTCCGGCGCCGCCCCCACGACCAAGCCGACCACCAAGACCTCCGGCCCGCGCGAAGGTCAGCTCACGTTCCTCGACAACATCGTCCAGGAGAGCGCCGGCACCGTGCGCTGTCGCGCGACGCTGCCGAACAGGGACCGCTATTTCTGGCCCGGCCAATTCGTCAAATGCCGGCTCGTGCTGACGATCAAGTCGAACGCGGTGCTCGTTCCCGCGTCGGCGATCCAGATCGGGCAGCAGGGATTGTTCGTGCTGGTGATCAAGCCGGATTCGACGGCGGAGATCCGCAATGTCGTTACCGGTCAGCGGCAGGGCGACATGATGGTGGTCGACCAGGGCGTCGCCGCCGGCGAGCAGGTTATCACGCAGGGGCAGATGATGGTGTTCCCCGGATCGAAGGTGCAGGTGATTCCCAACGCGCCCGCCGGCGCGCCGGGTGCCCCCGCCGCCTCGCAAGCCGTCGCTCAAGGTGAGGCCAAGTCGTGAATCTGTCCGAACCCTTCATTCGCCGGCCCGTCATGACGGTCGTGCTGACCGTCAGCGCGATCCTGTTCGGCGCGCTGGCGTACACGCAGTTGCCGGTGAACGACCTGCCGGCGGTGGATTATCCCGTCATCCAGGTGAACGTCGGCTATCCGGGAGCGAGCCCCGAGACCGTCGCCAGCACGATCGCCACGCCGCTCGAGCGGCAGTTCATGCAGATCAACGGGCTGGAGCTGATCACGTCCAAAAGCTCGCAGGGCAACTGCCAGCTCACCTTGCAGTTCGAGCTGACCAAGAGCGTCGATGCCGCCGCCACCGACGTGCAGGCCGCCATCACGCGCGCCAGCGGATTCTTGCCCACCGATCTTCCCTCGCCGCCGACCTTCACCAAGACCAACCCGAACGATCAGCCGATCATGTACATCGCGCTGGTCAGCAACTCGATGACGCGCGGGCAGCTCTATGACCTGGCGTACACGCAGGTGGCGCAGCGGATCAGCATCATCTCCGGCGTGTCGCAGGTGCAGGTGTACGGCACGAAGTCCGCCGTGCGCATCAAGGCGGACGCTTCGGCGCTGGCGGCGCGCAATCTGACGATCGACGATCTCTCGCAGGCGATCCAGAAGGGGACGAGCTATCAAGGCGCGGGTCAGTTCGACGGGCCGACCAAGACGTTCCTGCTTCAGCCCCAGGGTCAGCTCGCCACCGCCGCGCAGTACGCCAACCTGATCATCGCGACCAAGGACGGGGCGCCGGTCTATCTCAAGGACGTCGCCGACGCGCGCGACAGCGTGGAAGACGACCGCGTGGACATGCGCTTCTGGCTGCGCGATCACGAAGTGCCCAAGGCGACCGTCGTGCTGGCGGTATTCCGCCAGGCCGGAGCCAACGCCGTCGCCGTCGCGCAGAGCATCTGGGACACGCGCGCCGAGATCCAGGCGACGCTGCCGGCGGCGGTGGAGATTATCCCGGTTCACGACCGCGCCAAGACGATCGTCAACTCGGTCAAAGACGTCCGCGAGACGCTCTTCATCGCGTTCCTGCTGGTCGTCATCGTCATCTATCTCTTCCTCGGCCGCGCCACCGACACGCTCATCCCGGTCGTCGCGCTGCCGCTGTCGCTGCTGCTGACGTTCATCGCGATGAACATCCTCGGGTACAGCATCGACAACCTGTCGCTGATGGCGCTGACGCTCGCGATCGGGTTCCTCGTCGATGACGCGATCGTGTTCCTCGAGAACGTCGTGCGGCGAATGGAACGCTTCAGCGAAGCGCCGCTCACCGCCGCCATCAACGGCGCCAAGGAGATCAGCTTTACGATCCTGTCGATGACGCTCTCGCTGGCGGCGGTGTTCCTGCCGCTGGTGTTCATGAGCGGGATCATCGGGCGAATCTTCCGGGAGTTCGCGCTCACGATCGTGATCTCGATCCTGGCCAGCGGCATCGTCTCGCTGACGCTGACGCCGCTGATGTGCGCCCGCCTGCTCGGCCAGCGGGGCCACGGGACGAAGAAGAGCTTCATCGAGCGGATTATCGGCGCGATCGAGCAGCGCGTCCTTGGCGTGTACAGCGCGAGCTTGTGGTTCTTCCTCCGCCGGCGGTGGATTTCCGCGGTCATCTGGATCATCTGCCTCGCCGGGACGATCTTCCTCTTCATCCACATCCCCAAGGGCTTCCTGCCGCCGGGCGACAGCTCGTTCGCCTTCGGCATTCTGATCGGTCAGGAGGGAGCGAGCCCGCAACTGATGCGGCAGTACCAGGACAAGGCCGAGCAGGTCATGCACGCCGAAGATTCGGTGGAAATGAGCTTCACGCTGACCGGCATGGGCCGATTCCTCGGTTCGAATCAGGGCTTCCTCATTGCATTCTTGAAGGACCCGAAGGACCGTCCGCCGCTCAAGACGGTCACCGGCAAGACGATCGAGCATCCGGGCATCGATCAGGTGACGCAGGAGCTGAGCACGCGCTTGATGATGCAGCTCCCCGGCGCCATCGGCGTGTTCACGCCGCAGCCGGTGCTCGAAATCTCCACCGGGGCGAGCAGCCGCACGGGCGGAAATTTTTCGTTCTCGATCTCCGGCATCAATCCGCAGGAGGTGTATGAGGCGGCGGGGAAGATGCAGGGGTTGCTGATGGCGCAGGTCGGCAAGATGTTCGCCGCGCCGCCGGTCAGCGACATGTACCTCAAGACGCCCAACCTCAAGATCAACATCCTGCGCGACCGCGCCGAGATGTACGGTGTCAGCGCTAGTCGCATCGAGACGCTGCTCAAGAACGCCTACAGCCAGAATTACGTCTACCTGATTAAGAAGACCGACGATCAGTATCAGGTCATCCTCGAAGCGCGCGACCAGGACCGCACGCATCCGGAAGACCTCGAGAAGCTCTACGTCCGCAGCGACGACGGCCAGCGCGTCATCCCGCTGTCGGCGGTGTCGACGTTCGACCAGACGCTCGGGCCGCAGCAGGTGAATCACCTGAACCAGTTCACCTCCGTCACGTTCAACTTCAACCTGATGCCCGGCATCAGCGACGGCGAAGGCATTCAGTTCGTCTCTGACACGGCCAAGAAAGTGCTGCCGGTGCAGCTCCGCGGTCAGTTCCAGGGACAGGCGCTGACCTTCCAGCAGACGATGGGCAGCCTGACGATCCTGATGATTCTGGCCGTCTTCGTCATGTACGTGATCCTGGCGATTTTGTACGAGAGCTACATCCATCCGATCACGGTGCTCTCGACGCTGCCGACGGCGATGGTCGGCGGGCTGGCGACGCTGTACATCGTCGGCTTCCTCACCGTCGGCCGGCCGATCGAGGCGTCGCTCTACGCGTTCATCGGTTTGTTCATGCTGATGGGCATCGTGAAGAAGAACGGCATCATGATCGTGGACTTTGCCGTGCAGCGCATCGCCGCCGGCGAGACCGCCGAGCAGTCGATCCATGACGCCAGCATCGACCGGTTCCGCCCGATCCTCATGACCACGCTCGCCGCGATCATGGGCGCGGTGCCGATCGCGATCGGGTGGGGCGAAGACGGCGGGACGCGCCGGCCGCTCGGCCTGGTGATCGTCGGCGGCCTGATCGTCTCACAGCTCATTACGCTTTACATCACGCCGGTCATCTATCTCTACATGGAGCTGTTCCAGGAGAAGGTGCTCAACCGCATCCCGTTCCTGGCGACGCACTACGAAGGCCACGGCCAGGCCGCCGCGCTCGAGCGCCCGCACGGAGAGGATGCTGAGGAGGCGCCCTTCGTCCGCGTGCACGGCAACGGCAACGGGAACGGCGGGGACGACTAAATCAGATCTGACCACGGAGGCGCGGAATTGCGGAGGCCGGCTCGAGGTTCGAAAGCGCCTCCGTGACTCCGCGACTTCGTGCCTCCGCGGTTCATCTGATTTGCTTTTCTTTGTAGACTCCCGCGCATGATCGAGCTGACCCCGAACGAAGCGCGCGCGCTGGGCGTGTTGATCGAGAAAGCATTTACCACGCCCGAACAGTATCCGCTCTCCATCAACGCGCTGACCGGCGGTGCGAATCAGAAGAACAACCGCGATCCGGTGCTGAGCCTTCCCGAAGACGAGGTCTTTAACGCGGTGGAAAGCTTGCGCGAGAAGCAGCTCGCCGTGCGCGTCGACGCGATCGGCAGCCGCGTACACAAGTACAAGCACGTCGCCGGCGAAGCGCTGCGCTGCAAGGCGGGGGAGCTGGCGATCCTGGCGGAGCTGATGCTGCGCGGGCCGCAGACGCTCGGCGAGCTGCGCGGGCGCGCGAATCGCATGCAGCCGATCGCGACGTTGGACGATGCGAAGATGCTGCTGCGCGGGCTGAAGGAGCAGCAGGAGCCGCTGGTACGCGAGCTGCCGGCAGAGCCGGGGACGCGCGCCGAGAAATACGCGCAGCTCCTGTCACCCGCATCACACGCTGTTCCGCCCGCTCAAGCGACAACGGCTGCGGTGGCGGCGCCCGCGAGTGGCGGCGGCGGCGCCGCCGGGGGAAGCAGTCTCGCCGAACGCGTCGCCAGGCTCGAAACCGACGTCGCAGAACTCCGCAAGATCATCGACGAGCTGGTCGGGCCCGCAACGCCGTCGTCGTCGGCGACGCCCGCGATGGATTCGCAGCCGCAGAATCCGTAGGATTAGCCGCAACGATGCGAATCATCCTGGCGAACCCCCGCGGCTTCTGCGCGGGCGTGAACATGGCGATCGATACCGTCGAGCAGGTCCTTAAGACCCGCGGCGCGCCGGTCTACGTCTACCACGAAATCGTTCACAACAAGCACGTCGTCAACAGCTTCGTCGGCCGCGGCGTGACGTTCGTCAACAGCATCGAGGAAGTGCCCAACGGTCGCGTCGTCGTCTACAGCGCGCACGGCATTTCGCCCGAAGTCCGCCGGCAGGCGACGCAGCGGAATCTCATCGAGGTCGACGCGACCTGCCCGCTGGTGGTGAAGGTGCACAGCGAGGTGCTGCGCTACGCGCGGGACGGCTACACGATCCTCTTCGTCGGCCACCGGCATCACGACGAAGCCGTCGGAACGGCGGGCGAAGCGCCGAATCACGTCATCATCGTCGAGTCGCCCGAAGAGGTCGAAGCGCTGACGCTGCCGGCGGAGGCGAAGATCGCCTTCGTCACCCAGACCACGCTGAGCCTGTCCGATGCGCTGCGCACCGTGGCGGCAATCAAGAAGAAATATCCCAACGTCCGCCACCCCGCCAAGGACGACATCTGCTACGCGACGACCAACCGCCAGGCCGCGGTGACGCAGATCTCCGGCGACGCGGATCTGGTCCTGGTCGTCGGGAGCAAGAACAGCTCCAACTCGATGCGGCTGGTCGAGCGCGCGATCGAGCAGGGCAAGCCGGCTTACCTGATCGATGACGAATCCGAGATCGACCTCAAGTGGTTCCACGCCGATCAGACGGTGCTCATCACCGCCGGCGCCAGCGCACCGGAACACCTCGTGCAGAACCTCGTCCGCCGATTGCTCGGTGAGTTCGGCGGGGACGTCGAGACCAGCACGCTGGTCGAGGAAGACGTGTATTTCGAGCTGCCGAAATCGGTTCGTACCCTCGCCGTCATCTCCTGACGCACGCCGCTTTTATCGGTCGATCTTTCTTCGCTCTTGCGAAGCGAAGTCGCCTTCCCCGTTCGCCGATGCATCTTAATGACGTGCCGCCTTATTGGACGGAAGCACGTCGGATGCATGGGCGTGATGGGACAAGAGCCGAGAATCACCAAGCTGCTGGCGTGGTGCCTGCTGATCGCGACTACTGGCGCGTTCGCGACGTCGATCTACGCGCAGTGGCTGGAAGGGCAGACGCTGGAGATGCGGCTGCTCGTGTCGGCGCCGATGCCGGATTGGAAGACGGCTTTCCTTGACGGTAGCGAGGAGGATCAGGCGTGCACCGACGTTCAGCCGCCGAACTCGAAGCCTCCTGAGCCGCAACCGATCGCGGATTTGCGGGAGCCGTACTGACTCGCACTGATGTCGATGTGCGTGTACACCTCGCCCTCAGCCGATAATCTTTAGCAGACAAACGATGCAGCTCATCGAGACCGAAATCCCGGCCGTGAAGATTCTTGTCGCCAGGAAGCATGGCGATCATCGCGGTTTCTTTTCCGAGACTTACACCCGCAAAGCGTTGAAGGATGCCGGCATCGACATCGAGTTCGTGCAGGACAATCAGTCGCTGTCGGTGGAGAAGGGCGTGGTGCGTGGTCTGCATTACCAGATCGCGCCGACGGCGCAGGACAAGCTCGTTCGCGTCGTGCGCGGCGCGATCCTCGACGTCGCCGTGGACATCCGCCGCGGCTCGCCGACGTTCGGCAGGCACGTGTCGGCAGTCATCAGTGCGGAGAACTGGCGACAGATCCTCGTTCCCGTCGGTTTCGCGCACGGCTTTGCGACGCTCGAGGCGAACACGGAAGTGATCTACAAGGTGAGCAATTACTATTCGCCGCAGGACGAGCGCGGCATTCGCTGGGACGATCCGGCGCTGGGGATCGACTGGATGACCGAGCCGGACGCGGCGATCCTTTCCAAGCGCGACGCCGAGCACCCGCTCTTTCGCGACGCGAAGGATTTGTTCTAATGGGCCGCCTGGGCTTTTCGAGGGAGACAGCGTGAGGGAGACGGGGCGATGAAAGGCATCATTCTCGCGGGCGGCGCGGGCACGCGGCTGTACCCGCTGACGCGCTGCATCAGCAAGCAGCTTCTCCCGGTTTACGACAAGCCGACCATCTACTATCCGCTCTCGGTGCTGATGCTCGCCGGGCTGCGCGAAATCCTGATCATCTCCACGCCGCGCGATCTGCCGATGATCGAGAACCTCCTCGGCGACGGGTCGCAGATCGGGCTGAAGCTCAGTTACAAGGTGCAGCCCGAGCCGAAGGGCATCGCGCAGGCGTTCACGATCGGCGCGGACTTTGTGGGCGGCGATTCGGTCTGCCTGATCCTGGGCGATAACGTCTTTTACGGGCATTCGCTGACCGACATGCTCGAGCATTCGGCGAAACTGAACCAGGGCGCGCGCGTCTTCGCGTACCAGGTGAAGGACCCGGAGCGCTACGGCGTAGTCGAATTCGACGAGCACGAGCGCGCGATCAGCATCGAAGAAAAGCCGAAGCAGCCCAAGAGCAACTACGCCGTCGTCGGTCTGTATTTCTACGACGCGACGGTCATCGAGCGGACGCGGAATCTCAAGCCGTCCGCGCGCGGCGAACTGGAGATCACGGATCTGAATCGCGCGTATCTCAGCGACGGTCAGCTCACGGTGCAAGCCATGGGTCGCGGCATCGCGTGGCTCGACACGGGCACGTACGATTCGCTGCTCAGCAGCTCGCAGTTCGTCCAGACGCTTGAAGAACGGCAAGGGCTGAAAGTCGCCTGCATCGAGGAGATCGCCTTCGCCAAGGGCTACATCGACGCGGCCCAACTCAAGACGCTCGCCGAGCAGGCGGGCAAGTGCGAGTACGGCCAGTATCTCCTGCGCGTGCTGCGCGATGCGGAGGCGGCGAAGCGATGAAGGTGATCGGCGTCAATCATGCGCAGGTGAACGTGACGCCGGCAGAGCTGCCGGCGGCGCGCGAGTTTTATCTGGGCTTCATGGGCATGAAGGAGATCGAGCGCCCGCCGGTCTTCAAGAGCGAAGGCTTCTGGTTCCACGCCGGCAGCTTCGAGACGCACATTGGCGTCGAGGAAAACGTGAACCGCCGCGCGACACGGGCGCATTTGGCGTACGAAGTGGATGACGTCGCCGCGTGGCGGAAAAAGATCGAGGCCGCCGGCCTGCCGATCAAGGATCAGCCCAGGATCCCCGGCTTCGAGCGTTTCCACTTTCGCGACCCGTTCGGGAACAACATTGAACTGATTCAGCGGCTGTGAGGAAGTAGCGCGATGCGAACGATTCTGGTCACCGGCGGCGCGGGATTCATCGGGGCGAACTTCGTCCGCATGCTCATTGAGCGCGGCGAGGACGTGAAGCTCGTCGTCCTGGACAAGCTCACCTACGCGGGCAACCTCGGCAACATCAATGACCTGCTCGCCTCGCAGCCGGAGCGGCTGGTGTTCGTCAAAGGCGACATCTGCGACGGCGACGTCGTGCAGGCGATGTTCGACGATCACGGCTGCCGCGAGGTCGTGCACTTCGCCGCCGAGTCGCACGTGGATCGCAGCATCCTCTCCTCCAGCCCGTTCATCCAGACCAACGTCGTCGGCACGCAGGTGCTGCTCGATGTCGCCAAAAGCAAGAACGCCGAGCGTTTCGTTCACGTGAGCACGGACGAAGTCTACGGCTCGCTGCCGGAGGACAAGCCGGAGATCAAGTTCGCCGAAGAGACGCCGATGGCGCCCAACTCGCCGTACAGCGCGAGCAAGGCGGCATCGGATTGTCTCGTCCGCGCCTATTTTCATACCTTCCACATGCCGGTGATGATGACGCGCTGCAGCAACAACTACGGGCCGTACCAGTTCCCCGAAAAAGCGCTCCCGCTGTTCATCACGAACCTGATGCAGGGGATGAAAATCCCGCTCTACGGCGACGGGTTGAACATCCGCGACTGGCTCTACGTCGAAGACCACTGCCAGGCGATCTGGACGGTGCTCAACAAAGGCAAGGCGGGCGAGGTCTACAACATCGGGGGGAATAACGAGATGACCAACCGCGCCATCGTCGACACGATCCTGCGCGAGATGGGGAGCAACTGGGACGACGGCGTGCAGTACGTCAAAGACCGGCCCGGTCACGATCGCCGCTACGCGATCGACGCCGGCAAGATCAAGCGCGAGCTCGGCTGGGAGCCCAGGCACCGCTTCCACACCGCGATCAAGAAAACCATCCAGTGGTACAAGGACCACCAGGACTGGTGGCGGGCGATCAAGAACGGCGAATACCTCAAGTACTACCAAACCCAGTACGCCGGGCGATGAACCACGGCAGCGGCGCCTTCGTCATCGTCTTCATCGTGATCGTGCTGGCGATCGTGTCCATGAGCTGGACGTTCGCGCGATCCTCCTCCATCCTGGAGACGTGGGCGCGGGAGAACGGTTATCGGCTGCTGTCGAGCGAGTACCGCTGGCTCAGCAAGGGGCCGTACTTCTTCAGGACGAGCAAGGGACAGACGGTTTATCGCGTGAGCGTGCAGGATGCACAGGGCCGAACGCGCAGCGGCTTCGTGCGGTGCGGCAGTTGGATCTTCGGCCTGCTGTCGGACAAGGTCGACGTGCGGTGGGATGACGAGGCGTAGAAGATCATGAAGAGCCAGTTGTACGACAAGATCGTCATCACCGGCGCGGGCGGGATGCTGGCGCGATCGCTCGCCGAGACGCTGAAGCAGCGCGGGGTCGATGCGATTCCTCTCGGACGTGCAGCGCTGGACATCGCCGAGGAGAACTCCGTCCAGCACATGTTCCGCGAGCATCGGCCGACGCTCGTGCTGAACTGCGCGGCGCACACCAAGGTCGATCTGTGCGAAGACGAGCCGGCCAAGGCGGACGCGATCAACGGCTACGCCGTCGGCACGCTCGCGATGCTCAGCCGCGAGTACGCTGCAACGCTCGTCCATTACAGCACCGATTTCGTTTTCGACGGAAGCTCCAAGCGACCGTACCGCGTCGACGATCCGGTCCATCCGCTCTCGGCGTACGGCCGATCGAAGCTGCTGGGCGAGCAGCAGCTTCAGGCGAAGCCGCCGCAGCGCTGGCTGATCGTCCGCACCGCCTGGGCGTACGGCGTCGGCGGCGTGAACTTCCCGAAGATCATCGTCGATCGCGCCAGGCAGGGGCAGCCGCTGAAGGTCGTTGACGACGAGATCGGATCGCCCACATACACCCTCGATCTCGCGCAGGCGACGCTCGATCTGCTCGATCGCGATGCCAACGGCATCTGGCACGTCACCAACTCAAACCAGGTTAGCCGCTACGAGTATGCCAGGGCGATACTCGACGAATTCGCTTTGAAGACCGACCTGATGCCCATTACCACGGCCGACTGGTTCAAGATCCGCCCGAAGCAGGCCCGCCGGCCCGCGTACAGCGTGCTGGACCTCGACCCGATCGCCAGGCTCGGCGGCAAACCAATGCGGCCGTGGCGAGAGGCGCTGCGGGCGTTCCACGAAGAGGTCGATCGCCGCGGCTCGTTCTAGGTCCGCTCGAAATACGCGCGGCGTTCGGAGAGATGTCATCCTGAGCGGTACTCCGCAAAAGATCTGGCCGTGAAATGGGGGCAGCGTACCCTGGCACCCAGATGCTTCGGAGTACCTCAGCATGACCCCGGGGGTATGTGACGCGGCTTCCTCACGCGGGGCCTGGATAGCTCTCGGCGACCAAACCGAGGTCGCGAACATTCGCGGCGATGGCATCGATGCGATCCTTCTCCAGCGGCGTCACGAATGCCTCTGCCGTCGCGCGGGCGACGGTGTAGACCTGCACGAGCTTGATCTGGCAGCCTTGCGACTTCAGCTCCCGCAGCCGCGCGAGGTAAGCATCGATCTCCGCGTCGGTCGGCGGCTGATCGTTGATTCGCATGAACATCGACTGAACGACGATCGGCCTCCGCCGGCCGGCGTCAAGGAGATTGTCGAGCACGCGCCGCAACGGCACCTTCGTCCGCTCGACTTGCCGGTAGTAGCCTTCGGTGCCGGCGTCGAGCTTCGCCCAGATCTCGCCGTGGTGCTGATCGAGGTGTCGCAGAGCATCCCGCACGTCAGGGCGGTGCAGCAGCGTGGCGTTGGTGATCACGACGATCTTCACACCGCGTGCTTCGGCTCGGCGGAGCGAGTCGATGACGAGCTCGCATGCTTCGCCAAAGCGCGGATACGACGTCGGCTCGCCGTCGCCTGAGAAAGCGACGTCGTTCACCCGCCGCAATGTCACCGGCGTCGCGTCGAAGGGCTCCTGCTCGAATAGCCGGCCGCCCAGCGACAGTTGAAGCATGTCGTCGAGCTCCGCCCTCAGCAGCTTCAAATCCACCTCTGTGACGGGCGGCGGCTTGGAGCGATCAACTGAGCAGTAGACGCAATCAAAGTTGCACGCCGCGTCGGGATTCAGGTTGATCCCGATCGATAGTCCTTTGCTCCGCCGGCTGAGAACCGGGTAGACGAAGCGGTTTCCTTTCCACGTGCGGGGGTGATGCTGGAACAACTTGCTCATGAAGCTAGCGCTTCAAGTATCCCCGGGCGGCAGGACGTTGGAAGAAAACCGGCGCATAAAAAAAGCCGACCCGGGCAAGGTCGGCTTCGAATGGGGCTGGTGAAGGATTGTTCGGGTTGTGGGAGGGAACAACCCTTCACATCGGGGGGAAGAATGGGCAAAAGTTGGTAAAGATCCTTCGGCTCAGCCCTCACATACATTGGCTGTGCCGACGGAGAAGTGATAACAATCCTCGTGCCTGTTCCAGCGCATTTTGCGAGGGCAAAACGTGGTGCGAGGAAAGCGGCGATAGATAAAGGATTTAAGCGCCCGTTATAGAAGTCGTGTCCCGGAACAGGGGGATCAGCACCAGCGGTTGTGGGGTGTCAAACTGGCCCGCTTGTCATAGCGCGGGGCGACAATTGACTCCTTCTGTCGCGGAGGATGCAGCGTCCCGTGATGATCGACCCGTCATGATTGATCGCTCAGTCATCGGCGCGGCTTGATTCTCGCCGCGCGTTCGGACACGTTACGCCCCGAAGTTCAAGCGGAGGTGCGCGCTTGCGAGCATTGGTGACCGGCGGAGCAGGTTTCATCGGATCAAACGTCGCCGCTCGCCTGGCGCGCGACCGCCACGACGTCACCGCCGCCGACAGTTTCCTCTCCGCCTCGTGGAGCAACCTCATCGATTTTGACGGCGACGTATTAACACTCATCGATCATGACGACGTGGAGTCAATGAAGCGGCTCGGGCGATTCGACCTGATCTTCCACCAGGCGAGCATCACCGGCGTGATCGCCGCCGACGGATCGACCACGGGTGATGCGCACCGCATGCTGCGGAACAACGTGGAGACCTTCCGGGCGCTGCTCGACTGGGCGGTGGAGACCAAGGCGCGCGTGGTGTGGGCGAGCAGTTGCAGCATCTATGGCCGCGGCGCCGTGCCGATGAAGGAATCGCAATCCCCTGACCCGCTCAACACCTACGCCTTCAGCAAGCTGTGCATGGAACGTCTCGCCAGGCGCTACGAGCAGACGCTCAGCCAGCCGATCGTCGGCCTGCGCTACAGCAACGTCTACGGCCCCGGCGAAGACCACAAGGGCCGCCTGGCCAGCATGATCCATCAGCTCGCCCGTCAGATGCGCGCGGGCAAACGCCCGCGGATATTCACGGCCGGGCAGCAGAAGCGCGACTTCGTCTACATCGACGACGTGGTCGAAGCCAACCTCGCCGCGGCCCGCGCGAAAGAGAGCGGCGTGTTCAACGCCGGCGCGGGACGGAGCTGGAGCTTCAACGAGGTTGTCGCGGAGTTGAACCGCGCGCTCAAGACCGATCTTCCGCCGGACTATTTCGAAAACCCCTACGGCTTTACGCAGGACTGGACGGAGACGGACCAGTCGCTGGCGCGCGAGAAGCTCGGCTACGTCCCGAAATACGATCTCCGCGCCGGCATCGAGGCGTACCTGGCAAGCGGAAAGCTTGGCCTCTCCGCCTAGGCGCGGGCGCGCGCCGCTAACGCGGACGGGCGGTCGTACCCTCTGCCGCGCCAGCGTTTGCGGCGCGTGTTTTTCGCGCGTACAACACGGGCAATCGTGCCCGACCTCTCCGTCCAACTCGCCGGTTTGAAACTCGCCAATCCGACGATGACCTGCTCCGGCACGTGCGGGTACGCGTTCGAGTACGCGGACTTCATGGACCTCTCGCGCCTGGGGGCGTTCGTCACCAAGTCGATCACGCGCGAGGAGCGCAAGGGCAACGAGCCGACCCGCATCGTCGAGACCCGCGCGGGAATGCTCAACGCGATCGGGCTGGCGAATGTCGGGCTCGATCGCTTCCTCGCGGAGAAGGTCCCGCTGCTGGAGAAGATGCCGTGCCCGGTCATCGTGAACGTCGCGGGGCACAGCTACGACGACTACCTCGAGACGTGCAGCGCGATGACGTCGACCGGCTGCGTGCGCGCGGTCGAGCTGAACGTCTCGTGCCCGAACGTCTCGGACGGTCTGACCTTCGGCACGCATCCCGGCCGGCTCAAAGAGCTGGTCGCGGAAGTGAAGAAAGTGCTGCCCGCGAAGCCGCTGATCGTGAAGCTCTCGCCCAACGTCGAGGACATCACGCTGACCGCGCGCGGCGCGGTCGAAGGCGGGGCGGACATCCTCTCGCTCGTCAACACGTTCACCGCGATGTCGATCGACATCCACAAACGCCGTCCGCGGCTGGCGAACGTCACCGGCGGGCTGTCGGGCCCGGCGATCAAGCCGATCGCGGTGCACATGACCAGCCGCGTCTATCGCAACGTCGCGCGGCACGCGGGCGTGCCGATCATCGGCATGGGCGGCATCCAGACGTGGCAGGACGCGGCGGAGTTTATCCTCGCCGGCGCGACGGGGATTGGGATCGGCACCGCGCTGTTTGTCGATCCGGCGACGCCGAACAGGATCGTCGATGGTTTATCCGCGTGGCTCGAGAAGCAGGGGGTCGAGCGGCTGACGGATCTGGTCGGCGCGCTCGAGCTGCCGGGCGATGAGCCGCGGAAGACGCCGTATCCGTAAATCGCGCACGAATGTCGCGTCGCAACGGACGAAGGAACGAGCGGCGCCGTCAATCCGAGATACGAAGTGCAAAGCGCAAAGCCCGGCACTTCGTACCGGGTCCCACCGCGCAGCGGTGGGCTTTGTGCTGCGCGGCTCCCCGTCGCGCCGCGCGCCTCTCGATCACGCGAGCGCTTCCTCGATCGTTCCGTGAATCGGGAAGACTTTCCCCAGGTTCGCTAATCTGAAACTGTCCGCGACGCTCTTTTGCATCGCCGCCAGTGCGACCTTGCCTCCCTGTTGCGCGATCTCGTTGCGGAAGCGCAGCAATGATCCCATCGCCATGCTGGAGACAAAACCGACGCCGGAGAGGTCGAGGACGACGAGCCTGGGTTGCAGGACCGTGAGCAGGTGAAGCTCGCGATCGAGCTCGTCGACCTGATCGACCGTCCCGTTGCCGCTGATCCGCGCCACGAGTCCGCGCGGCGTCTGCTCCGCCTGCACTTCTATTTTCGCCAAGACTTCCTCCCGTCGTGACCGATCGGTTGCGAAGGATACCGTCGCGCGGCAAATGATGTCGAGCGGTCGCGGTGAAAAGAAGCAGGGCGGGGACGACCCACGATCGCCCCCGCCCCGGTGCTCTTTTCAAAAACGCGAAGTTTACGCGGCGAGACGGAGCTCCGGGTGGATCTCCGCGGGCGCGGCGAGGAACTGCGTCAGGTTCTCGAACGCGTCCTGCGTCGCGCTGGTCGGGACCTGCGTGCGCAGGGCCTCGATCTCGGTCCGGCAGGCGGCCAGCGCCTGCTCGGCCTGGGCGCGGGCGTTCATCTGACGCTGCACCTCGCGCTCGAGATCGACGATCTTGCGGCCCTGCTGCTTGATCGCGCTGATCAGCGTGATCTTCTGATTGGTCGCGTCAACCAGGGCCTCGCGAGCCTGTTCCAGAATGTCAGCGGTAATCTTCATCTTGAACCTCCTGGCAGAAAGACAAATGCGGCGACACCGACCGATAGTGCGGGCAAACGACGCTCGCACGGAGGTCTCTCAGACGAACGCAATCATCCGATAGCGGAAACAGCTTCCGCGGCGCCACCCCACTTGATTTACTTCGGCGGATGCGCGCGAGGGCTTGATGAAAGAAATGCCGTCGGGGAGATTTTTTTTCGCGCGAAATTCCACGCAATGTCATCCTGAGCGGTACTCCGCGAACGATCTCGGAGTCGAAGGGTTCTCCTGCTCCGAGATCCCTCGGAGTACCTCGGGATGACATGTCTGCAGATCAATAGTCGACTTTGAGAACAGCACGTCGTCGTCCGCGGTCGCGTTGAAATTCGACCAGGACGCGGGATTCCTTTGCTTTGACCGATTCGTCGTATAGCTTCTTAAACGCGTCGAGATCGGTGACTTCTTTTCCGTTGACCGTGCGAATCACGTCGCCGCTCTGGAGCTGCGCCTTCGCCGCCGGATAGCCGTTGCTGAGGGTTGTAACGGTTACGCCGGTGTCGTCGTCGAGTTGATTTGCATTCGCGTAAGGCACCGTGACGTCGCGGACGCTCAGGCCCCAGGTCTTGAACTCGGCTTCTTCGCCGATCGCGCCTTCGAGCTTCTGTGTTTTGGCGTTGAGCGTAACGCTTTCGTGGCCGCGCTTGAGCAGCAGCTTGCAATCGGTGCCGACCGGGAGGTCCGCGATCATCCGCCGCGCGGACGCCAGCTCTTCGGGGAAGCGAACGTTGATGGCCCGATCGTTGATCTCCAGCAGGATGTCCTGCGTCTTGACGCCCGCCTTCTCCGCCGGCGAGTTGCGATCGACGCTGTTGATCAGGACGCCCTTGTTCACGTCGATGTCGTAGAACGATTCGAGGTCCTGCAGCGGCTTGAGATCGATGCCGAGATCCGAGCGCTCGACGCGGCCCTTCTTGTCTTCGCCGGCGGTCTTGAGGATCGCGGCGATGACTTCCTTGGCGGTGTCGATGGGGATGGCGAAGTTGAGATTCTGCCCGCCGCCGCGCGTGTTGATGCCGACGACGCTTCCGGTCATGTCCACCAGCGGCCCGCCGGAGTTGCCCGGGTTGATCGGCGTGTCCATCTGGATCCAGTTGGAGAACTCGCCGGTCTCGTAGCCGTCGATGTCCAGCGCCTGATCGAAGACCTGGTTCGGATTGGAAATCACGCCGAGCGTGACGGTGCGGGCAAATCCGTGCGGCGTGCCGATGGCCATCACGTTTTCGCACGGCTGAAGCGTCTGGCTCTTGCCCAGCGGCGCGAAGGCGAAGTCCGCCTTGCGTTTTTTCAGCTCGGCCATGTCCATCTGGATGATCGCCAGGTCCGTCCAGTGGTCGTCGCCGATTAACTTTGCGGGGACGCGCTCCTTGTTGGCGAGCGTGACGTAGATCTCGGCGGCGCGGCCGGCGACGTGATAGTTGGTCAGCACGCGGCCCTCTTTATCGATGATCACGCCGGACCCGATACCGCGCCGGAGCGTGCGCTTCCCCTCGGCGTAAACCTCCTGTGCAACATCGATGCGGACGACGGCGGGGAAGACCTTGCGCGTGACGGCGGTGACGACGGCGGGCGTCGCCTCGGGGAAGACATCCCGCGCGCCCGTGACGGCAGTCTGCGTCGCCGAGGGCGCGGTCGTCGGCTTGGTCGCCGGGTGCGCCGTCGTCGGCCCGGGTTGCCGCACGCCGCCGCTCGAGGCGCAGCCCGCTGCAAGAAGAGATAACGCGATGAGAATCTGTGTGACGCGCTGAACAGAAGATCGTCGTTGGGTCATCGGTGTGGATAACATGCGCGAATCCTGTCGATGTCGCAACGCCGGCGATGCGCCGCGCCGGCTCTGGCGTATGGTGCGGATCATGGGCTTTCCTTCAGGTTCGATTTCGTTTCGTCGCTTCGCGGTCGTCGGCAACGAGCATCCGGAGGCGATCGATCAGGATCTGCTCGACAGGATTTCCGGGCATGCGCTCGTGCCGGGCGAGATCGGCGTGCCGGAGGAAGCCGAGTACGGCTGGTCGGGCGGCAGGCACGTGCTCGATCAGGTTTTTACCTTCGAGAACAACGTCTACGCCGGCGAAACGCTCCACTTTGCGCTGCGCATCGACAGCAACAAGGTGCCCGCGGATCTGAAGCGCGCGTACACGATGATCGAGGAGGAAGCCGTCGCAGCGACCAACCCGTCCGGCTTCATCAGCAAGAACCAGAAGCGTGACGTGCGCGATTCGGTCCGGCGAAAGATGGACGACGAGCTGCGCAGCGGCCGATTCCGTCGCAGCAAGCTCCTGCCGATCCTCTGGGATCTGCCGACGCAGACCCTTTATTGCAACGCCAGCGGCAAAACCCTCGAGATGCTGATGGAGATCTTCGAGCGCACTTTCGGCTTGACGCTGATGCCGCTCTCGAGCGGATCGCTCGCCCTGCGCATCCTGGAGCCGCAACACCGGCGGCGCGATTACGAAGACATGCGCCCGACGCGTTTCGTTCACGGCCCCGACGGCGAGGGCCAGTGGCCCGAATACCCGTGGGTGCTCAAAGGCCCCGAGCCGAAGGATTTTCTCGGGAACGAGTTCGCGCTGTGGCTGTGGAATCAGACCGAAGCGAAAGAAAACGTGATCGAGACTTCGGCGGGCGATGTTTCGATTCTGATCGACCGGTCGCTCGATCTCGATTGCGCGTACGGCCAGACGGGGAAGGATTCGCTGCGCGCCACAGGCCCCGCGCGCATGCCGGAGGCGCGCGATGCCGTCCGCACCGGCAAACTCCCGCGCAAGGCGGGGATCGTGATGGACGTCAACAACATCCAGTACAGCTTCGCGCTCAACTTCGACACGTTCGCGGTCGGCACGCTCAAGCTGCCGGACATCGAGGACGCGGAAACGCCACGCATCGTGTTCGAAGAGCGGATCGCGCTGCTGCGGGACGTGACCAAAACGATCGACGCGTTGTTCGAGGAATTCCTTTCCTCCCGCGCTACATCCTCATGGGAGGGCCAGACGTCATCGCTGCGGCGATGGATCCTGCAATCATCGAACAAGTCGGTGGCCGCGGTGGCGTAGTTGATGACGTGTCTCGTCGAATAAATCCGAAGAAAAAAAGTATTTGTGCCCCTTGGATCCGCACGGCGGCCGTTCATGCGCGCGGGGTTACATGGCCCGTAACTGCTTTGTGAGCCTTTTCTTACAAATCTGTTCAGCGCTGATAAAACGTGAAATCATGCGGGAGTCGTACACTTGGTCTTCGTAAAATTGCTGATGGACACTTGGCTGGCTTGAAATATCTTCCTCCCGTGGGTCGTTCCTCATCTGAGTATCATTTTCCCACGTCCGTGGTCGTCCAGATCGGGAGGCAGTGAAAATGTTCGAATCGCTCGAAAACCGCGTCTTGATGGCATTCGCCGCCTCACAGAGCGGCGGCACGCTCAATGTGGCGGGAACCAACGGCAACGATCAGCTTGTCGTCGTCGAAAATGCCGGCTCCGTGACTGTTCGCGAGAATCAAACCGGGCAGGAGCAATCCTTCACCGGTGTGACGCGCGTCAACGTGCTGGCCCTGGCCGGCACTGACCGCATCGACTACACGGGCAACTCCGCGCTGGCGTTCCTCTCCGGCGGGGACGCGAGTGATCAGATCAACGTGTCCGACGTCGGCTCCGGACGCAGCATCGCTTCCGGCGGGCTGGGAAACGATGACATCGAGGTCATCGTCGCCAACAACACCTTCGTCACCGGCGACGATGGTGATGACATCATCGAGGTGCAGTCCACCGCCACCAGCGGTGCGGGCAACGGCGTGACCTATCTCGCCGGTGAGGCGGGCAACGATACGTTCATCCTTCACGCCGGCACGAACGACATCCACGGCGGCGACGGAACCGACACCGTGTTCAATTTTGGTGGGACCAACACCTACACGAACATCGAGTCGATTCAGTCCCCGTGAGCGACATCGCACGCCGAGGCAAAGCGCAGCGCCGCCCCGGATGCGTCGCACGGACGCGGGATGTGTCTCACGCGCCCGGGATACAACCCAGGCGCCCGGATGCGTCCCGCGCGCCAGAGATGCGTCCCGCGCGGCATCCCGCGCACCAAGACTGGCGGGTGCCGCTTCCTTGCGAGGCCCCGCGCCGCTCCGTATGCTCCCCTCGTTAGGACGACGTTATCCGCGCGCCGCGCGGGCCCGTTGTGCGCGAAGGGAGTCGGCACTTCATGGAAACCGCGATCCTGCTTCTGATCGGTTGCGCCACCGGCGCGGCGATCGGCTACCTCTTAGCCGACCGCAAGACCCGGGTCGCGCTGGCGGCGGCGGAGCAACGCTGCGCTGATCTGTCTGCGCGATTGGAAAAGGACGCGGCGACGACCGAATCGCTGCGTCAGCAGGTCTCCGCCGCCGACAAATCCGCCGCCGCGCTGAGCGCGCAGCTCGCCGCCGCGCAGGAGAACATCGCGGAGCAGCGAAAGCTGCTCGATGACGCGCACGCGCAGCTCAAGCAGGCGTTCGCATCGGTCTCGGCCGAGGCGCTGGCGAAGAACAACGAGGCTTTTCTCGCGCTGGCGAAGGAGAAGTTCGCGACGCTGTCGACCGAGGCCGCCGGGTCGCTCGATCAGCGCAAGGCGCAGATCGAAGGGCTGCTCAAGCCGATGCAGGAACTGCTCGGAACGTATCAATCCCGGTTGAGCGAGATCGAGAAATCGCGCGTCGAGAGCTACAGCATGCTGCGCGAGCAGCTCGGCTCACTCGCGGAGATCCAGCGCACGCTCAATACGCAGACCAATCAGCTCGTCAGCGCGCTGCGTCGCCCGAGCACGCGCGGGCAGTGGGGTGAGATTACCTTGCGTCGCCTGGTCGAACTCGCCGGAATGAGCAACCGATGCGACTTCTGCGAGCAGGCGAGCGTCGATACCGAGGACGGCAAGCAGCGCCCCGACATGGTCATCAGCCTGCCCGGCGAGCGCAACGTCGTCATCGACTGCAAGGCGGTGCTCGACGGCTTCATCGACGCGGCGGCGGCGACGGACGATGACCAGCGCAAGCTGCATCTTAATCGCCACTGTCAACAGGTCCGCAGCCGGGCGCGCGAGCTGTCGGCAAAGAGCTACTGGTCTCAGTTCGCGCGCAGCCCGGAGTTCGTCGTCATGTTTTTGCCGGGCGAAGCATTCTTGTACGCCGCGGTTGAGCATGACGGGACGCTGATCGAGGACTGCCTTAAGAACCGTGTCATCGTCGCCACGCCGACGACATTGATGGCGCTCTTGAAGGCGATCGAGTTCGGCTGGCGGCAGGAGGAGATCACGCAAAACGCCGACGAGATCCGCAAGCTCGGCAAAGATCTTTATGATCGACTCGTCACAATGACCGGCCACTTCGCGCGGCTTGGGGCGACGATCGACAGCGCGGTGAGCCATTACAACAGCACCGTCGGCTCGCTCGAATCGCGCGTGCTCGTCACCGCCAAGCGCATCGCGGAGCTGGGCGCACGATCCGACAAGGAGATCCCCGAGCCGCAGCTCATCGACACGCGGCCGCGCGCGCTTTCGGTCACGGAATAGTTTCACCACGAAGTCACGAAGAGCACGAAGCGGTTCCCGGGATTCAAACGCACATCGCCAGGGCTCGTCCTCTTTTTCTGTTCTTCAAACTCAAATTCAAAAAGCGCAGCTCAAGCGAGTGTTCATCGAATCACCACAAACCGCTTCGTGCTCTTCGTGACTTCGTGGTGCAATAACTGCCTTGGTTGATTTGCCGAGTGGCACTCCGATAATCGCACGCCGATGGGCTCCGCTTCCGTCCGCGAATTCGCGATCCGGGTGATCGAGACCGAGGCCGCCGCCGTGCGCGCGATGGCGGGGGCCGTCGATGACGCGTTTGAGAAGGCGGCGCGTCTCATCCTTGATTGCCCTGCGGCGGTGCTGGCGACGGGGATCGGGAAGGCGGGGCACGTCGCGCGAAAAGTGTCGGCGACGCTCGCATCCACCGGCACGCCCAGCCATTTTTTGAGTCCCGCCGACGCGGTCCACGGCGATTTAGGGTCGATCCGCAAGGGCGACGTCGTCCTGGTCTTCTCCGCCAGCGGCGAGAGCGATGAGATCCTGCGGCTGCTAAGCATCGTGAAGAAATTCGATCATCCCGTGATCGGCATCACGTCGAGCAAATCGAGCGGGCTCGGTCGGGCGGCGGACGTGGTGCTGCAGATCGGCAAGATCGAAGAAGCGTGCCCGCTCGGTTTAGCGCCGAGCGCTTCGACGACCGCGATGCTGGCGCTCGGAGACGCGCTGGCGCTGAGCGTGATGAATTTGCGGAAATTCACCGCCGAGGATTTCGCACTCTTTCATCCGGCGGGGCAGCTCGGGCGAAAGTTGATCAAGGTCGGCGAGGCGATGACGTTCCTGCGCGATCACAATCTGCCGCTCAGCTCCGATCGGCTGACGCTCGGTGAAGTGCTCGCGGAGCGCGCGGCGCTCGGCCAGCGGCTCGACGAGCGCGAGCGGCGGCTGCGCCTGCCGGGCGCGATCGTGCTGCACGATGAAGCGAGCGGAAAACTCAGCGGCATCTTCACCGACGGCGATCTTCGCCGGCTCGTGTCGTCATCGACCGACGGCGTGGTCGATCTCAAGCGACCGATCCGCGACGTGATGACGAGCAACCCGAAGCGCGTCAGCGCCGAGGCGCTGGCGAGCGAGGCGATGGCGATCATGCGGCCGTTCCGCATCGACGAGCTGCCGGTCGTGGACGAGAGCGATAAGCCGGTCGGCTTGATCGACATTCAGGATCTGGTTGTGCTCAAGATGCTGGACGTCGAGCCGGAGAAGGAGTGAGGTTTCAAACTCGAAGCGCCGCGGTGAAACGTCCCCCGGATTGTCATCCTGAGGTACTCCGAAGGATCTGGCTGCGGCCAACCCAGATGCTTCGGAGTACCTCAGCATGACGCGTGCGAGGGATTCGCGGGCGTTTCGGATTTCGTAGTCATTCATGCGATCTCTAATCCTCATCGTCATCACGCTCGCGATTCTCGGCGGCGGGTTCGCGCTCTACGCCTGGCTGCAACCGCCGGCGCCGAAGAAGCCGGTGCGCGCGCTCGATGCCAACGCGACCAACGTCCCGCGGCCGCAGCTCGACGCGACGCTGCACGGCGTCGGCAGCGGCGAGGACGTGTGGGTCAAGAAGTACGACCCCAAGACCGGCGAGCTCGCCTCGCAGTTTAAGGCGCAGAAGTACGACCCGCAGAAGGACGGCACCGTCAACACCGTGATGCCGCAGGCGGAATTCTTCAACGGCAACGGCAAGCAGCGCATTCGCGTCGAGGGCGTGACCGGCAACGTGCTGATGCAGCTTGCGCCGGAGGACAAGACCGCCAAGCTCGGCGGGCGTGGGGAGCAAGCGACGATGCCGTCCCGCGGCAAGCTGCAGGACGTGGTCATCAGCATCTTCGAGCCCGCGGATTCGGCCGATCCCAACCTCGTCGCGCGCATGAACAATGCGGCGTTCGACACCGACACGTTCCGCATCAACACCGAGGCGTTCGTCGATCCCGCGACCGCCAAGACCGTCGCCGGCGATGAAGTGCCGGTGACCGTGCGCGGAAAAGACTACGACTTTGACGGCCGCGGGCTCATCGTCCGCTGGAACGAGCGCGATCGGAAGCTTCAGTTGCTCGAGGTGGAGCACGGCGAGTCGCTGGTGATCAAGAACCCGGACGCACTGTCGAAGTCGGGTTTATCGGTAACACCGACGACCGCGCCCTCGGTCGCGCCGGCGACGCAACCGCTGACGAGCGCGCCGACGTCGATGATGCTCGCATCGGTCGATCCGCGGGCGGCGGTGTCGATTATTCCTGTCGCGAAGCCGCCGGCGAAGTCACGAGCGAGGGGCGGGGCGGCGGCGAAGCATCCGGCACATCCATCGCCCGCTCCGGCGACGACCAATGCGGCGACGCGGAAATCCAAGATCGTTCGCGATGAGTCGCCGGTCGTCTATCGCGCCACCTTCGAGAAGGACGTGCGGATTTTCCAGGCGGACGAGCAGGTCGCGCAGGCGGAGACGATGCACGTCGATCTGCTCCAGGAATCGAAGCAGAACCAGGCGGGCGGCACAACCCAGCCGGCGTCGGCGCCCGCGGCTGCGGCGGCGGCGACCACCGGACCGCTCAAGCACGAAGCGCGGAAGCGACCCGCGACGACGACATCCGCGCCGGCCGACGAAGCCACGGGCGAGAAGACCGCGACGACCAGGCCCTCCGGCCCGGTCATCATCAAGTGGGTCGGCAAGCTCCGGGTCGAGCCGATTGAGCCGGCGGAGGATGAGACGCTCGTCCCGGGCAAGGCGATCGTGCACATGATCGGCGCGCCGGTCGTGCTGACCAGCAAGGGCACCCGCGCGACCTGCGGCACCGCGTCGTTCAATTCCGCCGACGAGAGCGCATCGCTGCTCGCCAGCGACGTCGTGCCGATCGTCACGATGACCGACGCGCGCGGGATGAAGGTGACCACGCCGGAACTGGATTACTCGCCCGCGCCGAGCCCGCGCGAGCACTTCGCCACCCTCATCGGCGACAGCCAGGCGGAGTTTCCGATCACCGACGACAGCGGGAAGCAGCAGACCGCGACCGCGAGTTGGAGCGATGAGTGCCGGCTGACGATGTTGAACACCGGGACGGACGAATCGTCGGCGGTGGTTCGGCACGCGGACATCACCGGCGACGTCGCGGTCGATCATCCGCAGCTCAAGCTGACATCGGATGCGCTGGCGCTCAACTTCGACGAAAAACCGCCGACGACACGACACGCGACGACGTCGCTCGCCGCTGCGACGCGCGGGACCGCTTCGCCCGCGACGACGAGAGCCGCGGGGTCGACCGAGTCGATGGGCGACACCCTGCGCGACGTGGTCGCCACCGGCAACGTGCACTGCAAGATGCTCGACTCGCAGGACCCGACGCAGCAGCGCACGATCGATACGCAGCGCCTCCGGGTCGTCCGCGGAAACGACGAAGCGGGCAAGGCCTATGCGAAGCTCATCGAAGCCGACGGCGACGTGAAGACCAGCGACGGCGCGAGCACGCTGCAATCGCAGCACTTCGCCGCCGAGCTGGCGCCGATGCCGGCAACGACGCAATCTTCAACGCAACCTTCGACGCAGCCAACGGCGCTAGTCGCGACGACGCAGCCGGCGACGAGCCGCGCTGCCGCATCCACGCGCAATTCCAGCAGCAACTTCGCCGGTGATAACGTCAAGCTCGTCGCGATGCACGCATCCGACAACGTCGTGCTCACGTCCAACAACGGCTCCAAAGCCTCCGCCGATCATCTCTCCGCCGACACGGTGCAGGGAAAGCTCAGCTATCGTCTCACCGGCAGCCCCAACGCGACGGTGACGGACGACAAGACCACGATCGTCGGCCCGGTCATCCGCTTCACGCCGGACGACAATCTTGCCGAGATCATCGGCGTCGGCTCGATGAACGGCGTGGATCCGAAGGATCCGAAGCAGACGATCAATATTGCATGGACCGGCGGCGCGACGATCAATGGCACGACCGACTGGGTCGACGTTGACAAAGATGTGGTCATGACCGCGAGGCAGGCCGACGGCACAATCAATGGCGCCACGGCAAGACATCTTCGCGCCAAACTCGAACCCAGACCGCCGTCAACCAATCCGGCGTCGCGGCCATCGACGCAGGTCGCCGCGGTCGCGACGCGGCCGGCGACGACGCGCGTCGCTTCGACCAAACCCGTCAGGTCCGATCAGACGACCTCCTTCATGAAGGACAAGGACATCACCCGGGCGACGCTGACGGGCAGCGTCGAGGTAAAGTCGGAGCAGAAAAATGCCGACGGCTCGCTCGCGCGCGCGATCAACCTGTTCGGCGAAACGGTCAACTACGATCGCGCGACCGGACAGTTCGATGTGCCGGTCGAGGGAAAAATGCTCTATCAGGATCATCGCGCGGGCGGGGCGGATAACGGCCCGGAAGGCCCGACCGTCGGCGGCGGGCGCGGCGCGACGGCGTTTGCGTGGAAGAAAAACCTCGTCTACCTTCCGGACGGCAAGCGCGTGGTCATGAACGGTGACGTGCAGGTCGTGCACAAGCCCGACGCCAACGGCGGACAGCCCTTCAACATGAACGCGCAGCAGATGACGGCGGAGTTGGAGCCCGATCCCGCCGCGACGACCAAGGCGACCACAAAGGCCACGACCAATCCGACCGACGCGACGCAGAAGATGCGGCTCAAGCGCGTGATGGCGGACGGGGATGTGCACGTCACGTCCACGCGGATGGACGTTGACGCGGTGCACCTCGATTACGATCCGATCGGTCAGATCCTCACCGCCACCGGCGAAGGTCGCACGCCAGTCACCGTTTTCGATCACCAGAAAGGGACAAGCACGCAGATCCAGGAGCTGTGGTGGAACACCAAGACCGATCAATTCAAGATGCGCGATCTGACCGGCAAGGTGAGATGAGGTTGGCTTGATGGCCACGGCGAGCAAAGAGCTCCAGACAATCCCGGCCGGCGGCACGCGGGATTTCGTCGCATCGTGCCTTGATGACCGCGGCGGGATTTTGCGGCTCGCGCCGTGCTGGGTGCCGCGCTCGTTCCTCCAGCCCGGCAGACGGCTGCGGCTCGATCCGAAGGATCTTTGCGCGTGCGGCCTGGAGCGCGGCGGGATCGATGAGCGGTGGTTCTCTTCGACCATCCCCGCGGCGAACGAAGGCGGCGTGCACGATGAGGGGCACAGCTACGTCGTCGGACGCAACGAGCGATGTCTGCTGAAGGATGCAATCGAAGAACTCGGCCGGCAGATCATCGGCGATCGCGTCTGGAACAAGTACAAGAAGTCGCCGGTCTTCGGAAAATTCTTCGACAACATGGGGCCGATCCCGCATCACATGCACCAGTCACGGAAGGATGCGGCGCTGGTCGGGCTCGAACCGAAGCCCGAGGCGTACTATTTCCCGCCGCAGTACAACAACGTCGGCAATAATTTTCCCTATACGTTCTTCGGGCTGAACCCCGGCACGACCAAGCGGCAGCTTCGGCGATGTCTGGAGACGTGGAACGAGGGCGACAACGGCATCCTCGACCTCTCGAGCGCGCAGCGGTTGAAGCCCGGAAGCGGCTGGCTGGTTCTCCCGGGCGTGCTGCACGCGCCGGGGTCGCTCTGCACGTTCGAGCCGCAGTGGGCGAGCGATGTGTTTGCGATGTGGCAGAACGTGGTCGAGGGACGCGTCGTGCCGTGGTCGATGCTCGTGCACGATATGCCGAAGGAGAAGCACCAGGATCTCGATTTCATCATCGGCCAGCTCGATTGGGAGGCGAACGTCGATCCGCAGTTCCACCAGCATCATTACCTGGAGCCGGTCGTCGCATCCGGCTCGGCCCGGGAGGGTTTTTTGGATCGCTGGATCGTCTACGGCCGGATCGACGGCGAGCAGCTCTTCACGGGGAAGGAGTTGACCGTGCAACCCGGGGCGAAGTGCACGATTAAGGACGGCGGGGCGTACGGGCTGGTCTGCGTGCAGGGGCACGGTCGCATCAACAAGCTGCCGCTGGGCGCGCCGGCGATCATCGGCTTTCACGAACTGACCGAGGACGAAGTCTTCTGCACCGAATCGGCGGCGAAGGCGGGCGCCACGTTCGAAAACATCTCACATTCCGAACCGCTCATCACCCTGCGATATTTCGGCCCGGAAGCGAACCCCGATGCGCCCGAGATCGGCGCGTACAATCGAGGATGAATCTATGAAGCCGACGCGCCGCCAGTTCATCCAGTCCGCCGCCTGCAGCGTTGCTCTCCCGATGCTCGGCTCGCGCGCGTTCGCCGCGAGCTCGCCGGCGACAAGTGCATCATCCTCTCGGCAGAAGCTGCGATCGTTCGGTTATTCCGATGTGAAGCTGCTCGGCGGGCCGCTCAAGGATCAGTTCGATCGGACGTTCGACTTTTTCATGAAGCTCGACAACGACCGGATGCTGAAGCTGTATCGCCAGCTCTCCGGTCTGCCCGCGCCGGGGGAAGAACTCGCGGGCTGGTACAAGGAAGGCGGCTTCGCGCCGGGCCACGCCTTTGGTCAGTGGGTCTCCGCGATTTCGCGCTTCACGGCCGCGGGGGGCGACGCGGCGGCGAAGGAAAAAGTTGCGAAGCTCGTGCACGGCTTCGCCGAAGCGATCGCGGGGCCCAAGTCGTTCTACGAGGGCAACCGCTTTAAGGGCTATTCCTACGACAAGCACGTCATCGGCATGGTCGATGCCTTCCGCTGCGCCGGTGTCTCCGATGCGAAGGATGTCTTTGCGAAAGCGACCGAGCTTGCGCTCAAAGTGCTTCCCGAGAAGGCGCTGACGCGCGAGGAGCAGGCGCAGCGCCCGCACAAGGACGTCTCCTACACGTGGGACGAGTTCTACACCCTCCCGGAGAATCTTTTCCTCGCCTACGAAACGTTCGGCGACGAACGATACCTCGAGATGGCCAAGCGCTACCTCCACGACAAGCCGTACTTCGAGCCGCTCGCGGCGGGAAGGAACGCGCTGGTCGGCCAGCACGCGTACAGTCACGTCAACGCGCTCTCGTCGGCGGCGAAGGCGCACCTGGTGCTCGGCGACGAGATGCACTTCCTCGCCGCGCGCAACGGCTTCGACTTCGTGCTCGCACAGTCGTACGCGTCCGGCGGATGGGGGCCGAACGAGACGTTCGTCGAGCCGGGCAAGGGAAAACTTTTCGAGAGCCTCGCATCGACGCACAACCACTTCGAGACGCCGTGCGGCTCATACGCGCAGTTCAAGATCACGCGCTACCTGATGTCGATCACCGGCGAATCGCGCTACGGCGACGCGCTGGAGCGCATGCTCTACAACGGCATCCTTGCCGCCAAACCCGTCCAACCCGACGGGACGTCGTTCTACTACTCCGACTATCAGCACGATGCGCACAAGAACTACTACGGCGAGAAATGGCCGTGCTGCTCGGGCACGTATCCGCAGGCGATCGCGGATTATCTCGTCAGCGCGTACTTCCACGATGACGACGGCGTTTACGCCAACCTCTACGCGCCGTCGCAGGTGCGGTGGAACGACGTGACGCTGACGCAGGAGACGGACTATCCGTCTTCCGATCGCGTGAAGTTCCGCATCGCCACGCCGCAGCCGAAGAAGTTCGCGCTGCGGCTGCGCATTCCCGCCTGGGCCGACGGGGCGAGCGTCGATGGCGAATCGGCGAAGCCGCCAGCGGGCGCATTCTTCTCGGTAGCGCGCACCTGGCGCGACGGCGACACGATCGTGCTGACGCTCCCGCTTCGATCGCGCACGGAGGCGATCGACGAGCAGCATCCCGACGTCGTCGCGCTCATGCGCGGGCCGGTCATGATGGTCGCGACGCAGAACCGGTTGCAGGTACCGCGGCGAGCGGTCGAGCAGATGAAAGATGTCGGGGACGTCGCCGCGTCACAGCAGCTCAAGTTTGTCCCGTTTCACCGCGTCAACGACGAGCCGTACACGACTTATTTCACGCAGACCTGACGCTGTGGACCCGCGATGCAATACGTCCGCTTCGGCAACACCGACATGACCGTCTCCCGGCTGTGCCTCGGCGGGATGATGTTCAGCCGCAAGATCGACGCCGACGGCACGCGCCGCGTCATCGACGAGGCGCTCGACTGCGGCGTGAACTTTATCGACACGGCGGAGACTTACACCGACAGCGAAGACTACATCGGCCGCGCGCTTGCGGGCCGGCGGGAGAAGGTATTCCTCGCGACCAAGGTCTACACCAGGCGCGCCGGCGAACAGGTCGGTCGAAACAGCCGCGCGAACATCGAGCTGTCGCTCGACCGCAGCCTCGGGCAGCTTCGCACTGATCGCATCGACCTGTATCAGCTTCATCACCCGGACGCTGAAACGCCGCTCGACGAAACGCTGGAGACGCTCGACCGCGCGATCAGATCAGGCAAGGTCCGCCACGTCGGCGTGACGAACCATTACGCGTGGCAGTGCGCCACGATGATCGAGCGCGCTCGCGCGCGCGGGTTCGGCGCGATCGTCTCCATCCAGTGCCGCTGCAACATCCTCGATCGCGCGGTCGAAATGGAGACCGTGCCCATGGCGCAACGCTTCGGCCTGGCGATGATGCCGTACGCGCCGCTGTGCGGCGGAATGCTCACCGGCAAGTACGAGCGCGGCGGCATCAACCGCGGAAATCGCGCCGAAAACGATACGAAGCTTCAGTCGCTCCTCACGAGCGACGCGGCGTTCGATGTGATCGACCAGCTTCGGCCGATCGCGGCGGAGCACGATGTCACGCTCGCGCAGCTCGCGATGCTCTGGCTCCTGGCGAAACCTTTCGTGACGACGCCGATTCTTGGCGGATCAAAGCTGGAGCATTTCCGGCCGATGTACGAGATCGCCGATCGGGTAATGAGCGGTGACGTCGTGAAACGCATCGATGAGATCTCGTCCGGCTTCGTTCACCGTCGCTTCGAGAACCAACCAGTCAAGGAAGGCGCGCGGCTGTAAATGACCGCGGTGGTTCGCACCGATCTGCCTTCGACGGGAAGTCGCTTCCGGTTCGCGGCCAGATCCTTCGCGGAGTATCAGGATGACGGCCCACCGACGCTACATGCGAATGCGCGCGCCGCTCTAGGAACCACAAATACGAGGAATCTCAAGCGATGTCATGCTGAGGTACTGGGTACTCGCGCAGCGGATGATCCAAGCATCCGGGTGCGGGAATGCAGATGCTTCGGAGTACCTCAGCATGACATCGCTCGCACGTCGCGCTTTTAGACATGCTCTCAGGATGACAACCTGCGTGCGGCATCACGCTAAAGCCGCTAGACCAACGGCGTATTGGTCCGTCCCTGATCGGCGGCCTGCTGGATTTGCAGCGCGCGTCGCGTCGCGTCGAGCACGTCGTGGCTTGTCAGCCCGTCGGTGCGGGAGCGTTTGCCTTCGATTTCATCGAGAAACGCATCCAGGCAGCCGGTCGGATCGCCGCTCTCGACGGGAATCTGGCGGATGGTCTTGTCATCCCGCTGCGCGAGCTCGACGAACTTCGCGTTGTAGCCGGTTTCGATCACGCCGTTGTCGCCGTGACACGTCACCCGCCAATATTGCGGCGCCTGATACGCGATGCCGTCGGGCGTGAGGTATGAGACGTCGCCGAGCACGCCGCCGCCGTTGTCGAGCTTCAGCATCATCTGTGCGGCGTCCTGGAAGTCGGGGAACTGCGGCAGGCGGGCGTTCCAGGCGCGGGCGGCGGTGCACTGGACGATCGATCGGCCGGTCAGCCAGGGGATCAGATCGAGCGCGTGGATGCCGATGTCGTTGATCGTCCCGCCGTGCTTGCCGGGCTCGAAGTACCACGCGGGTCGCTTGCCGAGGTTGAGCGGGTGCTGGGCGGTGAAGTTGACGGTGCGGACTTGCCCGATCGCGCCGTCGCGGATGAGACGGCGCATCGTGAGGTACGCGCCGTGATCGCGGAGATCGAGCAGGCAGCCGACGGACCGTTTCTTCTCCGCGGCAAGCGATGCGATCTGAGCGATCTCCGATGGGCGAGTGCAGATCGGCTTGTCCCCGATGACGTGTTTGCCGCGGCGCAGCGCGTCGATGACGACTTCGCCACGGCGGCCAAAGTAATCTCCGACGGCGATGGCGTCGATCGCGACGTTCTCGTAGATGTCGATGTAACTCGCGTGCGTGAGCGACACGTCGCCCGCCGATCGCAGCGACGCCGCCGTCGCTTCGTCTTCCTCACATGCGGCGACGACCTCGACGCGCGCATGCTGCCGCGCCGCGCGATAGAGACCCATCACGTGTCCGTGCCGAAATCCGAGGAACGCCAACCGAACCTTCGCCATCACCTCACCACTTTGCCCGCCGGGACATCGCCGCCTTCAGCTCGGCCGCGTTGGGTCGATCATCGATGTAATCGGCTTCCCAGTAAAGCAGGTGCTTGGCGCCGAGTCGCTTCGATGCCGCAAAATCGCGGTCGAACTCCGCGACGGAATTCGGCACCCAGCCGAAGTACCAGACGTCCACTTTGCCTCCCGTTTCATCGCGAAGCGCCCGATACGCCTTGGTCGCGTCGCCGCCGTCGCGGTAATAGCCGGCGGCGATCGTCGCGTCCATGAGACCTTCATTCGCCCACGTGGCGACGTCGAGGAGCAATCCGCGCAGGGTGCCGTCGATCTTGTCGCCGAGCCCGCGATAGTGCCAGGGATGACCGACCATTGCGCAGACCGGCCGGCGCCTCGGCTCGCGGTTCACCCGCTCGCGGACCGCGCGCATGAAGATCGTCTGCGGTTCCGCGCGAAGCTTCACCCACCGCTCGTCGTCATTCGGCACATCGTGCGGATCGGCGCCGAACTTCGTTTTGAACGCCTCAACGTTCGGCGTCTCATAGCCGCTGTTCGCGACGCCTTTCTCGTCCGTTTGCGGGTTGTCGCGAACATCGCCCGTGCGAATCCAGTCCAGAAAGAGGCCGTCGATGTCGTATTTGCCGAGCAGCTCGTCGATGATCGCCAGTTTGTATTGACGCACCTCCGGGAAGGCGAAGCTCATCTGCGAGTGATAACGCGTGCCGTCGCGCTTGATCCACACGAACTGCTGATGATCGCGCGCGAAATCGCTGATCAATCCCCAGCCGTGGTCGTCCTCGTTGATGCTGACCCACGCGTGAATCTGCACGCCGATCTGGTGCCCGTAGCCAACCGCCTCGGCGAGCGTGTCGAAGGTCGTGTAGTCATAACGCTGCGCGAGTCGAATGATCTCCTGCCGTCTTTGCTCGCTGACGCCGCCGAAGAAACGCTTGTAGAGCTGCTTTTCCTCTTCCGACTGCGGGTCCCAGACGTTGTCCGTCTCCCATTTAAACTCCGGACGGACGATCTTGCTCTGGTAGAGCGCCCGCCCGCCGTCGAGCACGCGCCAGTACACGCGCGACCAGCCGCACGCCTTGCACGCATCGAGCATGTGACGAACGCCCTCCGCTCCCCACGCGATGCCCGGCTTGAGCATCCAGTCGGAGTGCGTGAGCGGCGCGCTGAGGATGATCTCGTCCTCGTCCGCCGGCGCGTCCGCCGCGATTGCGCCGAGCGGATACGCGATCGCGGCGGCGGCGGCGCACTTCAAGAGTGATCTTCGCGAGAGGTTCACGCTCTGGCATATACCTCGCGGTGCTTTCATTCGTTTCATTCCTTTCGGCGCGTCCGAATCTACTGAATTCGCCCCGCAAACTCGCTTTCGCCGCCCGCGGTGTGCATACCTGAGACGGAGAGCGAAAGGGAAGATTCGCCATGACGCTTTCGAGGCCGCTTTTCGTCGCCGACTGGCTTAACGCGATGTTCATCCACCTGCGCGTCGATCGGTCGATTCTGCAGGCGGCGCTGCCGATGGAGCTCGACACGTTCGACGGCGACGCCTACGTCAGCCTCGTCGCCTTCACGCAGGATCGCCTGCGGCCGCGGATCGGCGGGCGGATCAGCGCGCTGCTGAGCCGGCCGCTGGCGCGGCACCCGTTCTTCAATCTCCGCACTTACGTCCGTCATGGCGGGGCGCGAGGGATCTTCTTCCTCGCGGAGTGGATCCCCAATCGCCTGGCCGCGCTGATCGGCCCGCGAACGTACGGACTTCCTTACCGGCTCGGGCGATTGAGCGGCGCGCCGGGGGGCGGCCGTGTCGATGCGCAAGAGGGCGGGTTCGAATTTCGACGCTCGACGACATCGCGCGAGTTTCGACCGGTGACATCCGATTCACTCGATCACTTCCTGCTCGAACGCTACACGGCCTTCACGCATCGCAACGGCATAACAAGGCGGTTCGATGTCGCGCACGAACCCTGGCCGCAGGCCTCGGTGAACCTCGAACTTGGCGACACGAGCCTGCTCGAGAACTTCAAATGGATGAGAACGGGCGAGTTTCTATCGACGGGACACTATTCGCCCGGCGTGTTCGACGTCGGCATCTCCCCGCCGCGCGTCGTCGCGCCGGACGCCTGCCATTCGCGTTTGGCCTGCTCAACATCCTGCCGGCGGAAGATGTAGATCGTCCCGCCCGCGAGCGTCGCGACGGGCCTCTTGTCCCAAAGCTGCCGGTTGTACTCGAATCGCACGCGCCTGGTCGGCACGCGCGTGGGCAGACGATGCGGCAGGCCGACGAAGAAGTAACTGCTCATCGCGACGAACGACTCGGTGCTCGGATCAGTAAGCAGGTCGTAATCGATTCCATACGTCGCCGGATCGACGCGCCCGAAATACGCGAGCTGAACGCGCGGGACATTGTTTCGCGTCATCCACTTCTTTAGATCGAGCAGGCCCTGGCCCCAGTCGAAATTCGAATCGTTGAGCAGGAACTGCCCGTGCCGCGGTCCGCCGGCGAAGAGGTTGAAGAAGGTGAGATAGCGCGGCGCGACGCTGAGGTTCTCGAGCGCGAGGACGGCGAAGAGGATCCCGATCGCCCAGCGCCGGGAGCGGTGTGGATTCTCTACGAACCGCGAAACGCGCCCGATCACGACGAACGCCAGTGGCAGCACCGGAAGCACGTAGCGCACGCCCAGGTCGATCCCGGACAATGTCATCGCGCCGCCGAGAAATACCAGCGCGGCCGCGATGATCGCGATCTCCTCGCGCGACCAGCGCCGCAGTGCGATCGCCAGCACGAGCAGCGCGAGGGTTGCGATCGGCGTCTTCAGCGCCAGCGCGACCGGGTAGTAGTACCAGCGCGATCCGAAATACATTTCGCCGAACAAAAACGACGGCAGGCGAAGCTCCAACTCCCACTTCTGCCAATCGAACCCGACGACCATGGGCCGGGGAAAGGGGATCGGAAGCGCGCCGGGCAGATGTGAGAGCAGTCGCGTCATCGCCGCCGACTTCGGCTGATATTCGCGAACGCTCGTTCCGGTGCCTTCGAAGAAGTAGCCGAGGTTGATGACGAAGACGCAGACGAACACGGAGATCGCCAAACCGATCGCCACGCGCTTCCAGCGCGCCGCGGGCGCGCGCCAGAGCGGGCAGATCGTCATCGCGACGAGCATCGGCCACAGCAGCAGGGCGGTGAACTTGCAGAGATGCGCCGCACCGATCGCCAGCGCAGCCCAGATCAGCATCCGCGGCGAAGGCGAGCGCACGTATCGCCACCAAAGCCAGCACGCCAGCAGCATGACTACGGCCGTGCCGGAATCTGTGCCGACAAGGCTGCCATGCGCCGAAAGGTTTGGACAGAGCACGTACGCCGCGCACGAGATCACGCCGCCAACGCACCCGTACATGGCGCTCGCCCACCGGTAGACGATCCACGCGCCCGCGCACGAGAGCGCGATCATCATCATCCGCCCGATCTCAAAAAGATGCTGATAGCGCGCCTGATTGAGCGGCACGAACGCGCGGGCGTAGTACCAATGCTGATCCTTCGGCGGAAGCTGACGAAAGACCGCAGCCGGCGGCGCATTAACGCCCGCGAGCATCACCGGCGCCGCGGCCCACAGGCGCAGCAGCGGCGGCGAGAGGTTGTAGATGTCGAAGCTCCCGCTCTTCCAGTAGCTCACGCCCGCCGGCAGGTGCGCGTACTCGTCGAAGGTCACCGAGTTCGTCACCGCAGACCAGATCAGCAGCGCGGCGTGCAGCGCGATCAGCGCGGCGATGATGAGCCGGCAGCGTGGCGGGCTCATCGCAGCTCGCCATCCGGTGTCGTGACCCCGCTGGCCTCGGAAACGAGTGACCAACAAATCGCCGCCTGCACCACGCCGCTCGCCGGGCACGCGGGCACGTCGTACCCGCTGATCGCGACGCACCCGTCGGCCAGCGGCCAGTGCGGATCGACGTAAGCGATGTACGTCGCCTGATCGCCCTGCGCGCGCTCGACGCTGCTGTAGAGCAGCTTGCTGTGGCGGAGCTGCGACGCATCGATCGCGAGTTGCGGCGCGTGCTGGTAGCCGAGGAAGCAGACGAAGGCGGCGTCCGGCGCTTTGGGCGCGTTGCCCTCGATGCGAACGATCTTGCCGAAGTGCTGCGGCGCCCGCGGGTCCTGGTAATGAGCAGGGCACATGTGTCCCATGACCGCCAGCGCGCTGCGATCGACGCCCGCATCGTTCATCCATGCCGCCGCGATGCGGATCGAGTCGGCCGATTCGTTCTGCACCGCGGAGAGGTACTCCTCGATCCGGTCGAGGTACATCATTCCGAGCACGCCGGTGCCGATCGGCGGGATCTTCACGTCGTCGTGAAACGTCCGCCCTGTGTATTTCGCGGCGCGCTCCCGTCCGCCCGGAAGGTGATAGCTCTGGTAGACGACCGGCATCTTGTCCACGCGCGTGCAGGCGGAGATGAACTCGGCCGTCCACGTCCAGCCGTTGAGAATGTTCAAGACCGTGTCGGTCGGCGCGACGTGGCCGTCGGCGAGCGCCAGTCCGGGTTCGTCGCCGCTGTCGATGAGCGTGTCCGGTTTGAAATGCCGCAGGTCGGACTGCCTGGCCGACGCGAAGGCGATGACCAAGACGCCCGCCTCGCGGAATCGTGTGATCTTCAGCAGATCGTTCGGCCCGAGCACGCTGCGTGCGGCGTAGAGAACGACGTCCTCGCCGCGCCGGAACTCATCGATGGCCCGCGGCGCCGGCGCGATCGCCTGCAGGCCGCCCGCGCGTCCCACCAGCTCATCGCAAAAGTCTTGCTGGGAGCCGGCGACGAACAAACGTCCGCCCGCGGCGATACGCTTGGCCGCGACATGCGCCGACTCGATGATCGCCGGCATCTGCCGGCGCGCCGATTCGATGCCCGCGTGCAGGCGGTGGAGATATTCGAGGCCCGGAGATGCTGGCGGCGGGGGAGCGGCGTTCTTTGAATTCGTGCATCCGATGAACAGCACGAGCACCGCGACGATCGACGTCCCTCGACACGTGGAGCACAAACGCATCGCAGTAGAATCCGGCGCTCGGATCAAAAAGCAAGACGACGCATCGGCGTGTGTTAGCGCAGCGACCGCGAAAAGTCAGTGGGCCCGCTCGGATTCGAACCGAGAACCAAGGGATTATGAGTCCCCTGCTCTGACCGTTGAGCTACGGGCCCGCGCCGCGCCATCATACGCGAGCGCGCTGCGGGTCGGCGAGGCTCCCGCCGAGCCGGCATCCGGTACCGCGCCACCGGCCCGGCAGGAGCCTGGCCTTCCCGAACTCGGCCCGGGATCAATGTGCCATCGCGGGTGAGGCGGCGGGGGATTTGTCCTCCGAGCCGCCGTTCAGCAGCGTCGCGCCGCCGCCGGCGAACGTCGCGGAGTACGCGTCCTCGAGGTTGTACCCGCTCTCGCCGTGCTGGGTGATGTCGAGGCCTTCCCATTCCTCGCCCTCGGGCACGCGCAGGCCGACCGTGGCGGCGGTGATCTTCAGCAGCACGTACGATGCGACGGCTGCGAAGACCCAGGTGATAACGACGGCGATGATCTGGTTGATGAACTGCCGCACGTTCCCCTCGATCAAGCCGCTCTTCCCGTTGTTGATCGCGCCGACGGCGAATACGCCGGTGAGGATCGCGCCCAGCGTCCCGCCGACACCGTGTACGCCGAAGGCATCGAGCGAATCGTCATAGCCGAACGCGTGCTTCAGCGCGGTAGCGGAGAAGAAGCAGACGACGCCGGCGATCAGGCCGATGAGCATCCCCCACATCGGCGTGGTGAAGCCGCTGGCGGGGGTGATCGCGACCAGCCCGGCGACCGCGCCGGAGATCGCGCCCAGCACCGTCGGCTTGCCGCCCTTGATCCATTCGATCAGCGCCCACCCGATCGCGCCGGCGGCGGAGGCGAAGTGCGTCGCGACCAGCGCGTTGCTCGCCAAGCCGTTCGCGCCCAGCGCGCTTCCGCCGTTGAACCCGAACCAGCCGACCCAGAGCAATCCCGCGCCGACGACCGACAGCACCACGCTGTGCGGCGGCATCGGCACCTTCCCGTAGCCGTGTCGCTTGCCCAGCACCACCGCGCACACCAGCGCCGAAACGCCCGAGCTGATGTGCACGACCGTCCCGCCCGCGAAGTCCAGCGCGCCGAAGTTCAGACGGTCCGGCATAAACGCGTTGAGCATCCCGCCCTTGCCCCACACCATGTGCGCCATCGGGCAATACACGACAATCAGCCAGAGCACCGAGAACATCAGCATCGCGCGAAAGCGAATGCGCTCCGCGTACGCGCCGCTGATCAGCGCCGGCGTGATGATCGCGAACATGCACTGGTAGATCATGAACGTCGTGTGCGGAATCGACGGCGCGTACTCCGACGGCGCGAAACCGACGTCGCGCAAAAACGCGAAGCGCAGGCCGCCGATGAAGGGGCAGGTCGTGTCGAACGCCAGGCTGTAGCCGATCACCGCCCAGACGACGCTGACCACGGCCATCAGGATGAAGCTGTGCATCATCGTCGCCAGCACGTTCTTGCGCCGAACGAGCCCGCCGTAGAACAGGGCCAGGCCCGGCGCGGTCATCATCAGCACGAGCCCGGAGCTGACGAGCATCCAGGCGGTGTCGCCGGCGCTGATGTCCTTGATCTCGCCGATCTTGACGGGTTCAACTTTGGGTGTGCTGGTCGACGGAGCGGGGGGATACGAGGTTTGCTGCGCCAGCGCGAGCGGGGACAGGAGCAGGATTGACAAGAGGGAAAAGAGGACGACCAGCGCCCGTCCGACGGGCGCGCGATTCGTGCGCGGCATGCACACCTCCCGAATTTGATGAGCTTCCCGAGTCTTTGCGCGGAGGATGACGCGACGAGACAGGCGCCCGCGGCGAAGCCCTTGGCGCTTCGGGACGCAGGCATATCTGCTCGTCGCGTCAGCGCGTCCTCATGCGCTCGACCCGATTGCTCGGTCTACAGCGCTTTCTCGTTCCGATCGCCGGTGCGGATACGGACGACGTCGCTGACGGGATAGACGAAGATCTTCCCGTCGCCCACTTCGCCCGTGCGCGCCGACTCGACGATCGCATCGACGGCCTTCGGCGCGTCGCTGTCGGTCACACAGATCTGCAACATCACCTTGGGAACGAACCCGACGTCCATCTTGGCGCCGCGGTAACGCTCCGTGTGGCCCGCCTGCCGGCCGTAACCTTTGACCTCCACGGCGGTGACGCCGAGGATCCCGATCTTGGCCAGGGCGGCTTTGACGGCGTCCAACTTCTGCGGCTTGATGACGGCTTCGACCATCTGCATGGAAAGGACTCCTTCGCGCTTTTTCTCACCCGCTCACGCCAGCCCGCCCGCACGTCGCGCGGCTCGGCGGCCGTCATCAAAACAACTCGACCATCCCAACACAAGATTTGTGCCGCCGATGATCAGCGCATGATTTGGATCGGAAGCCGCGAAGGCGCAAGGAGCTATCGCTGGCGAGCGGGCCGCGCGTGCGATTGACCCGATTCTCAACAGTGATCAGAAACTGCGCGAACGCCACGCTTTCGCAGGTTGGCCGCGCGCTTTTTCAGCAGACCTCGTCCAGCACATGCTCGGCGACGAAGATCGGCACCTGCGTCGCGATTCCCAGCGCGATCGCGTCGCTCGGCCGGCTGTCGACCTCGTGCATCGTGCCGTTGCGACGGATGTGGATGCGGGCGAAGAAGGTGTGGTTCTCCAGATCGTTGATCTCGATCTGCTCGATGTTCCCGCCGAGTGCCTCGATCACGTTGGCGAGCAGATCGTGCGTCATCGGCCGAGGCGGACGCTCGCCGTTGAGCCGCCGGCTGATCGCCATCGCCTCCGGGGAGCCGATCACGATCGGGAACGTGCGCTCCCCGTCCACCTCCTTGAGCATGATGATCTGCTGCTCCTGCATCTCGGAGATGATGATCTTGTGCAATTCCATTCGAACAGACATCGGCGGCACTCCGTGCGGGCGGACCGGTCACACACGCGACGCAGGCGACAGTAATTCTTCGCGCGCGGGCAAGTCAAGGGAGATGTCTGGACCGCGGATGGTTGGTACCTGAGACGCTCCGGGGAAATCGCGCAGCCGGTGTCACGCGGAGAGGTTTGCAAAGCGCGTCTTCGGCGCGACAAGTCATCCTGAGGTACTCCGAAGGAACTGGCTTGGGTCACGCAGATCCTTCGGAGTACCTCAGGATGACGCTGTGAGGAGGCAGTTCCGGGCACCCCAACAGACCTTCGTGACATTTTTCACGATCGGCCGTTCGTACGACTATAATGACCCGCCCGATGAACCGCCGGCGCGCTCAATCCTCCGCGAAATGGGTACTCGGCGCCGCCGTCCTGATCGCCGCCGTCGTCGGCGGCGTGTTTCTCGCGCTGCGGCTCACCAGCCCGCTCGTCACCGTCACCGATGCGGTCGAAGGGCCCGTCGTCCAGGCATTCTACTCCACCGGCACGATCCAGCCCGAGCGCGAGTTCCCCATCAAGAGCAACGTCGCCGGCATCCTGACCGAGGTAAAAGTTGACAAAGGCGATCACGTAAAGACGGGCCAGCCGCTCGCGGTCGTCTCCGATCCGGAGCTGACCTACGCCGCGCGAAAAGCGCAGGCCGAGCTGGAGGAGAAGCAGCAGCGGGCCGACCCGAAATCGTCGCCGGTCATCCAGGAGTACGATGCGCGCATCCAGGCGATGGCGGCACTGCTCGAGATCTCACAGCGCGAGGAAGCGCGTATCCGCGGCCTGCTGGAGAAGAACGCCGCCGCGCAAACCGATCTCGATTCCGCCACCGACAGGCTCAAAACCGTCTGGAGCCAGTCCGAATCCCTCAAGGCCCAGCGCGCCGCCAAGCTGCTTGAGCTCCAGCGCGAGCTCGAGGTCGCCAGGAGCGCGCTGGATACCGCGAGGTGGAACCTCGATCAGCAGACGCTTAAGAGCCCGATCGGCGGCGTCGTGCTCGACCGCCCGCTCTCGCTCGGCACCCGCGTCGCGGTCAACGATCGCATCCTGAACGTCGCCAACATCTTCCCCGAAACGCTCGTCATGCGCGCCGCGGTGGACGAAGAGGACATCATCAAGGTCAAGCCCGAACAGCTCGTGAAGATGACGCTCTACTCCTACGCGGATCGCGTCTTTGAAGGCCGAGTGCAGAAGATCTATGACCAGGCCGACCCCGAGCGGCGGACGTTCGAGGTCGATGTGAAACTCAGCCAACCTGATAGTCGACTGTCACCCGGCATGACCGGCGAGCTCGCCTTCGTGATGGCGTCGAAGGACAAAGCCATCGTCATCCCGAGCCAGGCCGTGCAGAAGGGCGGCGACGTCTTCATCGTGCAGGACGGACACCTGAAAAAAGCGACGGCTCAGATCGGCCTGCGCGGCATCGAGCGATCGGAAGTTCTCTCCGGCGTCAAACCCGGCGAGAAGGTGCTCATCAGCGCGCCAGGCGACATGAAAGACGGGCAGCGCGTCCGCGCGAGCTACACGGATCCCATCGCCGCCGCGGGATTAAACAAGCCGAAGGTGGCGACGGACGCGTTCAAAGGCTTTAAGCAGTGAGGTGATTTGCGATTTGCAATTTGCGATTTGCAATTGAATTCAAATCGCAAATTGCAAATCGCAAATTGCAAATCCCATGCGCTGGTTCATCTCCATCCGCTACCTCCTCGCCCACCTGCGCCAGTCCCTCGTCTGCATCGCCGGCGTGACGATCTCCGTCACCATGTTCATCGCCATGACCGCGATGATGAACGGCTTCACCGACAAGTTCATCATCGAGACCGTCGAGGCGTCGGGGCACATCACGATCCACGATGAGCCGCGCGAGACGCGCACGCCGATCCTCGAGCGCGCGTACAAAAATCCCAACGCGCTGCTCGACCTGGAAGGCGTGAAGCCGCGCGACAAGATCGAGAAGATCAAGAACCCCGGCGGGCTGCTCGCGACGCTGCGACGCATGCCCGGCATCGTCGCCGTCGCGCCGCAGGTCACCGGCGATCTCATCGCCACCTACGGCACCAAGACGATGACGCTCAACATCATCGGCGTCGAGCCGGAGCAGACGCTCGCCGTCACGACGATCGGCAAGGACATCGTCGCCGGCGATTTCGGGAGGTTAAAGACGGCCGCCGACGGCGTCGTCATCGGCCGCGGCGTCTCCGATGTCCTCGGCGCCAAGATCGACGACATCATCACGCTCTCCTCGCCCACCGGCGGACTCACCACCGCGAAAGTCGTCGGCGTCTTCGCCACCGGCGTCACGCCCACCGACTACGGCCGCGGCTACATGATGCTCAACGACGTGCAGACCCTGCTCAACAAGAAGAACATCATCAACGAGATCATCATCCGCACGGACGATTACACCAAAGCCGAGTCGTACGCCGTGCAGATCGAAGCCCTCGCCGGCTACAAGACCGAGAGCTGGCAGGAGTCCAACGCGAACTTCCTCAAGATCTTCAAGATCCAGACCATCATCACCTACATCATCACCGCCGCGCTGCTGGTGGTCGCCGCGTTCGGCGTGCTGAACATCCTGATCATGGCGGTGCTCGAGCGCGTGAACGACATCGCGATTTTGAAAAGCTTCGGATTGTCGCGCGGCGATGTCACGCAGATCTACGTGTTCCAGGGCCTCGTGATCGGCTTCATCGGATCGATCATCGGGCTGGGTCTGGGGAAGCTGACGGTCGAAGGTCTGCGCCGGCTGCCGATCCAAGTCGAAGGGCTGGTGAAATCGGAAGGACTGCTGATGAGCGAGCGCGGCGCGAACTACATTACCGCGTTCGTCGCTTCGATCCTCGTCGTCCTGATCGCAGCGGTCTACCCCGCGCGCCGCGCCGCGAAGTACGACCCGGTGGAGGTGATCCGTGGAGCTCACTGACCTCGCGTCTGTCAGGGCGACGCCTGCGTCGCCCTCTTCTCGCGCGCCCGCGGAGGAGGGCGACGCGGGCGTCGCCCCTACAGCGCTTCTCTGCGCTCGGAATGTTCACCGGGCGCTCGGGACGGGTGACGCGCGGACGATGATCCTGAAAGGTGTTGATCTGACAATCAAACGCGGCGAGTACGTCTCGATCGTCGGCGCCTCCGGCTCGGGTAAGAGCACGCTCCTCTATCTCCTCGGCGGTCTCGACCGCCCCGATCGGACCGACGAGAACGACCGACAGTTCACCCCCCGATCCGCCGTCTTCATCGACGGTCGCAACACGCACGATCTCACCGACGCGCAGCTCGCCCTGGTGCGCAACGAGAAAATCGGCTTCGTCTTTCAGTTCCACTACCTGCTCAAGGAGTTCACCGCCGCCGAGAACATCGCGCTGCCGATGTTCAAGCTCGGGCGGTGGTCGCGGCACGAGTGCATGAAGAGGGCGGTCGCGCTGCTCGATCGGTTCAACCTCGCCTCCAAGGCCAAGCGTCGCGCCAACCGCCTCTCCGGCGGGGAGCAGCAGCGCGTCGCCATCGCCCGCGCGCTCGCCAACGAGCCGGCCGTCCTGTTAGCGGACGAACCGACCGGTAATCTCGACCGAAAGAACAGCGAAGTTGTGGCCGATATTTTCAATAGCCTCGCCGCAAACGGCCAAACCATCGTGATCGTCACGCACGATCAATCGCTGGCCCACCGTGCGCGGCGGATGGTGACCATGGAGGACGGTTCCATCACCGCCGATGAGGCGCTGACGTGAAGGACCGATAACAGGTATCGGATTCACGAGGAGTTACTAAGGCCGTCATCCTGAGGTACTCCGAAGGATCTGGGTTGTCGACGCCAGATGCTTCGGAGTACCTCAGCATGACATTGTTCGCAGTTGCAGCGCTACACGAGTCGTTTGACTGTCATCCCCGGATGAATACCGTGGCGGCCCCTTTATGCGAATTTTGATCTCCGGCGCGGCCGGTTTTTTAGGATCGCACCTGACCGACCTGCTCCTCGCGCAGGGCCACGAGATCGTCGGCGTCGATAACTTCATCACCGGCAAAGACGACAACATCGCCCACCTCAAAGGCAAGCCGAAGTACTCGTTTCTCCGCCACGATGTCATCGAGCCGATCAAGATCGATGGCCCCGTCGATCGCATCTATCACATGGCGAGCCCCGCGTCGCCGATCGGCTACGTCAAGCACCAGGTCGCGACGATGAAGGTCAACAGCCAGGGCACGTGGAACCTGCTCGAGCTTTCGATCGAGAAGAACGCGCGCTTCCTAATGGCCAGCACCAGCGAAACCTACGGCGATCCGTCCGTCCATCCGCAGCGCGAAGACTACTGGGGCAACGTCAATCCGATCGGCCTGCGATCGATGTATGACGAGGCCAAGCGCTTCAGCGAGGCCTGCACGATGGCTTATCACCGCGAGCGCAAGGCCGACACGCGGATCATCCGCATCTTCAACACCTACGGCCCCCGGATGGACCCGTACGACGGCCGGGTCGTCATCAGCTTCATCCGCCAGGCGCTGAACAACGAGCCGATCACCGTCTTCGGCGAAGGCAAGCAGACGCGCTCGCTCTGCTACGTCTCGGATCTCGTCCGCGGCATCAATCTTGTGATGGAGAGCGACTTCCACGAGCCGATCAACCTCGGCAACCCCGAAGAGATGACGATCCTGCAGATCGCCAAAGAGATCTTGGCGTTGATCCCGCAGAGCAGGAGCCCGATCGTCCACATGCCGATGCCGCCCGACGATCCGCGCGTTCGCTGCCCGGACATCACGCGCGCCAAGCAGATCCTCGGCTGGCATCCCGTTGTGCCGCGCCGCGAGGGGCTCGGGAAGATGATCGAGTTCTACAAAGACCAGCTTGTGAAGAAATGATTGTCTGCTCTTCATGTGGCACGGGCGCCTCGCCCGTGTCTTCTAACACAGCACGGGCGAGGCGCCCGTGCCACGCAATACCTCGCGATACAGCGTATCCCGCTCGACCGGCGTTCTCCCCGCCTCGCGGATGACGCGTTTGATGTCCGCCTCGTGCAGTTCCTGGTGCGTCGTGCCCACTTCGCCCGCGCGTTTGGTGATGTCGTACCAGACGACGGTGCCGTCGAGATCGTCGCAGCCCCAGTTCAGCGCGACCTGCGAGAGCCCGACCCCCTGCATGATCCAGAATGCTTTGACGTGCGCGATGTTGTTGAGCATCAGCCGCGCGATCGCGAGGGTCTTGAGATCGGTCAGCCCCGTCGGTCCCGGGAGATTTCCCAGTTCGCTGTTTTCCGGGATGAACGACAGCGGGATCACGCAGTTGAAGCACGCCTTCGCAGGGGCGACGCCTTCGTCGCCCTCTTCGCGCACGACGGAGGGCGACGCGGGCGTCGCCCCTGCATCGGACATGGCCGCCAATGACTCCGCCTGCAACTCGCGCAGGGCGATCAGATGCTTCACTCGCTCGTTGGGCGTCTCGACGTGACCGTACAACATCGTCGCGTTGGTGTAGATGCCCAACTCGTGCGCGGTGCGATGCACTTCGAACCAGCGATCCGCGCGGACCTTTCCTTTGAAGACTTCATCGTGCACGCGATCGTCGAAGATCTCCGCGCCGCCGCCGGGGAGGGAGCCCAGTCCCGCTTC
>JAICTV010000050.1 GCA_025936175.1 Phycisphaerae bacterium
CTGCTGATCCTGGCGCTGACGACCACCTTCGCGTCGTTCGATCTGCTGATGAGCCTCGACCCGCACTGGTACAGCACGATGTTCGGCTTCTACTACGGGACGGGCGCGCTGCTGGCGGCGTTTGCCGCGATCACGCTGGTCATCGGCATGCTCCAGGCGCTCGGCTACCTGACGCGCAGCGTCACCGTCGAGCACTTCCACGACCTGGGCAAGTGGCTCTTCGCCTTCGTCTTTTTCTGGGGCTACATCGCTTTCAGCCAGTACATGCTGATCTGGTACAGCAACATCCCCGAGGAGTCGATCTGGTACTCCCGCCGCGGCGCGAACACCGGGCACGGGTTCGTCAGCGGCTGGTCGTGGGTCTCGCTCGCGCTGCTCTTCGGCCAGCTTCTCATCCCCTTCGCCGGGCTGATGAGCAAGCACATGAAGCGGAACTACCGCGTGCTGATGTCGTGGGCGGCATGGGTTTTGGTCTTCCACTGGCTCGACATGTTCTGGCTGGTGATGCCGGAGATGGATTTCGATCCCGCGACGAGCATCAGTCGCGTGCACCTGGGCGTGGTGGAGATCCTCTGCTTGATCGGGATCGGCGGCGTTTTCCTGGCGACGTTCATGAAGCTGCTGGAGAAGAACGCGCTGCGGCCGATCAAGGACCCGCGGCTGATCGAGTCGCTGGCGTTCCAGCAGCCGGCGTGATCTGGTGATTTGAAATGGCACAGAGAGAACAAGCCAACGTCCCGCTGCTGCTGACGATCGGAGCCGTCTCCGGTTTCCTGATCATCGTTCTGGCGATCGGCATCCAGGCGTGGTTCCTGCGCGAGGTGCAGCGCGAGGTCGCGACGAAATGGGAGAACCAGCCGATCCAGCCGGTGAGCGACAAGAAGGCGCAGCAGCTCGCGAACATCACGACGTATCACTGGAGCGACAAGGAGAAGAAGCACGCGGCGATCCCGATCGAGGCGGCGATGAAGCTGTACGTGCAGGAGAAGGGCAAGCAGCAGTAATGGTTCGACTCGCTTTCATTTTCTGTCTCGCTCTCGCCGGGACGTTCGCGCGCGGCGCCGACGTGACCGTGCCGGAGCGCGCCGAGCCGACGCCGCCGGAGCTGCGCGACATCGGCATCGACGAGAAGCTGAACGCGCCGCTCCCGCTCGACACGCGCTTCGTGGACGAAGCGGGCAAAGAGGTCGCGCTGCGGGATTACTTCCACAAGGACCGACCGGTCGTCCTGCAACTGAGCTACTTCGGCTGCCCGATGCTGTGCAGTCTCGTTTCCAACGGTCTGGTGGAGTCGCTGAACAACCTGACGCTGACGATGGGCAAGGATTTTGAGGTGATCAACCTCAGCTTCGATCCCAACGAAGGCGCGGCACTGGCGGCGCGGAAGAAGCAGAGTTTTCTCGACGCCTACAACCGCCCCGCCGGCGCGGAGGCGTGGCATTTTCTGACCGGCAAGCCGGAGGCGATCAAAGCAGTCACCGAGGCGGTCGGGTTTCGATACAAGTGGGTCGAGAACGTGCACCAGTTTTCGCACCCCGCCGCGCTGATCCTGCTTACGCCGGACGGGAAGGTGTCGCGCTATCTCTACGGCGTGAACTACGAGGCGAAGACGCTGCGGCTGTCGCTGGTGGAAGCGTCGCAGGGGAAGGTCGGCTCGAGCGTCGATAAATTCCTGCTCACCTGCTTCCACTACGACGCGTACGCCGGCAAGTACACGGCGACGGCGATGGGGATCATGCGCGTCGCGGGCGTGCTGACGGTGATCGTGCTGGCGACGGTGATTACGTTTCTGGTTCGGAGAGAAAAACGTGGCACGGGCGCCTCGCCCGTGTCTTCATCAGAGCGGCTCATGCCGCAGATCACGGGCGAGGCGCCCGTGCCACACTGAAGCGGCTGTAACATGCTTTTATCGATCCTAGCCCAATCCGCTTACCTGCCGCCCAGGGCGTCTACCGTCGCGCCGGAGGTGGACGGGCTGTTCAACGCGATTCTGGCGATCATCACGTTCTTTTGCCTGGTGATCTTCGCCGCGATGATCGTATTCGCGATCAAGTACCGCCACCGCGTCGGCCACGAGGGCGGCGCCTCGCCGGGGCACAGCACGGCGCTGGAACTGACTTGGACGATCATCCCGACGATCATCGTGCTGACGGTCTTCTACTACGGCTTCAAAGGCTTCCTGAACGAGACGGTGGTGCCGCCCAACGCGTACGAGGTGCAGGTTGACGCTTACATGTGGGGCTGGGCGTTCACGTATCCCAACGGTCACGTGGATCCGGAGCTGCACATTCCGAAGGACCGTCCGATCCGGCTTGTCCTGTCGAGCAGGGACGTGATCCACAGCTTGTATCTCCCGGCGTTCCGGATGCAGAAAAGCGCGGTGCCCGGCCGGTACAACCGGTTTTGGGTGCAGGCGACGCGGCTCGGTGAGTTCCCGATCTACTGTGCGCAGTATTGCGGGCAGAATCACTCGGAGATGTTGTCCAAGGTCGTGGTGCACGACCCGAAAGAGTTCCCGGACTGGCTGGAGCGCGCCAGCGACCTGGCGAAGCAGCCGGGCTTCACGCCGATCAAGGCCGGCGGGCAGATCGTCGCGGCGCGCGGGTGTCTCAACTGCCATCACACCGACGGCACCGCCAGCACCGGGCCGACGTTCAAAGATCTTTTCGGCAAGCAGGAAGTGCTCAACGACGGCGAGGTCACGGTGGATGAAAACTACATCCGCGAATCGATCCTCTATCCGCAGAAGCGGATCGTGAAGGGCTTCGGCCCGGTGATGCCGTCGTTCCTCGGCAGTCTGAAGGACAACGAGATCGACTGGATCATCTGGTATTTGAAGTCGATCAGCGCGAATTACAAAGGCGATATGAGCGCCGGGTTGAGCGGCGGCGCCGTTGCGACATCGCAAGCGGCGCCGGCGACGAAGCCGGCGCAGTGAGACGCGGGTATCGGGTGTCGGGTATCGGGTGCGAAAGACCCATACCCCAAACCCGATACCCGATACCCGATTTGTTTGGAGCCGTACTAATGTCCGCCATCACACCGCCCGCCCACGGCATCGGTCTTCCGGTCGAACGGGAGCCTTCGCCGCCGCGCGGGGACAATTACCTCACGCACAGCCGCGGGATCCTCTCCTGGCTGTTCAGCCTCGATCACAAGCGCATCGGGATCATGTATCTCGTCGGCGTGCTCACCGCGTTTCTCATCGGCGGGATCTTCGCGCTGCTGCTGCGCACGGAATTGCTCACGCCGGGGCCGACGTTCAACTCCAACAAGGCCGAGGCTTGGACGTTCTACAACCACTGCTTCACGCTGCACGGGGCGGTGATGGTGTTTCTGTTCGTCATCCCCGCGATCCCGGCGGTGCTGGGCAACTTCGTCCTGCCGATCATGCTCGGGGCGAAGGACGTCGCCTTCCCGCGACTGAACCTGGGCAGCTTCTGGTGCTGGATCGGCGGCGCGATCTTCTTCACCTACGTGCTGCTCGGCGGGATTTTGAACGCCTCCTTCGGTTGGCATCTTCCGGGCGGGTACGGGCTCGACACCGGCTGGACGTTCTACACGCCCTACTCGACCGGCCAGGGACCGCACGCGCACTCGACCGACGGCACCATCGCGGCGCTGCTGGGCGTATTCATCCTGGGCTTCAGCTCGATCCTCACCGGCGTGAACTTCATCGCGTCGATCCACATGCTGCGGCCCAAGGGCATGGGATGGTTCCGCATGCCGCTCATGCTCTGGGCGCTGTATGCGACGAGCGTCATCCAGATCCTCGCCACGCCGGTGCTGGCGATCACCGGGTTGCTGCTGCTGGCCGAGCGCGTGATCGGCGTGGGCATCTTCGATCCCGCGATCGGCGGGGATCCCGTGCTCTATCAGCACTTCTTCTGGTTCTATTCCCACCCGGCGGTCTACATCATGATCCTGCCGGCGATGGGGGTGATCAGCGAGGTGATTTCCACCCACAGCCGCAAGCACGTCTTCGGCTACAACTTCATCGCCTACTCCTCGATCGCCATCGCGCTGCTGAGCTTCCTGGTGTGGGGCCACCACATGTTCGTGAGCGGGCAGTCGCCGCTGGCCAACGCGATCTTCTCGCTGCTGACCTTCAGCGTGGCGGTGCCGTCGGCGATCAAGGTCTTCAACTGGGTCTCGACGATGTACCGCGGCGACATCCGCTTCACCACCGCGATGGTGTGCGCGATGTGCTTTATCGTGATGTTCACCTTCGGCGGGCTGACCGGGCTGTTCCTGGGCGCGCTGAGCAACAACATCCACGTGACCGGGACCTACTTCATCGTCGCGCACTTTCACTACGTGATGGTCGGCAGCGTGCTGTTCGCCTTCCTCGCGGGGCTCTATCACTGGTGGCCGAAGATGTTCGGCCGAATGACCGACCTGGCCTGGGGCAACGCCGGCGCGCTCACGCTGCTGGTCGGCTTCAACCTGACGTTCATGCCGCAGTTCATCATGGGTGCCAAAGGCATGCCGCGGCGGTACGCGACGTACCCGGTCGAGTTCCAGGGCTATCACGTAGTCTCCACGATCGGCGCGTACGTGATGGCGATCGGGCTGTTCACCATCGCGTTCAATCTGCTGCACGCGCTGCTCAAGGGCGAAAAGGCCCCGGCCAATCCGTGGGGCGCCAACACGCTGGAGTGGCACTGCCCCTCGCCTCCGCCGCACGACAATTTCCCCGTCGAGCCCGTCGCCGGCGACCCGTATGACCTCAAGAGCTGGCAGTGGGATGAGGCGACGAAGCAGTGGGTGCTGGATGAGCAGCGCGCGAGGACGGTGGCTGGTACGGAACCGACGGTGCATCACCATTAAGTGATTGTGGATTGTCGATTGTGGATTGTTGATGCAATCCACGATCAACATCCAACATTCAACAATCGGATTCTCATGAGCGATCTGGTCAGCAAACAACAGGCGGCGGTAACGTTGGCGGGAGATCCGTTTTCGCCGACGCGCGATCCGCACCACGGGCATCCGCCGCACCTGGCGCATCATTTCGAGACGCCCGAGCAGCAGTACAGTTCGGCCAAGGTCGGGATGTGGGTGTTCCTGGCGACGGAGCTGCTGATGTTCGGCGGGCTGTTCTGCGCGTACAGCGTGTACCGGCACAATCATCCGGAGGTGTTCGAGTTCGCGCACCATTATCTCGACCGATCGCTGGGGGCGATCAATACGATCGTGCTGATCACGAGCAGTCTGACGATGGCGTGGGGCGTGCGCTGCGCGCAGCTCGGACAGCGGCGCGGGCTGGTGCTGTGTCTCGTGCTGACGCTGATCGGCGGCGCGGGGTTCATGACGATCAAGACGATCGAGTACCACCACAAGTACGTCGAGCACGTCTGGTTCGGCGCCGGCAACCGCTACAGCAAGCATTACCAGGGACCGAGCATCAACGAAGGCCCGTTCGGCGGACATCAGAGTGAATCCGCGCTGCGCATGACCGAGGGCGAGCGGCAGGAGGCGGCGGCGGACAAGGAGATGATGGCGCCGACGACGCAGCCGACGGAATCATTCGGCCCGGCGTTCGTCGATCCCAATGCTGGCACGCCGGATGAGTCGAAGATCAAGCCGACGCAGGTGATTCCCGCCGGGCTCTCGACGCGCGTGCGCCCGGAAGTCGGCGAGGAAGTTCGTTATGAGGATCTGCCGCAGTTCGAGAAGGACCGGGTTTCGACGTTCTTCAACATCTACTTCCTGATGACGGGGCTGCACGGGATTCACGTGCTGGTGGGGATGGGTTTGATCACGTGGATTCTGGTGCGCGGGGCGCGCGGCGCGTTCGGTCCGCTGTATTACACGCCGGTCGATCTTGTGGGACTTTACTGGCACCTGGTCGACTTGATCTGGATCTTCCTGTTTCCGCTGCTGTACCTGATTCACTAGGAGATTTTCAATTTGCGAATTGCGCTTTGCGATTGAACTCGATTGCAAATCGCGGATCGCGAATCGCAAATAACAACGATGTCCGACGAGACCATCGAACCATCCAGCGTCGCCGCCGCACCGGGGGAGGATCATGCCGGTCACGTTCACGTCGTGCCGCCCTGGCTGCTGCTCGCCGTTTTCGCGGCGCTGCTCGTACTGACGTTTGTGACCGTCGCGATCACGCACTTTGATTTCGGCCGCACGGTGAACGTGTGGGTGGCGCTGGGGATCGCCGTCGCCAAGGCGACGCTGGTCGCGCTGTTCTTCATGCACCTTAAATGGGACAGCCCGTTCAACGGGCTGGTGTGCGTGACGGCGATGTTCTTTGTCGCGCTGTTCATCGGGATCACGCTGCTGGACTCGAAGGAGACGGCGGTGAACTTCCAGCCGCCGCCCGTGCCGGCGGCGAGGCCGGCGGAGTAACTTCCGCACATAGCCCCGGATTTAGGGCGGCGCGCGTTCGCCTGTAGCGTCGGTGGGCCGTCATCCTGAGCGGTACTCCGCGAAGGATCTGGCCGCGAAGCGGGAGCGGCTCGCCGTGGAACGCAGATGCTTGGATCACCCGCTTCGCGAGTACCCGTGTACCTCAGCATGACATAAGTGTCGACCCGCGCGCTACACCCAAGCGCGCACCGCTTTAGCCGGGGTCGTTTGAAATTCCCCGGCTAAAGCCGGGGCTATGTGATGATGCTTCGCAATGAGAAGAACCACCGCGTGCCCCCCGCCGCCGCGACGGTCGGGATGTGGCTCTTCCTGGCCGCGCTGACGATGCTCTTCGGCGCGACGATGATCGGCTATGCGATCATCCGGTCGCGCTCGACTTCGGGGGCGGCGCCCGGATCGCTGCACCTTCCGCCGCTGCTGTGGCTGAGCACGGCGGCGATGCTGTTCGCCAGCGTCACCATCCATCGCGCGCTGTCGGCAGTGCGGCGCGAGCGGCAGGCGCAGCTTCGGCAGGCGCTGGTGCTGACCTGCGCGCTGGCGGCGATCTTCGTGGTCGTTCAAACGCCGTCGATGTGGGAGTTGCTTCATTCTCAAACGCACCTGGCGCCGTCGGCCAATGCGCAGGGCGAGCGGCTTTACCAGCTCATCTTTGCGCTGATCCTCATCCACGCGCTGCACGTGTTGGGCGGGATCGTCGGGCTGGGTCTCACGACGCGGCACGCCTTCCAGCACCGCTACGATCACGAGCACTACAACGGCGTGAAGCACGCGGCGATGTACTGGCACTTCCTCGATGGCGTTTGGATCGTCATGTTTCTGGGGATTACGCTCGCCAGATAAGCGCCACCGAACGCGAAATTGCCCGTTCCAACCGTTGGGTTCCCAACAATACAGTGTCCGCGCGCGATCGGCGGCACCGCGTCTCAGCGGCTGCCCGAGCGCGTCAGCGGCTATGGCGCAAATCTTCCATCCCGCGACCAATGTCATCGCCAAGGCGACGATCTTCGGCGGACTCTTTCTGCTCGCGTTCGTCTGCTACGTCGCCGCCGGCGTCGAGCGCTCGCCGTGGATCACGCACGAGGGGATGTATCGCGAGCAGCCCGTGCCGTTCTCGCACGAGCATCACGTGGGCGGGCTCGGGATCGATTGCCGGTATTGTCACACGTCCGTGGAGACGTCGCCCTTCGCGGGGATCCCGGCGACGAAGGTGTGCATGACGTGTCACTCGCGGCTGTGGACGAACGCGGCGCTGCTCGAACCGGTGCGGGAAAGCTGGAACCTCAACAAGCCGATCGCCTGGACCCGCGTTCACGATCTGCCGGACTACGTCTACTTCAACCACTCGATCCACGTCGCCAAGGGCGTCGGCTGCGCCACCTGTCACGGGCGCGTCGATCGCATGCCGCTGATGATGCAGGCGCACAGCCTGCGCATGGAGTGGTGCCTCGACTGCCATCGCAACCCGGAGAAGTACGTGCGGCCCAAAGAGAAGGTGTTCGATATGGCGTACGAGCCGCCGGGCGGGCGCGAGCAGACCGCGCTGGGGGAAAAGCTTGTGCAGCAATACCACATTCGCAAGGAGCAGCTCACCAACTGCGCGGTGTGTCACCGATGAGCGACGACAGGATGAAATTGTGGCGGAGCATGGATGAGCTGGCGCAGACGCCGGCTTTCGAGGAGATGCTGCATCGCGAGTTTCCCTCGGCGGCGTCGGAGTGGACGGACGAGCCGTCGCGGCGATCGTTCCTGAAGCTGATGGCGGGGTCGATCGCGCTGGCGGGGATCGCCGGCGGCGGATGCACGCGCACGCCCGATGAGAAGATCGTCCCCTACGTCATCCCGCCCGAGCAGCTCGTGCCCGGGCGGCCGCTGTATTTCGCCACGGCACAGACCCGCGGCGGGTTCGCGCGCGGCATCCTCGTCGAGAGCCATGAAGGCCGGCCGACGAAGATCGAGGGCAATCCCGACCACCCCGCCAGCCTGGGCGCGACCGACGTTCATGCGCAGGCGTCGATCCTCGATCTGTACGATCCGGATCGATCGCAGACGGTGATGCACGGCGGCGAAGTCGCGGATTGGAACGCGTTCCTCGCGGCGATGGCGCCGGTACTGGCGGAACATCGCCGCCGTCAGGGTGAAGGGCTGCGGCTGCTGACGCGCACGATCACGTCGCCGACGTTGATCGCGCAGATCCGCCGGTTTCTCGATGTCTATCCCAAGGTACGGTGGCATCAGTGGGAGCCGATCAACTGCGACAACGCGCACGCGGGGGCGAATCTGGCGTTCGGGCAGGTCGTCCGTCCGGTGTATCGCTTCGACCGCGCAAAGGTGATCGTTTCGCTCGACGACAATTTCCTTTTCGATCACCCCGGCAGCATCCGCTACGCGCGCGATTTCATCTCGGGCCGGCGGGTGCGACGCGATCGGCGGGAGATGAACCGGCTCTACGTCTTCGAGACGACGCCGACGATCACCGGTGCGATGGCGGACCATCGCCGGCGCGTGCGGCCGAGCGAGATCGAGCGGGTCGCTCATGATCTCGCGGCCGCCGTCGCATCCGGCAACGCGTCCTCTCCCGCGGCGACGGATTTGCTCGGTCACCGCGGCGCCGGACTCGTCGTCGCCGGCGAATCGCAGCCGCCCGTCGTGCACGCACTGGCTCTGCGGATGAATGTCGCGCTCGGCAACGTCGGGAGCACCGTCGTCTTCGTCGATCCGCCGGAGGCAGAGGCGCAGGTGAATCACGTCGAGTCGGTTCGCGACCTCGCAGCGGATTTGAAAGGCGGCGCGGTGCGGACGCTGATCATGATCGGCGGGAATCCCGCATACGACGCACCGGCGGATCTGGAATTCGGCGCCGCGCTCAAGAAGTTCTCCGATACAGCGGGCAATCGCGCGATTCATCTCGCTTCGCACGATGATGAAACGTCGTTCCTTTGCGAGTGGCACCTCCCGCTGGCGCACGATCTGGAGAGCTGGGGCGACGCGCGGGCGTTCGACGGGACGGCGAGCGTCATCCAGCCGCTCATCGCGCCGCTTTACGCGGGCCGATCAGCGATCGAGCTGATGTCGATGCTGCTCGGCGAGGGGGCCACGTCGTCGTACGACACGATCCGCAACCACTGGCGCGACCGGGACCAAGCCGGCGCGTTCGACGCGTGGTGGGAAGCTTGCTTGCGCGACGGCGTCATTCCCGAAACGACCTCAAAGCCGAAGCAGGTGTCGTTGTCGTCGTCGCAAGCGTCGACGGCGACGGAGCCGACGTCTGTGCCGGCATCGAATGGCGTCGAGATCGTCTTCCGCGCCGATCCGCACGTGTGGGACGGGCAGTTCGCGACCAACGCGTGGCTCCAGGAGTTGCCGCAGCAACTGACGAAGCTGAGCTGGGACAACGCCGCCCTGATGAGCCCGCGCACCGCCGCTCGATTCGAGCTGATCGACGTCGGCAACGCGCCAGGCAACGACGTCGAAAGCTCGATCATCGAGATCACGATCGACGGCCGATCGATCGAAGCGCCGGCGTGGATTCTGCCGGGACATCCGGACGACGCGATCACCCTGCACCTGGGCCGCGGGCGCACGCGGGCCGGCCGCGTCGGGAGCAAGGTCGGATTCAACGCCTGCGCGCTTCGGACATCAGAACATCAGTGGCATGTAAGCGCCGCGCAGATCCGCAAGACCGGCCGCACGATGGCGCTGGCGTGCACGCAGAGCCATCAGATGATGGACCCGCACGGCCGCGATCCCGTTCACGTCGCGCCGATCGCGCGATACGACTCCGTCGCCGCGCCCAAGCGGAAGAACGTCTCCCTCTCGCTCTACCCGCAATATCCCTACGAGCACAACAAGTGGGGCATGTTGATCGACACCAACACGTGCATCGGCTGCAACGCGTGCGTGATCGCCTGCCAGGCGGAGAACAACATCCCCGTCGTCGGCAAAGATCAAGTCTCGCGCGGGCGCGAGATGCACTGGCTTCGCGTGGACGCTTACTTCGGCGGCGACGACGCGAACGATCCCGCCGGTCCGTACTTTCAGCCGCTGCCGTGCATGCACTGCGAGACGGCGCCGTGCGAGGTCGTCTGCCCGGTCGAGGCGACGGTGCACGATGAGGAAGGCATCAACAACATGGTCTACAACCGCTGCATCGGCACGCGGTACTGCTCGAACAACTGCCCGTACAAGGTCCGCCACTTCAACTTCTTCCACTACACGAAGCAGATCGAAGGCCCGCTGAAGCTGATGATGAACCCGGACGTCACGGTTCGCTACCGCGGCGTGATGGAGAAGTGCACCTACTGCATCCAGCGCATCAACCTCGCGCGCATCGACGCCAAGCGCGAGGACCGAGCCATCGGCGACGGCGAAGTGGTCACCGCGTGCGCGCAGGCGTGCCCGACACAGGCGATCTTCTTCGGCAACCTCAACGATTCCGCCGCCGCCGTGACGAAGCTGAAGAGCGAGCCGACGAACTACGGACTTTTAGACGAGCTGCAAACGCAGCCGCGGACCACCTACCTGCCGCGGTTCACGAACCCGCACGACGCAGACGGTGCAAAGGAACCCAATCCGGCACGCGCAGAGGAATGTCATCCTGAGCGTACCCGCGAAGGATCTGCCTGCCCGAACCCGGATGCTTCGGAGCGCCTCAGCATGACACGCCCCGCCGGGGAGACGTCTTGAAGGTGATTGAGCGATCAGCATGACCGACCAAGTCATCCAACCCGGCCACACCTTCGCGACGGTCACGGACAAGATCGCGTCGATCGTGCTGACGCGCCCGATCGGGCGCGGGTGGCTCGTGCTCGTCGTCATCACCGGCTTTCTCACGATCATGCTTTCAACGGCGGTGGGCTACCTGCTCGCCGTCGGTGTGGGAATCTGGGGCGTGGATGTGCCGGTCGCGTGGGGCTTCGCGATCGTCAACTTCGTCTGGTGGATCGGCATCGGCCACGCGGGGACGTTCATCAGCGCGTTTCTGCTGCTGCTGCGACAGGATTGGCGAACGTCGATCAACCGCTTCGCCGAGGCGATGACGCTGTTTGCCGTCGCGTGCGCGGGACTCTTTCCGCTGCTGCACCTGGGTCGGCCGTGGTTTTTTTACTGGCTGTTTCCGTATCCGAACACGATGAAGCTCTGGCCGCAGTGGCGCAGCCCGCTGGTGTGGGACGTCTTCGCGGTCAGCACGTACGCGACGGTGTCGCTGATCTTCTGGTACGTCGGCCTGATTCCCGATCTGGCGACGCTGCGCGACCGCTCGCGGCATCGCGTCGGGCGGGTGGTCTACGGCATCCTCGCGATGGGCTGGCGCAACTCCGCGCGGCACTGGCACCGCTACCAGATGGCGTACCTGCTGCTGGCGGGGCTGGCGGCGCCGCTGGTCGTCAGCGTGCACAGCATCGTCGGCATGGACTTCGCCAGCGCGCAGCTTCCCGGCTGGCACAGCACGATCTTCCCACCCTACTTCGTCGCCGGCGCGATCTTCAGCGGCTTTGCGATGGTGATGACGCTGGCCATTCCGCTGCGCGCGGTCTACGGCCTCAAGGACTTCATCACCGCGCGGCACCTCGACAACTGCGCCAAGCTCATGCTCGTCACCGGCCTGATCGTCGCGTACGGCTACTCGAGCGAGATCTTCCTCGCCTGGCTGAGCGGAAATGAGTTCGAGTGGTACATGACGACCAACCGCATGGGCGGCGCGTACGGCCCGGCGTTCTGGGCGCTGATCCTGTGCAACGTCGTCATCCCGCAATCGCTCTGGTTCAAGCGCGTGCGCGTCAATCCGAAGACGCTGTGGATCGTCAGCCTGGTCATCAACGTCGGGATGTGGCTGGAGCGCTACGTCATCGTCATCACCAGCCTGCACCGCGATTTTCTGCCTTCCTCGTGGGGCATGTACTACCCCACGATCTGGGACTGGGCGACGTTCATCGGGACGCTGGGCTTTTTCCTCCTGTGCGTGCTGCTGTTCATCCGCGTGCTGCCGGCGATTTCCATCTTCGAGATGCGCGAGCTGGTGCACGAGACGTCCCTCGCGCCCGCCCCGGCAGCGGCGGAGGGTGGGAAATGACGGCGGCCAAGTCACACATCTACGGGCTGCTGGCGGAGTTCGACACGCCCGAGGCGCTCATCGCGGCGGCGGAGAAAGTCCGCGACGCGGGTTATCGCCGCACGGATGCGTTCTCGCCGTTCCCGGTTCACGGCTTGGCGGCAGCGCTGGGATTGCAGCGCACGCGCGTGGCGCTGATCACGCTGCTCTGCGGGATCTGCGGCGGGCTCGGCGCGTACGGGATGATGTGGTTCAGCAGCGTGATCGCATATCCCTTCAACATCGGCGGACGCCCGCCGCACAGTTGGCCGGCGTTCGTGCCCATCACCTTCGAGCTGACCGTCTTGGGCGCCGCGTTCGGGGCGCTGCTCGGCATGCTGGCGCTGAACGGGCTGCCGCAGCCATATCACCCGCTGTTTAACGTGCAGCGCTTCGCCGATCACGCCAGCCGCGACTGCTTCTTCATCGCGATCGATGCGGCGGATCCGAAGTTTGAGCTGTCCGACACGCGCGCATTTCTCGAATCGCTGCAACCGCAGCACGTCAGCGAGGTGCCGCGGTGAAAAAAGGGATGAGGGATGAAGGCGAAAGGATGAAGCGGCGGCTGAGCGTGCGCTTTATCCTTCATCCTTTGGCCTTCATCCTTTTCCTCCTCCTTGCCGGTTGCTGGCGGGATGACATGTCGGATGACGGGCATTACAAGCCCGAGGAGGCCGCGACGATCTTTCCGGACGGCAAGCTCGCGCGGCCGCTGGTGGTCGGCACCGTTCCGCGCGGCGGGCGCACCGTGACCGACACGATCTACGCCGTCACCGCGCCGACGACCGCGCCGGCGGCATCGTTCCCGTTTCCGCTCGATCGCGCCGGACTCGAGCGCGGAAAGCAGCAGTACGAGATCTTCTGCGCCGTCTGCCACGGCGCCACCGGCGACGGCAACGGGATGATCGTCCGGCGCGGCTTCCCCCACCCGCCGAGCTACTACCTCGATCGACTGCGAAAGGCGCCGCCCGGCCACTTTTACGACGTCATCACGCACGGCCAGGGCGCGATGTACAGCTACGGCGACCGGATCGTGCCCGAGGACCGCTGGCGGATCGTCGGCTACATCCGCGCGCTGCAACTGGGTGATCCGAAGAACGACGGTTTGGCCACGACGCCGCCGGAGCAGCGCAAGTGAAGCAATGAGCGACCTGACGACCCAATCTCGCGACGACCCCCTCGGACGCTTCCAGCGCGTCGCGCTGTTCGTCGGCGCGGCGGGGCTGGCGATCGGCCTGATCGGCTGCTGCTTCTCCCGCGCGCAGTTCTTCAACGCGTACCTCTACGCGTGGTTTTTCGTCCTGGGGCTGCCGCTGGGCGGCCTGGCGATCGCGATGCTTCACCACCTGACCGGCGGCGCGTGGGGCCGAGCGATCCGCATTCCCTGCGAGGCCGCGGCGATGACGCTGCCGGCGATGCTGGTGCTCTTTTTGCCCGTGGCTCTGGGAATGAAATGGCTCTTTCCGTGGGCGGATGAGGATCTGCTGGCGCGCGATGTGGTGTTGCGGCATCAGTCGATCTACTTCAACCCGACGTGGTTCCTGCTGCGTGCGGCGCTCTATTTCGCCGCGTGGTGCGTGCTGGCGGCGGTGCTGACGTCGCAATCGCGGGAGTATCAACGTCACGGCGACGAGCGGCTGCTGCGCTCGATGCGGAACATCAGCGCCGGCGGCCTGCTCCTGCTGGTGGCACTGATCACGCTGGCGACGTTCGACTGGGTGATGTCGCGGGAGGCGCACTTCACCTCCAGCGTCATCGGCTTCATCACGTCGGTGGGCGAGACGCTCTCGGCGATGGTCTTCGCGATCGCGATCCTGCCGCTGCTGACGCCGCGTGATCCGGAGCTGCGCGAGTTTGTAACGCCGGCGATCCTGAACGACCTGGGAAACCTGATCCTCACGCTCGTGATCCTCTGGGCGTACGTGAGCTTCTCGCAGTTGCTGGTCGTGTGGATGGGCAACATCGATCACGAAACGCCGTGGTACCTGCATCGCGGCATCGGGCCGCATGCGACCGCCTGGACGTTCGTGGCGGTGCTCGTGCTGCTGTTCCACTTCTTCGTGCCTTTCTTCATCCTGCTGTCGCGCGATGCGAAGCAGCAGTTTTTGATCCTCACGACGCTGGCGCTGGGACTGTTGATCATGCGGGCGCTGGACGTGTACTGGCTGATCGCGCCGTCGGGCGCGGACGTGCCGGTCGGGCGCCGGCACGTGAGCGTGCTCGATCTGCCGATGCTGTTGGGCGTCGGCGGAATCTGGTTTTATGTGTTCGTGCTGATACTCCGCCGGCGCGGGCCGCGGCTGGTCGCGCGCGAGGAGACGTCCGCGGACGAGGTTTTAGCGAAGGAAGGAGGCGGCGCCGGTGCAAACGCCGCCTGAGGCAACTTCCGGCACGACCGCGGAGACCGCCGCCGTCGAATCGCCGATGCACGAGGCGAGCTCGATCCGCCTGCGCGGGATGCTCATCTTCCTCGGCTGCTTCGTCGGCAGCGCGATCGTCATCCACGCCGGCGTCTACTGGCTGTTTGCGGTCTACCGACACCAGGCGAAGAGTGAGAACGTCGAGATCACCGGCCTGCGCGACGTGCGGACGCTCCCGCCGGAGCCGCGGCTTCAACCGTCGGTCGGCAATCCGCAAGTGCCGGCGGTCGATCTGGCGGAGATGCGCGAGCGCGATCGCTCGGCGTTCGAGCAGCGGCATTGGATCGATGCGGCGAGCGGTCAAGTCCGCATTCCCGAGGAGATCGTGGCGCAGGTCGCGCAACTGTCGGGGGCGACGACGAGGAGGTCGCCATGAAACGCGTCGCACTTCTGCTCATCGTCGTATTGGCGGCGTCGGCGCGCGCGCAGGCGACGCGGCCGTCCATCCTCGCGGACGTCGGCATCGATCAGAAACTCGACGTGCAGGTCGACCCCGGTCTCGCTTTCACCGACGATGCCGGAGCAACGGTGCATCTCGGCGATTACTTCGGCCGCCGGCCGATCGTGCTGTCGCTCGTTTACTACCAGTGCCCCATGCTCTGCACGATGTCGCTGAATGATTTGACGCGAACGATGGGCGCGATGCCGCTGAAGCCGGGGGAGGATTTCGACATCGTCACCGTCAGCTTCGACCCGCGCGAAAAATCCGATCTGGCGGCGGCGAAAAAGCGGCACTACGTGCAGGAGTACCGCAAGCCCCGCGCGGCGGAGGCGTGGCATTTCCTCGTCGGCGATGAGGCGAACATTCACAAGCTCACCGACGCGGTCGGCTTTCGCTACGCGTGGGATGCGAAGTTCAACCAGTACGCGCACGCGGCGGGATTCATCGTGCTCACGCCGGAAGGAAAGACGTCCCGCTACTTCTACGGCGTCGATTACTCGAGCAAAGACCTGCGGCTGGCGATCGACGAAGCGTCGCACGACAAGATCAGCCGCCCGGTCGAACAGATCCTGCTTTATTGCTTCCACTACGACCCGTCCACCGGTCGGTACAGCCTGGCGATCATGCGGCTGATGCAGACCGGCGGGGTGATCACGCTGCTGGCGCTCGGCGGGTACATCGCGCTGAGCCTGCGCCGCGACGCGCGGCGGCGGGCGGAGGTGGCGCATGGATAAGCAGTTTCAGTGGTGGCCGCCGCAGGCGTCCAACTTCGCGCCGCCCGTCGATCAACTGTACCTGTTCCTGCTCGCCGTCACGGCGTTCTTCACGCTGCTGATCTTCGCGTGCATCGTCTACCTCGCGCTGAAATACCGGCGCCGGCGGGGGCGGCGTCCGGCGCCGGTGCAGACGAACCACCTGCTCGAGATCACGTGGACCGCGATCCCCTTCGCCCTGACGCTGGTCATGTTCTTCTGGGCGTCGGGGCTGTTCGTCCGCATGCGTGAGCCGCCGGCCGACGCCATGCAGATCGACGTCGTCGCCAAGCAGTGGATGTGGAAGGTGCAGCACCCCAGCGGCCGCCGTGAGATCGACGAGCTGCACGTCCCGCTCGGCCGGCCGATCAAGCTGGACATGACCAGCGAGGCCGTGATTCACTCCTTCTTCCTCCCGGCTTTCCGCACCAAGCAGGACGTCGTGCCGGGCGCGTACAACATCGAGTGGTTCACGCCGACGAGAGTGGGCGAATACCACCTCTTCTGCGCGGAATACTGCGGGACGCAGCACTCGAAGATGATCGGGCGCGTCGTCGTCCAGACGCCGGCGGAGTATCAGGCGTGGGTCGCGGGGACGGGCGTGGATGAAGCGCCGGCCGTCGTCGGGGCGCGGCTGTTCACGCAATTCCAGTGCAACACCTGTCACGGGCAGCGCGCGCCGACGCTGGCAAATCTCTTCGGCAGCACGGTGAAGCTGTCCGACGGCGCCGCGATCACCGCCGACGACAACTACCTGCGCGAATCGATCCTCGCCCCGCGGGCCAAAATAGTTGCCGGCTACCAGCCCCTCATGCCGACCTACGCCGGCCAGCTCACCGAAGAGCAGGTGATGGATCTCATCGCGTACATCAAGAGTTTGCACAACCAGCAGCCATGACCTCGATTCCCTACAACCCGGCTTTCGACGAGCGTTCGCACACGTACCTCAACATCGATTACGGCGTGCGCTCGTGGCTGCTGACGACCGATCACAAGCGGATCGCGATCCTCTACATGCTGGGGATCACATTCTTCTTCTTCATCGGCGGCGCGGCGGCGGTGCTGATCCGCATCGAGCTGATGACGCCCGCCGGCGACCTGCTCTCCGACGACACCTACAACAAGATGTTCACGCTGCACGGCGTGATGATGGTCTTCTTCTTCCTCATCCCCTCGATCCCCGCGGTGCTGGGCAATTTCCTCATCCCGCTGATGCTCGGGGCGCGCGACCTCGCGTTCCCGAGGCTCAACCTGATGAGCTGGTACCTTTACATGATCGGGGGCGCGATCGCGCTGACGGCGCTGATCCTCGGCGGCGTCGATACCGGATGGACGTTCTACACGCCCTACTCCAGCGTCTACTCCAACGGCTACGTCGTGATGACGATCGTCGGCATCTTTCTCGCCGGCTTCTCCAGCATCCTCACCGGGCTGAATTTCATCGTCACGACGCACAAGATGCGCGCGCCCGGCCTCTACTGGACGCGATTGCCGCTGTTCATCTGGTCGATGTACGCGACGAGCGTGATGCAGGTCCTGGGCACGCCCGTCGTCGCGATCACGCTGACGCTGGTCGCCATCGAGCGCCTCTTCCACGTCGGCATCTTCAACCCCGCGTGGGGCGGCGACCCGATCCTCTTCCAGCACCTGTTCTGGTTCTACAGCCACCCCGCCGTCTACATCATGGTGCTCCCCTCGATGGCGGTGGTGAGCGAGATCGTCGCCTGCTTCAGCCACCAGCGCGTGTACGGCTACATCTTCGTCGCGTTCTCGTCGCTGGCGATCGCGCTGATCAGCTTCCTGGTGTGGGGGCATCACATGTTCGTCTCCGGTCAATCCACCTACGCGAGCATGATCTTCTCGATCCTCAGCTTCATGGTCGCGATCCCGTCGGCGGTGAAAGTCTTCAACTGGACGGCGACGCTCTACCGCGGATCGGTCGATCTCAAGACGCCAATGCTCTACGTGCTCGGCTTCATCGGCCTGTTCACGCTCGGGGGGCTGACGGGCCTCTTCCTCGCCAGCATCGCGGTGGACGTTCACGTCACCGACACGTATTTCATCGTCGCCCACTTCCATTACATCATGGTGGGTGGCGCGGTCTCGGCGTACCTCGGCGGCATCCACTTCTGGTGGCCGAAAATGACCGGGAAGATGTACCCGGAATGGTGGGGACGCTTCGCCGCGTTCGTCCTCTTCATCGGCTTCAACCTCACGTTCTTCCCGCAGTTCATCCTCGGCTACCTCGGGATGCCGCGCCGGTATCACGCGTACGCGGAGGAGTTTCAGGTGCTCAACGTCATGAGCACGGCCGGCGCATCCATCCTCGCCGTCGGCTACCTGCTCCCCTTCTGCTACCTGATCTGGAGCCTGAAATACGGGAAGACCGCGCCGGCGAATCCGTTCGGCGCCGCGGGATTGGAGTGGCAGACGACCTCCCCGCCGCCGACGCTCAACTTCGAGAGCACGCCGATCGTCGAGGACGAGGCGTACGCGTACGACAAGATCGAGGTGCCGTATGACTAGCGCCTCCGCCCCGGCAACCGAACACGAGCACGCGGATCACGCGCATCAGTTCGACGACGCGATCCAGCAGCACGAGGCGGCGACGCTGGGGATGTGGACGTTCCTGGCGACGGAGGTCCTCTTCTTCGGCGCGCTGTTGACCGCGTACACGATCTATCGCCACTACTATTTCGACGCCTTCCGCTACGCGTCGCACGAGTATCTCCGCTGGTATTTGGGCGCGATCAACACGGGTGTCCTGCTCTGCAGCAGCTTGACGGTCGCGCTGGCGGTCCACGCGGCGCAGCACCACGATCACGCCCCCGGGCAAAGCGCGGCGCCGCCCCGGATCGGACAGCCAAAGCACCTCGTCCCGCTCCTGCTGGTCACGATGCTGCTGGGCCTCGTCTTCCTCTGCATCAAAGGGACCGAGTACTACATCGACTACCGCGAAAACGTCGTCCCCGGACCGTCCTTCTTCCACCCCGAGCACGTCCCGCCCGGCATCGACGCTTCGCACATCCGCCTGTTCATGACCTTCTATTTCATCCTTACCGGCATCCACGCGACGCACATGATCGTCGGGCTGGGCCTGTTCAGCTGGCTCACATGGAACGCGCACCGCGGCACGTTCGCGCGGACGCGCTCGAACGCTGTCGAAATTTGCGGGCTCTATTGGCACTTCGTCGATCTGGTATGGATCTTCCTCTTCCCCCTGCTTTACCTGATCCGCTGATGCAAACGCGCACGTACTACATCATCTTCGCCTGGCTGATGGGCCTGCTGATCGCGACCGTCGCCGCGTCGTTTTTGAACCTCGACCGCTTCTTCCCCGGCCTCAACGCCGCCGTCGCGCTGTGCATCGCCGCGGCGAAGGCAATGCTGGTGGTGCTCTTCTTCATGCACGTGAGACACGCCGGCAAGCTGACATGGATCTTCGCCTCCGCGGCGTTCGTGTGGCTCGGCATCATGCTGGTGCTGACGCTCAACGATTACCTCACGCGCCACCCGGTCGATCAGCCGATCCAGCTTTCTGTGCAGACGAAGTAACGCGTATATGATGCGGCGATGCGTTGGATGATCGCGCTGCTCGCATTGACGATCGCGACCGCGAGCGGGGCCGCGACGCCGACGACGCTTCGGTCGCGCGACGCCGTCGTCGCGATCATGCGCAGGGGATGCGACTACCAGCTTGCGAAGCAGGCGACGACCAAACCGAGCGACGGCTGGGTGCGATCGACCTTCTACACCGGCGTCCTCGCGCTCTACGACACGACGAAGGACCGCAAGTACCTCGACGCCGCGACCCGCTGGGCCGAGCAGGCGAAGTGGACGCTGCACGGCAAGGACCCCCGCTTCGCCGACAATCAGGCCGCCGCGCAGGTGTATTGCGATCTCTACGCGATCGATCGCGATCCCAGGCGTATCGCGTCGGCGAAGAGCGTGTTTGACCTGCAGGTCGCGATGCCCAAGTCGGGCCGCGTCGAATGGTGGTGGTGCGATTCGCTGTTCATGGCGCCGCCGGCATTCGCGCGCATGACCAGGGTTACGGGCGAGCGCAAATACGCCGACCTCATGAACGACATGTTCTGGGACAGCGCCGATTTCCTCTTGGACAAGCAGGAGGACCTGTTCTTCCGCGACAAGAACTTTTTCACGAAGAAGACCGAGCACGGGAAGAAAGTCTTCTGGTCGCGCGGCAACGGCTGGGTGGTCGCCGGCATCGCGCGCATCCTCGACGCGCTGCCGGCGGACGATCCGTCGCGCAGGAAGTTCACCGCTCTGCAGCGTCGAATGCTCGTGAAGATCGCCGAGTTGCAGGGCGAGGACGGCCTGTGGCGTTCGAGCCTGCTCGATCCGGAGCAGTTCCCGCAGCCGGAGACCAGCGGGACCGCCTTCTTCTGCTACGCCTTCGCCTGGGCGATCAATCACGGCACGCTCGACCGCGCGACGTACGTGCCGGTCGCGATCAACGCGTGGAACGGCCTCTGCTCGAAGGTCACGGACGAAGGCAAGCTCGGCTACGTCCAGAAGGTCGCCGGCGCGCCCGGCAGGGTGAATCCGGATGACACGCAGGAGTACGCCGTCGGCGGGTTTTTGCTCGCCGGCAGCGAAATCGCGAAGATCAATCGCGACGGCGATTGATCAACGCAGACCCGGGAGGGCGAGGCTCCGGCCGAGCCGTTTCTGTGGGCGGTGACAAAGCGCGGCTTGGCAGGAGCCTCGCCCTCCCGCCCTATTTCGCTGCCCGCAACTTCAATCGCGGCGATGACGAGAGGATGGCGTCATCGCCGACGACGTCTGCGATCCCCTCGATCACTTCGACCTTCCGCCGGATCGGCAGCTCGACCCGGCTCTTTACCCCCGCGGGCAGATCGATGGTCAACTCGAACGCCTCGTCCGAGTTCGTCCAGTGGCAGTCAATCACGCCCCGCGGCGTCGGCACGCGTCCCTGGGCCCAGGTGAGCTTTGCAGGTTTTGGCGCGATCAGCGCGGTCGCGTAGCCGGCGGTCAGCGGCTGCACGCCGAGCACGTGCTGCGTGAGGAAGAACGTCGGCGCGGCGCTCCAGCCGTGGCAGTGGCTGCGCGTCAGGCGCTTGGCGCCGTCGTGATACATCTCCCAGAACGTCGTCGCGCCGGCGTCGATCTGCCTGCCCCAGTAGTCGCGGATCGTGTCGGTCAGATCGTCGAAGCGCTTCTCGCGCACAAGCGCTTCGAGGAGGAAAAACATGAAGAAGGGGCTGCCCGCTTTGACAAACTCCTTCGGCGGGTTGTGCACCAGCTCGCGACATTTGTCCGCACGATCGCCCGATGCGACGCCGGAGATGTACGCGGCGGTCTGCGTCTGCTGGCTGAAGACCGGCGAGAGCGTGCCGTCGGCGCGGATGCAATCGACGTAGGCCTCCTTCGAGTCCGACCACAAATGCGTGTTGACCGCGTCGGCCAGCGTCGCCGCCAGCGCTTCCCAATCCTTTGCCTTCGGCTCATCGCCCAGGTCCCGCGCGAGCTTCGCGCTCTGCTTCAGTGCGAGCGACGCGAGGCAGTTGATGTGCGTGACGATCCCGTCTCCGGGCGTGTCCATCGGCGCCCAGTCGAACAGGTTCCAGCCAAACATCGCAAATAAACCGCGCCCGTTGATCTCGCTTTTCATCCCCGCGATGTTCTTGTCAAGGAACGCGAGCATCTCCTTGCCGAACGCACGATCGCCCGTGAGCTGATGATGCTCCTGCGCCCAGCGCATCCATAGAAACGTCCACGTCGGCAGCAGGTTCTGCCAGCCGCTGGGGACCTGGCTTTCGGCGATCCTTGATCGCTGGAGCGATCGACCGACGAGCCGAAGACACCGCGCCGATAAGCGCGGATCGCCGTTGCTGATCAGATCCACGAGGGCTTCGTTGCGCGCGTCGCCCACCCAGAGCGTCTGCTCGTAGGTCGGACAATCCGTGTACGTATCCTCCGAGCAGCAGCGGACGCTGTGCGCGCCGACGCGCCAGATCTCGTCGAGCTTCTGATCCGAACAGGCAAAGGCGCCGGCGTGCGTCGGCGGGTACGTGCTCGTGAGCACGCGGACGCAGCGGACGCGCACGGGCTGGCTGAAATTCCGCAGCGTCATCCACGAATACTTCAGCCCCCGCCGCAAAAAGGTCTTGTACCGCTGCACGCCGTCGCGGCAGGTGTAGCGGAAGGAATTGTTCATCGATTCGTTGAGGTTGAACCGCCCGTCCCGCTGGATGAACTCGAAATTGTGGAAGTCCACCACCATGCCGGCGGGCGCCTCGATCTCGAACTCCTGAAATCCGATCGTTTCGCGGCCGAAGTCGAAGAGCACGCGCACGCCCGCGCCGTCGTGAGCCGGGTGGATCGTCGTCCACGCCGCGTTGTCATCGAGCATGGCGTTCGCGTCATCGACTTCCGCGGCGACCGACGGCTCGACGCGATCGCTGACGCACTGCGCGTAAACGTCCCGGCTCGCGATCATGTCGCTGGTCATCTTCCGGCTGAATCGCGAATCGTCGTCGGTCAACTCCCCGCGCTTCCAGATCGCGTCGAAGCGATCGACCGTCGCGCCGGGATCGATCTTCTCCGGCCGCACGAGGATGTCGTCGAACGAGTGTTCCTCCGGCCCGGGAAAGGGCCCGACGGCGAGCCAACCCGCCGGCTCCTGTTTGGCAGCATCGACGGAGAAGAAAACCGCATGCTGCGTCCAGACGTTCAAGTTCGCCCAATAGTGATGCTCCGATTCCGGCAGCTTCACCATCAGCGTGTTCACGCCCTTTTTCAGAGACGCGTGCGCCACACCGGTGTCGGTCTTTTGCAGCGAAAGGTCTTCGAACTTGAGCTGCCTGCCGTTGAGCTTCCATGGAAGAAATGGCCGCGTGTGCGGCAGGTGCAGATCGATCTTCTGCTCGCGATCGCAATGGATGTACGTGGCGAGCAACATCCGCGCGGCGATGTGATTGGCGCTCTTGTCGGTCGCGTTGATGAACTCCCGCGGGTTTAAAGCGAACGAATAATCCGCCGGCCGAACCACTTCCACAGATCGGATCGACTGCGGTTCCGCGCGTTCCAATGTCAGAAAGGGAATCCCCCGCCGCTCGAGCTCCTTATGGTGCGGATGCCCGCCCTCGATTTCTTTTACCTTGCCCCAGGTCGAATCATCGAAGGATGCCGCCGACCACTCCTGCGGAAGCCCCGGCGCGACACGGGCATCGAACTGCTCCTCCCACCCCTGCTGACAGGTAATCCGCGGCACCGGCCAGAAATACCCGTCGTGCTTCGTTGCCGTCCACGATTGATCTGTGGCGATCGTCTTCCCGCCGACCTCGACCTCCGCGATCATGCCCGCCGCGTCGTGGAGGTACTGGAACGTGCTGATCCCGATGTGGGTGACGAGGATCCCGATCGCGTTCTTCCCCGCCGCTAAGAGATGCCCCACTTCATACTCATCCACCGGCCAGGGCGAGGGCCACGACCGCACCGGCCCATGGCCGACGAACGTGCCGTTGATCCACAGCTCATAGCGCGAGTCGGCGGTGACCCGCACTTTCGCGTCAGCGGCGGACTTTGGCGCGGGGGATAAATCCAACGTCCGCCGGAAACAGGCGTACTGGTTCTTGTCGCGGCTCGGCTCGGAGATCCAGATCCACTTCGCATCGTTCGAGAACAAATCAGGCATGGCGGAGGTTGTACCGCCGCGAGCGACAAACGTGGAAGGAGATCACAACGTGAAGCGACGAGAGTTCTTAACGGCGGCCTCCGCCGGCGCGATCGCAGCTATCGTCAATGCGACTTCCGCTGCCGCGGAGCCGGCGGGGCAAGCCCCGCGGCTAAAAGGCGACGCCGCTGGCGAGTCATCGCTCGCCCCTCCTCCCCCGGGCGTCGAGTATTTCACCCAAGAACGACTGGAGAAGGCGATCGACACGACCACGCCTATCGACAGCATCCACTGTCAAACCATCGCGTACACCTTCAACCCCTGGCATCCCTCGCCGTTCATGGAAAAAACGTTCGGCAAAGGCTGGACCGAGTACGAGACGATGCGGATGGCGCGGCCGCAATTTGCCGGCCACTACCAGCCCAAGCGCCCGCTGTGGGGTGCTTTCAACGAGGCGGACCCCACGTGGGCTGCGCGGGAGATCGATCTTGCCGCCTCCGCCGGCCTGACCGCGTTCATGATCGACTGGTACTGGCACAGCGGGACGCAGTTTTATCACGAGCAGCTCGAGCAGGGATTCCTCAAGGCGCCGAACAAGGACAAGATGAAGTTCGCCGTGATGTGGGCTAACCACCACTGGCCCAATTTGTATCCCGCCCCCGAGCAGGGAGAGGAGGCGGTCCTGCTGCCGCAGGAGTACAGCGACGACGACATGACTCGCGTCTGCGAGTACCTGATCGAGCACTACTTCACGCAGTCCAATTATTTTCGGATCGACGGCAAACCCTGTTTCGCGATTTTCTGGAGCAACCACCTGACCAAACATTTCGGCGCGACCAGGCTGCACAAGATCTTGGACGACTGGCAATCGCGCGCTCAGAAAGCGGGCCTCAAGGGGATCCACTTCCAGGCGTCGGCGGAATACGACGGCCACTCGCAACTAAAAGAAGCCGGCTTCGACAGCGCGACCGATTATCACGCCTGGGCCGGCGGCGAGCCGGGCAAGACCAGCCCGTACGTCCGCATGTGCGAGACCGCCATCAAGCGCTGGTCCGAGCGGAGAAAGAGCGTCGAGCCTCAGCAGATCCCGTATTATCCCGAATGTCCCGTGGGGTGGGACAATTCCCCGCGCTACGGAAAGAGGGCGCACGTCTACGTGAACCGGACCGCGGACCAGTTCGAGCGCCTGTTGATCGCGGCCAAACACTTCGTCGCGACGGCGCAGCCGAAACTCGAACCACCGCTGATTTACATGGGCGCGTGGAACGAGTGGACGGAGGACCACTACCTGCTGCCGGATGAGGTACACGGCTACTCTTATCTGGAGGCGGTGAAACGGCAGTTCGCCCGCGCATGATTGCCCCGGGGCTGCGGCCGTTACAATGGCGCGACGCTCCGATGCTCCGCCGACCGTCTCAAATTCGCGCCGGATTCTCACTCGTCGAGCTGATCACCGTCATCGGCATCCTCGCGATCCTGATGGCGCTGCTGCTGCCGTCGATGATCCAGGCGCGCAAGGCGGCGCGAACGGTGCAGTGCGCCAGCAACCTCCGCCAGCTCACGACGGCGCTGATCAACTACTCGGTCGAGTGGAAGGGCAGCTTCCCGCCGAACAGCAATCAGATCGAGCAATACTGGTTCAACGCCGCCGTCCTCGGGCGCTACATCAAGAGCGCGATCGCGATGCCGGACGGCACGATTGCGGGCGGCGTGCTGGTTTGCCCGGGGGACTGGGAAGGCGCGATCCGCTCGTACTCGGTCAACTTCTTCACCAGCAGCTATGTCAGCGACAACCTTCGCGCGGAGCTCGAAGCGCCGAGTCGGCCGGGAAGACTGTTCAAGTCGGGCGCGGCGCCGAGTTCAAATCTGATCCTGGCGATCGAGTCGTTCTCGGCGTGGGAAGCGCCGGGGCACGAGCCGACGAACGTGCCGGCGGATCCGAGTATCGGCTACACGTGCAACGCGATCGTCGGTTTCCGCAGCGGGACTCCGGCGCAGCGCTTCGGCGCCGCGGGCGGGGCGCCGTTCGCCGGCGGACGGTTCGGCGATGAGACGGCGTGCCAGATCGCGTACTTCCGCCATCGCAGCACGCGGACCTCGCGCACCGACGCCGACGCGTTCGGACGCGTGAACATCGGCTTCGTTGACGGTCATGTCGCGACGTTCTCCCACGACGAGCTGGCGGATTTTTCCGCCGGCAAGAGTCGTTATCTTGCGATGTGGTCGCCGATCGACCGCGAGATCGATTGAGAAACGCGGAAGAATTGCATCGACGCTTCTGTTTCCTAAGATAATGGCATTTCTCTCAGGATTGACCGGGGCGCTGCGTTCCTCCATGCGATTCACAATCAAACGTAAGCCGGTTTCGGCCTTCGCTGCCGTCAACCTCTTCATCACCCCCATCCTTTTTTTGACGGTGCTTTCGTATCCGCGCGAGCTCCCGGCGGCGCAGGAACCATCGCACGAAACCGAGCGCGAGCCCGCCGGCGCGCTGGTGAACGAGCTGTTCGTCGGCGAGAACATTTATGTGCAGGACAAGGGGGAGTGGGTGCTGAGCCTCACGCCCTCCTACGCCAAGGCGTCCGATGCGAAGGAGATCGAGATCGAGCCGGAGATCAAGTACGGCCTGACCGATCGCGTTCAGCTCTCGGCGGAGTTGCCTTATACGATCGTGAATCCCGATGAAGGGTCGCAGCACCAGGGCGTCGGCGACCTGACGCTGGCGGCGAATTACAATTTCATCCAGAGCGAGGCGTACTCGCTCGGCGTGCGCGCGGAGTTCACGCTTTCGACCGGCGATGAAGACCGCGATCTCGGCGGCGGCCAGTTCGCGGTCACGCCGTGGCTGCTGCGCGCATGCCGCGTCGGGCCGGGTGAAGTGCTC
>JAICTV010000147.1 GCA_025936175.1 Phycisphaerae bacterium
CGCCGAAGGCGTTGCGCTGGAGCAGTCGTCCTGTCGCGCCTCCACTCGAGTCCGAAGCGCTGCTCTTGTGCTGATAGGGCTCGTAATCCTGCGGATACCAGCGGCCGAGCGTCGCGAGCGTCGGGCGCGGGTTGGTGTAGTGCAATCCGCAGGCGTCGCAGCGGACGATGGTGAAGCGCAGCGACGTTTCGCGATTCATGTCCCGCGCCTCGCGGTCGCGCGTGAAGCGATCGCTCCCGCACGCGGGACACGCGATCAGCTCGAAGTCGGGAGGGGGTTCACCCATTCATCCCGCCCCGCGCGGCGCCGCGCACCACGTCTTCCAGGCCTGCCGATACGCCGCTTCGAGGTCGCGCGCCAGGCCGCGCGCGTCCATCAACGGCGATTGGCGCATCTGCTCGCGCAGCGTACGCCGGAGATGAACGAGCCGATCGTGATCGCCCGCCAGCGCCGTCGCAATCTCGACATACTCCTGCGGCGACGCGGCGATCAGCTCCGGCAGACCGACGTTGCTCACCAGGCTCACGCCGACGCGCGCGACGTGACGGTCTCCCGCCAGCGCCACCACCGGCACGCCCATCCACAGCGCATCGCACGTCGTGGTCGTGCCGTTGTACGGAAACGTATCCAGGGCGATGTCGATCTCGTGATAGTGGCGCAGGTGATCCGCGAGCTTGTGCGTCTTGCCGACGATCCGAAGTCGCGCCGGATCGATGCCGTGTTTCTCGAGGATCTCCTGACGGTGCTGGCGGCTTGGTTCATCGCGCAGCGAGATCGACTTGATGACCAGCCGCGAGTTCGGCACCCGCGCCAGCAGCTTCGCCCACCCCTCCATCGTCGCCGGCGCGATTTTCACCGCCTTGTTGAACGACCCGAAGGTGATGTAGCCGCGCTCGACGACCGGCGGCTGCGGCGCGACATCGGGGGCCTCATCGTGCGGGCGATAGCACCACGCGCAGCGCGGCAGGCGGATCAGCTTCTCGACGTGCAGCTCGTCCGCCGCGCCCACCGGGTCGGCGAAAGCGTCGGTGATGCGATAGTCGATCGCGCGCACCCCGGTCGTGTTCGGGTAGCCGAGATACGTCATCTGCACCGGCGCCGGCTGGCGCGCGAACGCGAGCAGCCGACTGCCCGCGGTGTGACCGGCCAGATCGATCAGGATGTCGATGCGGTCGTGGCGCACGCGCGCGGCGAGCTTCTCGTCGCTCATGCCGTGGACATCGACCCAGTGATCGGCCTTCGATCGGATCCGCTGGGTCACCGCGTCGGCCGCCGCCGGCGGGAGGTCGCTGTAGCAGAACACTTCCGTCTTCGCCCGGTCGTGCGCCTCGATGATCGGCTCGATGAAGAACGCGACCGAGTGCTGCCAGAAATCGGGCGAGACGTAGCCGACGCGCAACGGGCGTGCGGGATCGCGGTCGTGATCGGCGTTCGGGCCGATCATGCGGACCGGGCTCGCGTGTCGCTCGCCCCAGCGTGCGTGCTCCTCGAAGACCGTTTTCGCGTCCACATTCGGGTCGTAGTTCAGCGCGAGCAGCAGGTTCGCGTGCGCGATGCGCAGATCGGGCCGAAGCTCGATCGCCTTGTGATAGATGTCGATCGCCTCGTCGCTGCGGCCGAGCTTCTGCAGGGCGTTGCCGAGGTTTCCGTACGCGTTGGCCGACGCCGGAGAGAGTCGCACCGCCTCCCGCAGCGCGAAGATCGCTTCGTCGAGACGGTCCTGCTTGAGCAGGCTGAAGCCGAGGTTGTTGTACGCTTCGGCGAAGCCGGGCCTGCACTCGATCGCGCGGGTGAACTCCTCGATCGCTTCGCCGGTTCGGCCCGATGCCTGGAGCACCGCGCCGAGGTTGCAGTGCGCTTCCGCCCAGTCCGGCTTGAGATAAGTCGCGCGGCGCGCCGCCGCCGTCGCCGCTTCAAGCCGGCCGGTCCGCTTCAGCGCCATCGCCAGCTCCATCTGCGATTCGGCGTCGCGCGGGTCGAGCTGCGCCGCGGTCGCGTAGGCATCGGCGGCGAGATCGTGGCGGCGCGTCACCGTGTAGAGCAACCCGAGCTGCCGATGCGTCAGCACGCTCGTCGGCGTCAGCTCGATCGATCGGCGCAGGGCCGCTTCGGATTCGTCGTAGCGCTCCTGGATTCGCCTCACGACGCCGAGGTTGGTCAGCGCCTGCGCGTTGTCGGGATCGAGGGCCAGGGCGCGAAGGTACGACCCGGCCGCCTCGTCGATCTTGCCGGCGTGGCGGAGCGCCTCGCCCAGATTGTTGTGGAACTCCGGCACGATCGGCGCGCGGTCGATGGCACGGCGGATGAGCTGCTCGGCGAGGTCGTTGCGGCCCACCTGGTGCGCGATCACACCGAGCAAGTGCAGCGCGCCGGGATGATTCGGCTCCCGCGCCAGCGCCTCGCGGTACGCGCGCTCGGCCTCCGCGAGCCGGCCGGCGCGGTGGTGATCGAGGCCGAGGTGGATGAGGTCATCGATCGACGCGTTCATCGGGAAGAGCCGCGTGCATGATACGCCGGCGTTAGCGCGGCCGCTCGCCCTGCTGCGACGGCGGGGCCTTGGGGAAGCGGAAGAGGTACAGCTTGTCCTTCGGCGCGCGATCGTTGGAGACGGTGAGCTCGTCGCCGCGATTGGCGTGGCGGGTCGCGTCGATCTGATCCGCCGTCACGATCGCGACGCCTCGGTAGTCCGCGGGCAATGCGTCGATCGAAGCGATTTGCTTGACCGGACGGCCGAGGTAGAACAGCACGTCCTCGCGCGGGCCGGGGCCGATCAGGATCATGTCGGCGCCTTCACTCGACGTGCGCGTCTCCAGCGCGAAGGGCGCATCGGAGCGGCGGTTGTCGAAGTCCGGCACGAGCCACGACTCGACGCCGAGGATCGCCAGGACGAACAGCAGCGACGTGACGACGATCGTGCGGAGCGATCGCGCCTGCGGCGAGAGCTTGCGGATCCCGAGCAGCAGGAACAAACCGACCGCCGCGCCAGCGAGCAGCGGGGCGGGCGGCTCGATCTCGAAGGAATCGAGGCCGACGACGAGGTAGACGATCGTCGCGAGCGTGATGATCGCGGCGACGAGGTGGGCGACGAGCAGGAACCGGTCGCTGGCCGCAGTCTCATTCGCGCGTCTCGTCCGGATGCAGCCCGTCAGCGCCGCGCCGATCAGCAGCGTCTGCGCCGGCATCGCCGGGAGCAGGTACGCGTTTTTCTTCATCGGCACGAGGGAGAAGAGGACGACCGTGGCGACGAGCCAGCAGAGCGGCCAGAGCGCGCGGCGTTCGCGGCGTCGCTTGCCCGTGATCGCCATGACCGCGCCGACGATGCCGAACACCGTCCACGGCGCGGAGGTGACCGGGAGATTGATGAGGTAGTGGTAGATCTCGCCGGTCTTGGCGCCGCCGGTCGTCCGGTCGGCGATCATCTCGCTGCGCCAGTGCGACGCCGCGTCAGGGACGTGCAGGTAGATGTAGAGCGGCCACGCGAGGGCGATCGCGAGCATGAGCGTAACGCCGACGACATGGACGATGGCGCGGCTTGTCGTTGTGGGCCTGCCACTTAAGTGGCAAGCCCGGCGAGGTTGCGCCAGATGATACGGGATGAGCGCGAGCGCCAGATGCAGCAGGATCAGATGCCCCTTCGCCAGCGCCCCGAATCCCGCCGACACGTACGCGAGCAGCAGCAGCGATGACGACCGCCGCTCGCGCGCCGCGATCCACGCCCACACGCTCAGCAGCGTGAAGAACGCCAGGTACGGATCGGCCATCGACTTGCGGTACTCGTCGACGATGAACCAGGTGCTGATCCACACCAGCCCGCAGACGACGCCGCCGTCGCGCCCGAGCACGCGGCGGCCCAGCTCCATCATCAGCAGCACCGCGAGCGCGCCGCAGATCGCCGCGGGCAGGCGCGCCAGCCAGGGCGCCTGTTCGCGCGCGGCACTCCACGCGATCATCGTCGTCCAGTACGCCAGCGGCGGCTTGGCGATCCGCGGGACGTCGTTGCAGTAGGGCACGATCCAGTCGTGCCGCGCGAGCATCTCGCGCGCGGTTGCGACGACGCGGCCTTCGTGCGCGCTCGTCACATCGCGGTGGTTGAGGAACAGGCAGAACTGCGCCGCCGCGATTGCGGTGATCGCGATGGCCCAAAGACGGCGGTGGTGATTGATGAGTGGTGATTGACCCGATCGCGTCACGTTTCACTCATCAATCACGAGATTCACCAATCCAGCGTCCCGCGCCAGGCTTGCGTCATCTCGTCGATGCCGATCTCGGTGACGCGCTCGCGCATCGTGGTGATCGTGAGCTTGCGGAAGTGCTGCACGAGGCCGAAGTCGATCACGTCGGCGACGCCGTCGAACGCGGCGCGGACGGCGTGCTGCTGCTCGACGTCGGTCAGTTCGATCAGATATGAGCCGAGCGGCTCATCGAAGCTCATCAGGTCTTCGCCGACGATCATGCCGAGCCCCGAGGCGATGCACATCTCCGCCGCCGCCACCGCGACGCCGCCGTCGCTGACGTCATGACACGCGGCGATCCGCCCGGCGGCGATCTGCGACGCGAGCGCGCGGTGCGTCGCGATCAGCGTCGCCAACGTTTCGTCCTTCGGCTTGACGAGGCACACGCGCGCGGTCCGGTTCTTCAGGTCAATCGTCACGCACGTGCGGACGTCGTCGAGCACTGCCATCGCGCTGATCAGCAGCGTGTTGGGGATGCGGATGACTTCTTTGGTCTCACTGTTGGTGAACTGGTTGTGCAGTGAATCCTTGCCGCTGATGAACGGGATGCCGTAGGCGAGCGCCGCGTCGCGGCAGGCTTCGCACGCCCGGACCAGCGTGCCCATCGTGATCTCGTCATCGACGCTGGGCCAGCAGAAGTTGTCGAGGAGGGCGATTTTCGACGGATCGGCGCCGACGGAGACGACGTTGCGGATCGCTTCGTCGATCGCGGCGATCGCCATCGCGTACGGATCTTCGATGTGCGGCGCGAGTCCGACGCCCAGGGCGACGCCGCGAAAGCTGTCGAGCTTCGGGCGGAGCACCGCCGCATCGCTCGGGCCGATTTGCAGCGGCCCGGTCAGCGGCTTGATCACCGAGCCGCCCTGAACTTCATGATCGTACTGGCGGATGATCCAGTGTTTCGAAGCGACGTTCGGGTGCGCGAGTGTCTCGAGCAGACGCTCTTTCAAATCGGTGGCACGGGCGCCCCGCCCGTGCATTGTTGAAGACACGGGCGAGGCGCCCGTGCCACGTTGTGAGGAAGGAACGACAGCCCTTCGCGTCGGCATCGGCAGGCCGTCGTGGAGGAAGTGCATCGACAGCCGGCCGACTTCGCTGCCGCGGTAGTTGAGGATCAGCTCGCGCTGCGGCGTGCCGAACGTGCCGATGACCGTCGCCTCGACGTCCTCCGCCGCCGCGAGATTCAACAGCTCGTCCACCTTTTGAGGCGGGACGGATAAACCCATCCGCTCCTGCGCTTCGCTGATCCAGATCTCGTCGTAGCGAAGTCCGGCGTATTTGAGCGGCACGCGATCGAGATGCACTTCCGCGCCGACTTTTTCTCCCATCTCGCCGATCGCGCTTGACAAGCCGCCCGCGCCCAGGTCGGTGATCGCGTTGAAAAGGCCGCGGTCGCGCGCCTGCAGGATCACGTCCGCCATCTTCTTCTGCGTGATCGCGTTGCCGATCTGCACGGCGTGGGAGAACTCGTCTGCGTGCGTGTCGGTCAGTTCGGCGGAGGAGAAGGTCGCGCCGTGAATCCCGTCGCGGCCCGTACGCCCGCCCATCAGGACGATCGCGTCGCCGGCTTTGACTTCCTTCTTCACCTTGTCGCGCGGGATGAGACCGACGCAGCCGCAGAAGACGAGCGGGTTGCCGATGTAGCAGTCGTCGAAGTAGACGGCGCCGTTGACGGTCGGGATGCCCATTCGATTCCCGTAATCACGCACTCCCGCGACGACCTGCTGCAAGATTCGTTTGGGATGGATTACACCCTTCGGGAGATTTGCAATTTGCGACTTGCGATTTGCGATTTCGAAAGGGTACGCGACGCAGAAGACGTCCGTGTTCGCGATCGGTTTGGCGCTCAATCCGGTTCCAAGGATGTCGCGGATGCATCCACCGATTCCCGTCGCGCTTCCGCCGTAGGGTTCTATCGCGCTGGGGTGATTGTGGGTCTCGACCTTGAAGCAGACGGCATCGTGGTCGTCGAAGATGACCACGCCGGCGTTGTCTTTGAAGACGCTCAAGCAGAATCCGTCGGCGCGGTTTGCGATCAACTCCTGGGTGCTTTGGAAGATCGTCTCCTTGATCAGGTTTCCGTAATGACGGAGCGTCTTGCCGCTCTCGTCGCACACCTCGACGGCGCTCTTGAGGGTCTTGTGGACACAGTGCTCGCTCCAGGTCTGCGCGACCGTCTCCAGCTCGACGTCGCTGGGCTCGCGCTCGCGGGCGCGGAAGTAATCCTGCACCCCCTTCATCTCCGCCAGCGAGAGGAACAGGTGCCCTTCGCGGCTGAGCCGCGTGAGCTGATCATCCGACAGATTGCGGATCGCGACGTGGCGGAGCTGGAACTTGTACTCGCGGCCGGTTTCGAACTGCGGCGGGATGAAGCGGTCGAAGTGGACGGACTCGATCACGCCGTTGGCGAGAACGCGCGACGCGACGTGCTCGAGCTGCTCGCGCGGCAGCTCGTTGTCGATCAGATAAGCGCGGCCGGTGCGGACCTCGCGCACGGATAAACCCATGTCGCGGATCGCCATCTCCGTCGAAGCGGCGACGGGGTCCATCACGCCGGGTTTTAAGTGAATTTCGATCCGACTTCCGTGTGACGATCCGTTATCGCCGCCGCCGCCGGCGCGCACGAACTCCGCCTGCTCGACGATCGGATCGGCCAGCAGCTCCGATGCAATGCGGCGGACGTGCGACTCCTCGCCGTCGGTGTCGATCAGAAAAATCCGGCGCGTGGAGACGCGGCCGACGCTGGGGCTGAACTCGCGGATCTGTTGGCGCACGGCTTCCCCCAGTGGATCTCCACCACTCTCCCCGCTGCTGCTGCGGGCGGGCTCGATCGTGCGCACGTCGATCCGGTAGATCATCGTGCGCGGATTGTAGCGGTCGTGCGCGGCGTTTGTAGGGGCGACACTCGCGTCGCCCTCTTTCGCGAGGGCGCGCGAAGGGCGACACGAGTGTCGCCCCTGCAAATGCACTCGCCGGCCGTCCTTTACTGCGGCAGCACCATCCCGTGATCGCGGCAGATCATCGCGAACTTCGCGAAGTTCGGCGCGGTCTTGGGCGGGCCGAGCTTGATGTCCCTGCACTCGGTGCCGGCGGACTGGAAGAACTTCTCGAAGCCGCCGGGCGTGTGGTAGTTCAACATCTTTCCCCGCTTGGAGCCGATGTTGCGGAACGCGTGCACGGTGCCCCTGGGGATGTGCACGAGCGTCCCGGGGGTGGCGGTGATGCTGTCACTGCCCTCGCCCAGCTCAAACCACGTCGTGCCTTCGAGGACGTAGAACATCTCGTCCTGTTCTTCGTGATAGTGCGGCGGGACGAAGTCGCCCGGCTGCGTGGTGATTTCGACGACGCTCATCTGCCCGCGCGTCCGTTCGCCGCCCAGGAGGATCTTGATGTGCAGCCCGATGACCCACAGCTCCTGCGGCTTGGTCACCGGCGCGGCGGCGGGGTGCGTCTTCCACTGCGGCATCAGCTCGATGCCGTGACGCGTCGCCGCCGAGTTCAGCTTCTCGATCTCCGCCGGTGTCACTTCGGGGCGCGCGTGCGGATCGGTGCAGAGCGTGGCGACGTCGTCGGCGAAATCCAAGAAGCCGCTCGGCGTCGCCGCGACGATGAGGTGGCCCGGCTGCTCGCCGATGTTCCGGAACGTGTGCACCACCCCGCGCGGGAGGAAGAAGCACGCGCCCGCGCCGGCGGTGAAGGTCTGATCGCCGAGCACGAACGCGAACGAGCCGTCGATCACATAGAACAGCTCGTCCTCGTTGCGGTGAATGTGCGGGGGCGGACCGCCGCCGGGGAAGACTCTGGTGTGCAGCAGGTCGTAATTTCCGCCGGACATGTCGGCGGTGACCAGCGGCGTGCCGAGGTCGCCGCCGAGCCAGTACGAGCGGCGGTCGCCCGGGCGGATGACGGTAGCGAAATTCGTTGATTGAGAAAGTTCCGGTCCGGTAGCGGTTGTCATGATGGCGGAACTTAGCCGCGCGAGCCGGCTCATTTCTATCCCCCTGATCAGGTATGGCGGCGGCCTAAACGCCCGCAACTTCTTTGCGCGGCAGCAGTTGCGCTGCCGTGTCAAACACCATCCCCGGCGTGATCCGCGTCATGCAGCGATGGTCCAGCGGGCAGATTTTCTTCTGGCACGGGCCGCAGAAAACTTTGACCGCGACTTGTCGCTCCTTCGCGTAATAGATCTCCGTCCACTGCGGGTGCGTCGGGCCGAAGATGGTGACGACCGGCACGTCGAACGCGGCGGCGATGTGCCGCGGGCCGGTGTCATTGGTCACCATCAAGTCGCAGCGGCGGACGATCTCCTTCATCGCGCCCAGCGTCGTGCCGGCGCGGGAGAGGTCGACGGCGGCGTGCTTCATCCGGCTCATGATCGCGTCGACGATGCCGCGCTCCTTCGGGGCGGCGGAGATGAGCACCGTCGCGCCGAGTTCCTCGACGAATCGATCGCCGAGCTGCGCGAAGTGTTCCGGCAGCCAGCATTTTGCCGCGCCGTACTGCGCGCCGGGGTTCAGGACGATCAGCGGCGATGCGCCATTGGCGGCGGGGCGGTCGATCGTTTCGTCCAATCCGCCGCGTCGCAAGACGTCCTGCGCTTCGCGCCGCTCGGATTCGGTGACGAAAAGCTGAAGCCTGAAATCGCGATGCTTCGAGCCGAGATAATGGGCGATGCCCATGTAGTACTTGACGATAGGCGTGGGGATGAACTTGCCGCGCTCCTTGACCGGCAGGAGCTTGTCGTCGAGCAGGAATCCGCGGCCGTCGCGCTCGTAGCCGATGATGCGATCGATGCCGGCCATTTTGCAGATCAGCGCGCTCTTGAAGGAGTTCGGCAGGAGGATCGCGAGATCGAACTTGCCGGCGCGCAGTCGCGTGGCGACGTCGAAAGTTCCCTTCCCGGCCTTCGCGCGGGTCTTGCCGGTGCGATAGGTGATGAGTCGGTCCGCCCACGGCATGCCTTCGTAGACGGGCTTGACGTATCGGCGGAGGAGATAGCTGATGTGCGCGTCGGGATACAGCTCGCGCAGCGCGCGGAGCGTCGGCGTCGCCATGACGGCGTCGCCGACCCAGCTGGGTTGGACCACAAGAATCCGCTGCTTTTGCGACAAATCCGACATCAGTCCCCCATCATACCCGCGCGTGCCGTCGCTGAAAAATCGCCTGCCAGCGCGGCGGAACGCGCGGCGGGGCGAAGACGAACGTCCCGAGCACCAGCAGGCCGAACGCCGTATAGCACGTCGTGAACACCCACGCGGGCGCGGTGAAGAAGATCAGGTGGTGCAGCCAGTAGGCGATGAAGCCGGTGTCGGCGTAAGGGTCCTGCCCGCCGCGGACGCGCAGGTGGTTCTCCAGCGACGTGAGCGGGCACATGATGCCGGCGAAGGATTGGAGCACGACCACGCCGATCGCCAGCAGGTGCGCGATGCGGAACCAGAGCGATCGCGTCCAGCTCCAGCTTCGAAAATATCCGATCCAGATGATCACGAGCCCCCCGATGACGAACGCGATGAAGCCGGCGTGCACGATCAGGACGAGATCGGCGCCGGCGCGGTAGGCGTTCATGGCCGACTACTGTACCGCCGGCTGCGTGGATGCCGGGACAGTCGTTGCGCCCGCGCCTTCTCCCGCGGCACGCTTGCGCAATGCCATCACGGTCGAGATTTTCATCCCGCCGGCGATGTCGAGCCCGCGGCAGGTGCCGATGAGCTCCCACTTGTCCTTCACGTCCTTGGGCATGCGCTCCCACACGTCGTTGCGGATCACGAGATAACTCGGCCACTGCGCGGGCGGGTGCGTCAGCAGAAAGTCGTTCTCCGGCTGCTCACGGATCGTGCCGCCCTGGTCGAACGCGAGGCTCGGCTCCTTGTACGCGATCATCTGCACGTCGCCGGCCTTCGTCTCCTTCGCGCCGCCGTGATGATGTTGCAGCGCCTCGGCGATGCAGGGGCTGAGGCGCAGCAGATCCACCTGCGGCAGGTACCAGCCGAAGGTCACGCTCATCACCAGCATCATGCCGAGCCCCATCGCGGCCAGCCCCACGTCCAGACTGCGCCGCATGAAGGCGCCGAAGACGATGACGGCGTAAAGGACGCCGGCGGCGGTGAGGGCGATCGACGCATCGAACGGCAAGCTCTCGCGCTGCCAGGTGGCGATGAGCGGGAAGAAGCCGACGGTGGCGACGAACAGCGCCCAGATCGTGATCCCCCCGCGCGTGCCGGCGGTGTCGAGGTCCTTGTGCTCGCCGCGCAGACAGCGGACGACGGCGTCGGCGGTGAGGTACGCCAGCGGCGGGAGCGCGGGGAGCAGGTAGTGCGGGAGCTTGGTGCGCACCAGCTCGAACATCAGCCACGGGCCGATCACGGCGGCGAGAGCGAAGCGGATCTTCGGATCGACCCGCCAATGACGGAAAGCGACGACGAATGCCAGCGGCAGCAGCACGCACCAGGGGAAGAACAGGGCCCAGATCAGCAGCAGGTAGTAGCCCGGCGGGCCGTAGTGCTGCTCGAGGGGCTCGAACACGCGCTGAAAGACGTCGTGAGAGAAGATGACGCGGATGAAGCCGGGCGCGCGGCGCTCGACCAGGATGACCCAAGGCGCAACGATTATGGCGACGATAGCAATAGCAGTGATTGCTTTGATCGTAGCATGGGCGTCTCGCCCATGCCGCGGCGGCATGGCCGGGACGGCCATGCTACTGAAGAAGCGGAAGATGCCGAGCATCACCAGTGTCATCGCCATCACCCCCAGCACCACCGGGCCCTTGGTCAAGATCGCGCAGCCGATGGCGATTGCCATCGCGATCACGACTTTCCAACTCCCGCCGCCGCGGAGGATCGCGTAGAGGCAAAGCTGCGCGATCGTGATCCACAGCAGCAGCACCGCGTCGGTCATCGACGTCCGCGCCGACCAGGCGATGACGATGGCGCTGGTGGCGAGGATGAAGACGGTCCAGAACGCGCGATCGGGATCCGTCCACTTCACCAGTGCGAACGCGAGCACCGCCAGCGTCAGCGCCATCGCGATCGCCGACGGAAACCGCGCGGCGAAGGCGTTGTCGCCGAAGAGCGACATCGCGCTCGCCTGGAGCCAGTAGGTGAACGGCGGCTTGGCGGTGCGCACCTGGTCGAGGAAGTGCGGCACGACCCAGTCGCCGCTCTGGAGCATCTGCCGGGCGGCCTGGGCGTTGCGCGGCTCGTCGCGGTCCCACAGCGGCACGCGATCGTTGCCGATCAGGTAGATGCCGGTGCAGATCAGGATGAGCAGCGCGAACCTCGCCCGGTGCGACATGAGGGCGCTGATCAGACATCAAGTCGCGAAACATGACAAGCCTCCGTGATGACGTGGAGCTGAGTGAATCGTCATGCTGAGGTACTCCGAAGCATCTGGGATCGATCGCGCAGATGCTTCGGAGTACCTCAGCATGACCTCGCTCTCATGCCGCGCGCCTTCATCGGGAAGGGGCGAGCGGTTACAACTCCGCCGCGACAACTCAAATGAATGTGATCGTTCTCATCGTCCTCGCCGCCGCGTGTGTGATTTTGTTCATCATCGAGCGCACCGGCGTCCGCACGACGCTCGAGTTGCACTTCAAGGGCGACATTAAGCGTGAGTCGCGCTGGCTGGCGCAGTACGGGCAGTCGGTCTGCACGCCGGTGGCGGCGCTGCTGGTGTGGCAGCTCGATCCGGCGGAGAAGCTGCGGCCGGTGATCCTGATCGCGGCGGTGCTGGGGACTTCCGTCGCGTGCATGCTGATCAAGCGACTGCTCGGCCGGGTGCGGCCGGGGCGGGAATACGCCGGCAAGTTCCTCGGCCCGACCTGGCGGCACGCGAACTACCGGGAGAGTTTCCCCTCCAGCCACAGCGCCTGCGCGGTGGCGCTGTCGGCGGTGCTGGCGGCGTGGTACCCGCAGGCGGCGGGGACGTTCTGGGCGCTGGCGATTATCTGCGCCGCACTGCGGTACCTGCTGGATGCGCATTGGCCGAGCGACGTGCTGGGAGGATGTGCGCTGGGATACGGGACCGCTTGGTGGGTGATGGCGCTTTTTGCGCACGCGGCGGCCGCCGCGACGGCGCGCGCCTGAATGCGCCGGAGGGTTCGTTTTGCGCATTCGCCATTTCGGTTGCGCCTCCTTGCGCCCGGTTGCGCCGAGTTGCGCGGCGCGGGCGCGGTGGGTTCGTTTTGCACAATCGCGAATGGTGTTGCACCACGTTGCATGGTGTTGCATCCGGTTGCATTCACGGCGCGTGACCCGGACGAGGTGCTATTCGGTTGTCAAAGAGCCGCTTCTCCTGACTACCCGGCGATTGCAGGAATGTGATCACGAACGTGCAATGCCCCGCAGGGGATGCGCGAGATGCGGAGGAAAATCTGAGATTTCAAATTTGGGATCTCAGATTTCACATCGAATCGCGTTGCACGATTTTGCGCGCGATCGCGGGTCAGCGCTGGATCGTCGGCCACAGCGCGGCGGTGCAGAGGCGGTGCCCCATGCGATCGAGGATCGGGACCGTGCGCACGTGCCGGAAGCCGGCGAGCACTTCCTTCTGCGTCAGCACGTCTTCGAAGAGCTGCAGGTCCTTCTCGAGGATCTGTTCCGATTCGTTGAAGACGATGAGGAAGAGCCCGGCGTAGTGGATTCGTTCTTCGGCTTCCATCTTGCGCAGGTCGTCGACGACGCCGCCGCGCCATTGCGGGCCGTAGCCGCCGTGGCGGACGCCGCCTTCGCGGAACTGGTAGGCGACTTTCGCTTCCAGCCACAAGGCGTCGGAGGGGTCGCACACATTTGTCGGGTCGAATAACGTCGGCGGGGCGGAATCGAGTCGGAGCGGCCGGCCTTTCTCGCTCAGGACGAGATCACAACGTTGTCGGTGCGTCAGCTTCTTTCCCACGCTGGAGGGATAGTGCACCTCGCGGGCGACGTCGTAGAACTGTTTCAGGCCGCCGGCCAGAAGCTCGTGCAGCGACAGCTCGTCCTTGGAATCGAGGCCGTAGACGGCCTGCTCGAGCCGCAAATCCTGCTCGGCCTGGCGGATGACGTGTCCCAGATTGTCGGCGAGCGTCGAAAAATCCCACTTCAGTGACATCTAAAGCAGTTTAGCCCGCTGATAAACAGGTGGCACGGTCATTGCATTTCACCCTTTCGCCTCCGAGCGAGTCCTCGGATGAGCGAATGTGACTGCCGCGACTTCATTGGCACGCCGTGTTGGCGAGCCGCGCGGCCATCACGCGTGTGCAACAGGAGAATTGTCATGCTTACGACTCTTGCCACCACCGGCTTGCTCGCCCAGACGGCTTTGCCCGGCGGGCTGATTGGTATCGCGATTATCTTCTTCATCATCGCCATTCTCGCGTACGTTCTTGGCGCGCGCGGCGTGGCGGGGATGAGCGCCGGCATCGGCCGGACGCTGCTGTTCGTCTTCCTGGTCCTGGCCGTGATCATGGTGATCGTGGGCCTGGTCAATCGGGTGTGACGTTTCAGCATCACTGATTAGATCACCGTAGTAAGCACCGGCCGCGACGCGTTCTCCTTGCACGCGTTGCGGTCGGTCGCTTTGGTTTGGGGAAACAGGTCGGTGCCCCCGGGCGGGGGGGGGGGGGGCCGAACCAGCCCGCCGGTAGGTAGGGGGGGTGGGGAGGCGGGGGGCGGGCGCGGGCGGGCGAGGCGCCTGCCGAGCCACAGCCCCTAATGAAATCCCGGCGGGGCAGGAGCCTCGCCCTCCCGCCCGGGGGCACCGACCTGTTTCCCCAAACCAAAGCGACCGACCGCAACGCGTGCAAGGAGAACGCGTCGCGGCCGGTGCTTACTACGGTGATCTAATC
>JAICTV010000117.1 GCA_025936175.1 Phycisphaerae bacterium
GGTGACGGCAAAGGGGCGACGGCGGCGGACGATCCGGCGTTCGTGAGGGCGTACGACAACCAGGTCGTCTCCACCACCAACTACGGCGTCGCCATCGCCGCCGGACATGATTTGAACGCCGACGACAACCGCGTGGTTTCCGCCGGCGTGCTCGCCGACGGGACGAAGATCGCGCAGCAGAACGTCGGCATGTACGTGTGGGATTCGTATCGCGTCGGCTCCAGCCGGTTCTATCACAACGTCGCTCACGCGAACGTCTCGGGCTGGATGGAAGGCTCGCATCGCAACGACTTCTGGTCGCCGGTGTCCGGAGTGTTCGGCGGGAACAGCCACTGGGTCGGCGGCAGCGCCGGCGGAATCACGCGCTCGATGGAGAGCGCCGAGTGGCAACGGTGGCTCGACAAGGTCAACGCGACCGCAGGCCCGCAATCGACGACGACGTCGCCGTCGCGCATCAGCGGCTACGTCTTCCTCGACGCCGACCGCGACGGGCAGCGCGATGCGGGCGAGAAAGGGCTGATCGGCTGGAAGGTGTATGTCGACAAGAACCGCAACGGCCGCTTCGACAGCGGCGAGTTGAGCGTGACGACCGATTCGTCGGGCTACTACCGCATCCTGGGCCTGCCGGCGGGGTCGTACCAGATCCGCGTGGTGACGATGAGCGGCTATACGCGCGTCTCTCCGACGTCGGGATATCGCGGCGTGACGCTGTCGGCGGGCGGGCGCGCCGACGGGCGGAGCCTGGGGTTTTTTAAAGCGTGAGGCGAGAAGGCTGGCGCACGCGCGCCAGCCGGCGCTGCGACCCTTACGTAACTCTCTCACGCCGGCGGGAGTTGCGGCAGGCTCGGGCGGTGCACTTTTGCTCCGCCGGCGTCCAACATCCCGGTGCGCGCGTGGTAGAATGAAGGTCACAGGCCCTTCTCGCGCATGATCGGAACGCTGCAATTGAATTTACTTCCCGCCGCGACCGCGCTGGGCATTTCGCCGGCGATGCTGCAGACGCTGGGACGATTCCACGTCGTCATCGTCCACTTCCCGATCGCCCTGCTGCTGCTCGCCGGGGCGGCGGAGTTGTGGCGGTCGATGCGGCGAAGATCCGAGCCGTCGCCGCTGGCGATCGCCTGCCTGATCAGCGGCGCGCTCGCCGGCGCGGTGGCGTCGGCGCTGGGGTGGATTCATAAGGGATTCACCGGATTCGGCGCCGAAAGCGGTCAGACGCTTTTATTGCACCAGTGGATCGGGATCGCCTCGGCCGCGGCGGCGGTGCTTGCGCTGCTGATCGCGGCGTTTCGCCGGCGCGGGATGGCGTCGCTCGCGTCGTATCGCGTGGCGACGATCGCGTGCGCGCTGCTGGTGGCGGCGGCGGGACATTTCGGGGGAACCCTGACGCACGGGGAGGGGTATCTCACGGAGCTGATCTTTCCCGGCGCAAAACCGCAGGCGGCGGTGGCATCGGCTCAATCCTCGAAGAGCGCGGCGGTCCTGCCGGTCTCGTTCCCATCCGATGGAAGAATCGTCTTCGCGCGCGATGTCGAGCCGATCCTGCAGCAGACGTGTCTCGATTGTCACGGCCCGGCGAAGCATCGCGCGAACCTGCGGCTGGATACGAAAGAAGTCACGCTCACGGGCGGCGCGCACGGGCCGGCGATGGTGCCGGGCAAGAGCGGCGAGAGCTTGATCGTCCAGCACGTGCTGGCGATTAATGGCAAGAAGCGCATGCCGATGGGGCGCGATCCGCTCAGCGATGCGCAGATCAGGATCCTCAAAGCGTGGATCGATCAGGGCGCGGATTGGCCGGCGACATCGACCATCGCGTCGGCGGAGCAGAAGACGCACTGGGCGTACGTAAAGCCGGTGCGGCCGGACGTCCCGGCCGTGAAGGACCGGGCCTGGCCTAAAAACCCGATCGACGCGTTCGTGCTGGCGAAGCTCGAGAAGGAAGGACTGCATCCGTCGCCCGAAGCGGATCGACGGACGCTCATTCGGCGCGTCAGTCTTGACCTGATCGGACTTCCACCGACACCGGAAGAAGTGGAAGGCTTCGTCAACGATCCGTCGGTCGATGCTTACGAGAAGGTCGTGACGCGACTGCTCTCTTCGCCGCACTACGGCGAGCGCTGGGGGCGGCACTGGCTCGATCTGGCGCGCTACGCGGACACCAACGGCTACGAGAAGGATCAGCCGCGCGTGATCTGGCCGTACCGCGACTGGGTGATCGGCGCGCTCAACCGCGACATGCCGTTCGATCAGTTCGTGATCGACCAGATCGCCGGCGACATGCTGCCCGGGGCGACGGACGAGGAGAAAATCGCCACCGGCTTCCATCGCAACACGATGTTCAACGAGGAAGGCGGGATCGACGTCGAGGAGTTCCGCTTCAAGGCGATCGTCGATCGCGTGCAGACGACTTCTACCGCGCTGCTCGGTCTGACGATGCACTGCGCCCAGTGCCACAACCACAAGTACGACGACATCAGCCAGAAGGACTACTACCGCTTCTTCGCGTTCTTCGACAATTGCGACGAGCCGAAGATGAACGTGCCGGACCCGTCGATCACGGAGCAGCGGCGGCAGATCGAGGAGAAGATCGACGCTCTGCGCGAGCAGCTCGCGTCGAAGTTCCCGGTGCGGGATGACACGCCCAGGTGGGAAGTGGTCACGCCGGACACGTTCGCGAGCGACGGTCCGGGGAGCCGGCTCGTCCTGCACTCGGACAAGTCGGTGCTCGCTACGGGAAAGAATCCGGAGAACGACAACTACACGATCGTGTTCGACGACGTCGATCTGACGAACGTCACCGCGTTTCGGCTGGAGACGCTGACGGACCCGTCGCTGCCGAGGAACGGGCCCGGGCGGGCGAACAACGGGAACTTCGTGCTCAGCCAGTTCAAGGTCGAGCAGTCGCCGGTGATCGCGGACCCCGACGCGCCGCCCGCGCAACCGCTTAAGGTCACGCGGATCAAGATCGATCGCGCGGAGGCGGATCATTCGCAGCCGGAGTTCGAGGTCGTCAAGGCGATCGACGATTACTTCCAGAAAGGGTGGGCGATCGGGGGCGCGGGCTCGAGCACGAACCAGCCGCACACCGCGACGTTTTACACGCCGGACAAGCTCGCCGGGCATCAGCGGCTGATCGTCACGCTGCTGCAGAAGTACAAGAAGAGCAACCTTGGCAAGTTCCGTCTGTCGATCGGCCGCACTCCCCCGGCGGCGGCGCCCACGTCGCAGCCGACGCCGGAGCAGCGCGAGAAATTCCTCCTGACCAAGCTGGATGAGTGGGAGAAGTCGACCGCGCCCAGGTGCGCGCACTGGACGATCCTCGATCCGAGGAAGTTCACCCGCCTGCACGATGCGACGATCACGAAGCTGCCGGACAAGTCGCTGCTCTTCACGGGCGACAATTTCTACCGCGAAGAATACAAGCTCGACTTCGACATCGACGCCAAGAACGTGACGGCGATCCGGATCGAGACGCTGCCGCATCCTGATTTGCCCAAGGGCGGGCCGGGGCGCGATCCCAACGGCGGGTTCCTTTTGAGCGAACTGACGGCCGTCGCTTCATCGACGAAGAATCCCGCGACGACGCAGCCGGTGGAGTTTGCGTCGGCGTCGGCGGACGTGGCGAACGATTCGGTCGGGCGCGCGATCGACGGCAAGGCGGATTCGCACTGGACGGTGCCCGGCGGCGCGGAGCCGCGGACGGCGGTGTTCAAGCTCAAGTCGCCGCTCGCCGGATTCGACGGCGGGACGACGCTGCACCTCTCGATGCTGCAGAACCAGTTCTCCGAGATCAGCATCGGCCGGCTGCGCGTGTCGATCAGCACCGATGAAAGCGCGGCGACGGCGACGGGATTGCCGGACGACGTCGAGCGGATCCTGCTGATCGAGAAGGAAAAGCGCACGCCGGAGCAAGCCGCGCGGCTGCGGCAGCATTTCCTGGAGGCCACGCCGCTGCTGGCGGCGCAGCATCAGGAGATCGCCGCGCTCAAGGCGTCGATGCCGGCGTACACGACGACGCTGGTGCTGCAGGAGCGGACGCACCCGCGCGTGACGACGATTCACAAGCGCGGCGAGTACCTGCAGCCGACCGATCCCGTGACGCCTGCGGTCCCCGCGATCCTCCCGCCGTTGCCGAAGGATCAACCGGCGAATCGATTGACGCTGGCGAAGTGGCTGGTGAGCGACGACAACCCGCTGGTCGCGCGGGTCACGATGAACCGGATCTGGATGCGCTATTTCGGGCGCGGCATCGTCAACTCGGTGGAAGACTTCGGCGTGATCGGGGAGATGCCGTCGGACCCGCAGCTGCTCGATTACCTCGCGACGGAATTCCAGCGGCAGCACTGGAGCGTCAAGGCGATGCACCGGCTGATCGTGACGTCGGCGACGTATCGCCAGTCGTCACGCCTCACGCCGGAGCTGGAGCAGCGCGATCCGCTGAACGTTCTGCTGGCGCGCGGGCCGCGGCTTCGCGTCGACTCGGAGATCGTGCGCGACATCGCGCTGAGCGCCAGCGGTCTGTTGAATGAGCGCGTGGGCGGGCCGAGCGTTTTCCCGCCCCAGCCGCCGGGGATCAGCGAGCTGTCGTACGGGCCGCTGAAGTGGACGGATTCGGTCGGGCCGGACCGGTATCGACGCGGGATGTACACCTATTTCAAGCGCACCGCCGCATATCCGATGCAGATCACGTTCGACGGCCCGACGGCCGAGGTCGTTTGCGCCCGCCGCGCACGATCGAACACGCCGCTGCAGGCGCTGACGACGTTGAACGACACTGTGTTCATCGAGGCGGCGCAGGCGCTGGCGCGGCGGGTGATGGAGTCCGCGGAGGATGATCCCGGCGCGCGCGCCGATGAGGTATTTAAACTCTGCGTCGCCCGTCCGCCGGATGACATCGAGCGGAAATCCATCGTAGACTTCTATCAAAAGCAGCTCGAGCGGTTCAGAAGCAAGTCGCTCGACGCGGTGGCGATCGCGGTGAACGATCCGAAGCGCGTGCCGGCGGGAGTGGACATGCCGGAGCTGGCGGCGTGGACGACGGTGGCGCGGGCGGTGCTGAACCTGGACGAGACGATCACGAAGGAGTAGCGCGATGCCGTGTAATTGCGAACATCCTCGGAACATCTGGGAGCTGCGCGAGATCACGCGTCGGCACTTCTTCGAGCAGTGCGGGCTGGGTGTCGGCAAGATCGCGCTGGCGTCGCTGCTGGTCGGAGGTAACCGCGCACTGGCGTCCGCGACGACGCAACCGTCAGCGGCGCGGCCCGCTTCAGCGGGCCCGCTAAACCTGATGGCCCCCAAGCCGCCCCACTTCCCCGCAAAAGCGAAACGCGTCATCTACCTCTTCATGGTCGGCGCGCCCTCGCAGCTCGACCTGTTCGATCCCAAGCCGCAGCTCGTCAAGTACGACGGCCAGCCGATCCCGGCGGAGTTCACGAAGAACCAGCGCTACGCCTTCATCGAGAAGAACGCCGCGCTGATGGGATCGCGCTACAAGTTCAGCAAGGCGGGTCAGAGCGGCACCGAGCTGTCGGAGATCCTGCCGCACCTGCACGAGGTCGCCGACGACATCTGCCTGATCCGCTCGATGCACACCGATCAGTTCAACCACGCGCCGGGGCAGATCTTCGTGCAGACCGGCAGCGCGCAGCTCGGCCGGCCGAGCATGGGATCGTGGGTCAGCTACGGGCTGGGCAGCGAAGCGGTCGATCTGCCGGCGTTTGTCGTGCTGACCAGCGGTCGGGGAACGAGCGGCGGGCCGTCGCTGTGGGGCTCGGGGTTTTTGCCGACGATGTACCAGGGCGTGCAGTTCCGCACCAAGGGCGATCCGGTCTTGGACGTGACCAACCCGCACGGCATCGATCCCAAACTCCAGCGCGATTCGCTCGATCTCATGCGCGAGCTCAACGAGCATCACCTCGCGGCGGTGGCCGATCCGGAAATCCGCACGCGAATCAACGCGTACGAGATGGCGTACAAGATGCAGACCAGCGCGCCGGAGCTGACGGACCTTTCCAAGGAAGATCCCAAAACGCTCGAGATGTACGGGGCCAAGCCGGGCGAAGGATCCTTCGCCAACAACTGTTTGCTGGCGCGCCGGCTCATCGAGCGCGGCGTGCGCTTCGTCAACCTCTATCACGCCGACTGGGACCATCACAGCGACGTGGCCGGCGGTCTCAAAGATCAGTGCGGGCAGACGGATAAGGCGTCCGCGGCGCTGATCAAGGACCTGAAGCAGCGCGGGTTGCTGGAAGACACGCTGGTCGTCTGGGGCGGCGAGTTCGGTCGTACGCCGATGGTCGAAACGAATCCCGCCATCGGCCGGGCGCTGGGCCGCGATCATCATCCGGTCGCCTACTCGATGTGGATGGCGGGCGGCGGAATCAAGGGCGGGATGACGCACGGCGAGACCGACGAAATCGGCTTCCGCATCGCCCGCGACGGCGTACACGTCCACGACCTGCAGGCGACGATCCTCCACCTGCTGGGCCTCGATCACACGAAGCTCACCTACCGCTTCCAGGGCCGCGACTTCCGCCTGACGGACGTCGAAGGCGAAGTCGTGAAGCAGATCCTCGCCTGACGCAGAGGCGGCGTTTCGTCGGATCGCCGCAAAACCTGAGCTCATGTCCCGATAACAAACCGCGTGGCGCGCTGCCACGCGGTGTGCGCGCGCACATCCGTCCGGCTCCGCGCATCTGGCATTAAGTGCCGATTATTCCGGCCCGATAGGTTCAAAGAGTGCCGCCTGTGAAGGCTGCGAGGGTCGTATCGCGCGAAGCTGCTGCAGTCGCGCACGTCTTTGAGCGAGTTGGGAGAGAGATCGGCGATGACACGATCCCCTTTGGATCAGCCGGCGGTTGAAGTCTTCAGCCGGCAACTGGTGGAGGAGCTGGAGGCGCGGCGGATGTTGTCCGCCGGCGCCGGCGGCGACGGCGTGGCCGTCGCGCTGATCGACAGCTCGCTGCCGAACTTCCGCGCGCTCAACCTGGCGGTCGCGCAGAACGCCAAGGTGATCACCTACGACAGCCGCCGCGACACCGCCGCCCGCGTGCTCGGCAAGCTCGCCGCGTGGAGCGCGGCGACCAAGACGCCGATCGCGTCGCTCTCGATCCTCTCGCACGGCTCGGCGGGGCGCTTCGCGCTGGGCAAGGACTGGATCTCGGTCGCCAACGAAAACGACCCGGCGTGGGCGAAGCTGAAGAAGGTGCTGGCGGACAAGTCGAACATCTACGTCTTCGGCTGCGACGTGGCGGCAAGCGCCGACGGAAAGAACCTGCTCAATCACCTGGCGACCGTCACGAGCGCGAACGTCTACGGCTCGACGGACCTGACGGGCAAGGGCGGCGACTGGGTGCTGGAATCGGCGTCGAAGGGCGCGCCGCAGGCATCCGCCGCCCCGCTCACCTCCAACGCATTGCAGAACTGGAATTTCTCGCTCGCGGCGATCGCGTACGAGCCGTTCAACTATTCGATCGGCTCACTCGACGCCACCAACGGCGGCAGCGGATGGAGCAACGCGTGGACGAGCGCGCAGGCGCCGACGCCGCAGGCTTCGGTCACCAGCGGCAGCCTGGCGAATCCGGGCTCGAGCCTGGCGACCGGCGGCAACGCCGCACAGGGACGCGGCGGCTCGATCGAGTATCGCAACCTGTCCACCACGCTCGGGACGAGCGGCACCACCAAGTGGCTCAGCTTCCTGCTGAAGGCCGACGGCACGGTCACGACCGATTCCTGGGCCGGCATCGGCCTCGGCGGGCTGGCCGTCTGGGGCGACGGCGGGCTGTTCGTGGGCGCGCTTGACGGCGGGAAGTACGGCATGGAAGCGACCGGCGGCGGGTCGCGCGTCGAAGCCGGCGGCGCCACCATCACGCCGGGCACTCCGGTCCTCCTCGTCGTCCGCATGGATTTCAACGGCGGCAACGACACGATCACGCTCTACGTCAATCCCACGCCGGGCAAAAACGCGCCCGATTCCGGCGCGGGCTTCACCGTCGTGCAAAGCGGCATCGATCTCGGCTCGTTCACGCAGGCGACGCTGCAGGACGGCGGGACGCTGCAAGGCACCTTCGACGAAATCCGCGCCGGTGATTCCTTCGCCGAAGTAGCGCCGTCGCTCATCTCCGTCACTCCGGTCAGCGGTCTGACCACGACCGAAGCCGGCGGGACGGCGCAGTTCAACGTCGTGCTCACCACCGCGCCGACGGGCGACGTCACCATCCCGATCAGCAGCAGCAGTACCGCCGAAGGAACGGTCAGCGCGGCGTCGCTCACCTTTACGACGGCGAATTGGAATACGCCGCAAACAGTTACCGTCACGGGCGTCGACGACAACGTGGACGACGGCGACCAGGCGTATTCGGTCGTCACCGGGACGGCGAGCAGCACCGACGGCGCTTACAACGGCCTCGATTCATCCGATGTTTCGGTCAGCAACAGCGACAACGACACCGCCGGCTTCACCGTGTCTCCCACGAGCGGGCTGACGACGACCGAAGCGGGCGGGCAGGCGTCGTTCACGGTGCAGCTCACGAGCCAGCCGACGGCGGACGTGACGATCTCGATCGTCAGCAACGACACCACCGAGGGCACAGTCAGCGTCTCGTCGCTCACGTTCACGGCGGCGAACTGGAACACGCCACAGACGGTGACGGTGACGGGCGTCGATGACGCGGTGGACGATGGGAACGTCAGCTACAGCGTCGGCACCGGCGCGGCGAGCAGCGCGGATGCGAACTACAACAACATGAACCCGTCGGATGTGACGCTGTCGAACACCGACAACGACACCGCCGGCTTCACCGTCACCCCCACTTCCGGTTTGACGACGACCGAAGCCGGCGGCAGCGCGACGTTTACGGTCAAGCTGACGAGCCAGCCGCTGGCGGACGTGACGATCTCGCTGACGAGCAACGATCTGACCGAGGGCACGGTTTCGCCGGCGTCGCTGACGTTCACGAGCGCCAACTGGAACGTCGCGCAGACGGTCACCGTTACCGGCGTCGATGACAGCGTGGACGACGGGAACATCGGCTACAGCATCGTCACCGGCGTCGCGACCAGCGCGGACGGAACGTATGACGGCATCGATCCGAGTGACGTGTCGGTGAGCAACACGGACAACGATACCGCGGGCGTGATCGTCTCCCCCACCAGCGGCTTGACGACGACCGAAGCGGGCGGGCAGGCCGGCTTCACCGTTTCGCTGACCAGCCAGCCGACGGCGAACGTGACGATCCCGATCAGCAGTTCGAACACCGCCGAGGGCACGGTCTCGACGTCCTCACTCGTGTTCACGCCGGGCAACTGGAACACGCCGCAGACCGTGACCGTGACGGGCGTGGACGACGCGGTGGACGACGGGAACGTCGGCTACTCGATCGTCACCGGCGCGGCGACGAGCACCGACGGGACGTACAGCGGGATGGACCCGTCGAACGTGTCGGTCAGCAACACCGACAACGACACCGCCGGCATCACCGTCTCGCCTACCAATGGGCTGACGACGACAGAAGCCGGCGGGACGGCGACGTTTACCATCGCGCTCACGTCGCAGCCGACGGCGAATGTCACCATCAACCTCGCCAGCAGCAACACCGCCGAAGGCACCGTCTCCCCCGCGTCGCTGGTGTTCACGCCAGCGAACTGGAACGTCGCACAAACCGTGACGGCGAGCGGTGTGGATGACTTCAAGGACGACGGCGACATCGCCTACACGATCACCACCTCCGCCGCCACCAGCGCCGACACGGTCTACAGCGGGATGAACCCGTCGGATGTTTCGGTGACGAACACCGACGACGACACGGCGGGCGTTCAGGTGACGCCGACGAATGGGCTGACGACGACCGAAGCGGGCGGCACCGCGACGTTCACGGTTGTGCTCACCAGCCAGCCGTCGGGTCAGGTTGACATCCCCCTCTCCTCGTCGAACACCGCCGAGGGCACGGTCTCGCCGGCGTCGCTGACGTTCAAGGCCAGCAACTGGAACGTACCGCAGACGGTGACGATCACCGGCGTGAACGACTTCGTGGATGACGGGGACATCGGATACACGATCGTGACCGGCGCGGCGACCGCGACCGATCCGCTCTACAGCGGCTATAACGCGTCCGATGTGTCCGTGACGAACACCGACAACGACACCGCCGGCATCACCGTCACGCCGACCAGCGGCATCTCGACGACCGAAGCCGGCGGGACGACCACGTTCAACGTCCACCTCAACAGCCAGCCGACGGCGAACGTCGTGATCGGGCTGTCGTCTTCGAACATCGCCGAAGGGACGGTCTCGACGTCATCGCTCACCTTCAGCGCGGCAAACTGGAACAGCGATCAGACGGTGACGGTCACCGGCGTGAACGATTTTGTGGACGACGGCGACGTCGCGTATTCGATCGTCACGGCGCCGGCGACGAGCGGCGATCCCGTCTACAGCAACATGAACGCCGGCGACGTGTCGGTGACGAACATCGACAACGACACGGCGGGCATCACGGTCACGCCGACCAGCGGGCTGACGACCACCGAAGCGGGCGGCACCGCGACGTTCACCGTCGTGCTCACGTCGCAGCCGACCGGCAACGTGACGATTCCGCTGAGCAGCTCCAATACGAGCGAAGGAACGATCTCGCCCGCGTCGATCGTCTTCACCGCGGCGAACTGGAACGTGGCGCAGACGGTGACGCTGAGCGGCGTGGATGATTTTGTCGACGACGGGAACATCGCCTACTCCGCCGTCACCGGCGCGGCGACATCTACCGACACCAACTACAGCGGGATGAACGCATCGGACGTTTCGGTGAGCAACACCGACAACGACACCGCGGGCATTACGGTGTCGCCGACCGGCGGTCTGACCACGACCGAAGCCGGCGGCACCGCAAACTTTGCCATTCATCTCAACAGCCAGCCGACGGCGAACGTGGTGATCGGCATCTCCTCGTCGAACAGTGCCGAGGGCACGGTCTCGACCTCGAGCCTGACCTTCACCGCCGGAAACTGGAACGTGAATCAGACGGTGACGATCACCGGCCAGGACGATCTGGTCGCCGACGGCAACGTTTCCTACAGCATCGTGACCGCCGCCGCCGTCTCGACCGACGGGATCTACAGCGGGATCAACGCGAGTGACGTCACGGTGTCCAACACCGACAACGACGTCGCGGGCATCACCGTCTCCCCCGCCAGCGGGCTGGTGACGACCGAGGCGGGCGGACAGGCGACGTTCAGCGTCGTGCTCACGTCGCAGCCGACCGGCAACGTCACGATCCCGATCAGCAGCTCGAACACCGCCGAGGGAACCGTCGCGGCCGGCTCGCTGGTGTTCACGTCGGCGAACTGGAATGTGGCGCAGGTGGTGACGGTGACGGGCGTCGATGATTTCATCGACGACGGCAACGTCGCGTACTCCATCGTCACCGGCGCCGCGACGAGCAGCGACACCGGCTACAACAACATGAACGCCTCGGACGTCTCGGTCAGCAACGCCGACGACGACACCGCCGGCATCACGGTCACGCCCACCAGCGGCCTGACCACCACCGAAGCGGGCAGCGACACCTCCTTCACCGTCGCGCTCAACAGCCAGCCGACGGCGAACGTGACGATCAGCATCACCTCCGGCGATCTGACCGAAGGGACGGTCTCGGTCTCGAGCCTGACGTTCACGCCGGCGAACTGGAGCGTCGCGCAGACGGTGACGGTAAGCAGCGTCGACGACACGATCGTGGACGGGACGATCGGCTACAACGTCGTCACCGGCGCCGCCGTCAGCAGCGACACGGTCTATAGCGGGATGAACCCGTCCGATGTGTCGGTGTCGAACAGCGACAACGACCCGAACGGCACGCGGCTGGGGAGCGAGTTCCGCGTCAACGGCACCACCGCCAACAGCCAGCAGACCTTCTTCCAGAGCCCCGGCGCCGTCGCATCGGACGCCAACGGCAACTTCGTCGTCACCTGGTCGAGCCTGGGCCAGGACGGCAGCTCGTGGGGCGTGTACGCGCAGATGTACGACGCCAACGGCAACACCGTCGGGAGCGAGTTCAAGGTCAACACCGTCACGTCCAACGAGCAGCAGTACTCCCGCGCCGCGATGGCGCCGGACGGGTCGTTCGTCATCACCTGGGCGAGCAACCTGCAGGACGGCAGCGGCTGGGGCGTCTACATGCAGCGCTACAGCGCCGCCGGCGTCGTGCAGGGCATCGAGACGCGGGTCAACACGACCACGTCGCTCGATCAATCATTCCCGGCGATCGCGATGGATTCGAGCGGTAACTACGTCATCACGTGGGTGAGCAACGGCCAGGACGGCAGCGGCGACGGCGTGTACTACCGCAAGTACAACGCGTCCGGCGTCGCACAGACCGGCGAGCTCCGCGCCAACACCTCGACCTCCGGCGATCAGAACGAGCCGGACATCGCGATGGATTCCGCCGGCGAGTTCGTCATTACTTGGGCGGCCTCTGACGGCGACGGCGACGGCATCTTCGCCCAGCGCTTCAATGCAGCGGGGACCAAGGTCGGCGGCGAGTTCCGCGTGAACAGCACGACGTTCAAGGACCAGGAGTTCGGCAGCGTCGCGATGGATTCGGCGGGCAACTTCGCAATCACCTGGTCGAGCCAGCACCAGGACAGCGGGGGGCAGTTCTGGGGCGTCTTCGCCAAGATGTACGACGCGTCGGGAAACCTGGTGATGGACGAGTTCAAGGTGAACTCCAGCGTCGCGCGCGACCAGGAGTACTCCGACATCGCGATGGATGCCGACGGCGATTTCGTCATCGCCTGGCAGGGTAACGCGCGCGACGGCAGCGGCTGGGGCGTGTTCGCGCAGCAGTTCGATCCGACCGGCGCGGTCCGCGGCGGCGAGTTCCGCATCAACAGCACCACGACCAACGACCAGGAATACGCGTCGGTGGCGATGGACGCCACCGGTGACTACGTCGCCGTCTGGACGAGCATCAACCAGGACGGCAGCGGCGCGGGCGTGTACGGGCAGCGCTATCTCGGCGGGAACGACGCGCCGGTGATTACGGTGCCGGCGTCGCAGAGCGTCAACGAAGACAACGTCCTGACCTTCTCGACCGGCAACGGCAACGCGGTCTCGATCAACGACGTCGATGCGGGCACCGGCAGCCTTCAGGTCACGCTGTCGGTCGCCAACGGGTTGCTCAGCCTCTCCGGCATGACGGGGCTCACCTTCACCACCGGCGACGGCGCCGCCGACGCGTCGATGGTCTTCAGCGGCACGCTCACGGACATCAACAACGCGCTGCAGGGCATGACCTACACGCCCAACGCCGATTACAACGGCAGCACTTCGGTCAATGTTGCGGTAAGCGATCTGGGCAACACCGGCTGGGGATCGGCGGGGACGGACTCGCAGTCCGTCGCCGTCACCGTCAACGCGGTGAACGATGCGCCGGTCAACACGGTGCCGGGCGGGCAGACGATCAACGAGGACAACGCGCTGGTCTTCTCCAGCGGCAACGGGAACCGCATCTCGATCAACGACATCGACGCCGCTTCCAGCAGCGTGCGCGTCACGCTCACCGCGACGCACGGCACGCTGACGCTCAACGGAATCTCCGGCCTGACCTTCACCACCGGCGACGGCAGCGCGGATGCGACGATGACCTTCACCGGCACGCTGGCGAACATCAACGTCGCGCTCAACGGCCTCTCGTTCGCGCCGGTGGCGGATTACAACGGCTCGGCGTCGGTCACGATCGTCACCAACGACCAGGGCAACACGGGCTCCGGCGGCTCGTTGAGCGACACCGACGCCGTCGCGCTTACGATCAATGCGGTCAACGACGGGCCGGTGAATACCGTGCCGCCGGCGCAGAGCACCAACGAAGACACGTCGCTCGCCTTCTCGACCGGGAACGGCAATCTCATCGCCGTGACCGACGTCGACGCCGGCGTCTCGTCGGTTCGCATCACGCTCACCGCGACCAACGGCACGCTCTCGCTCAACGGGACGACCGGTCTGAGCTTCACCACCGGCGACGGGACGACCGACACGACGATGACGTTCACCGGCACGTTGACCGACATCAACGCCGCGCTGGACGGCATGTCGTTCAACCCCAACGCCGACTACAACGGCGCGGCGACGCTCAGCATCACGAGCAACGACCAGGGCAATACCGGCGCCGGCGGTGCGATCAGCGACAGCGATACGGTGAACGTCACCGTCAACGCCGTCAACGATCCGCCGGTGAATACCCTTCCCTCGAGCGCGAGCACCAACGAAGACACGCAACTGGTCTTCAGCGCCGGCAACGGGAACCAGATCAGCATCGCGGACGTGGACGCGGGTGCCGGATCGGTGCGCGTCACGCTCGCGGTCAGCAACGGCGTTTTGACGCTCAGCGGAACGACCGGGCTGACGTTCACCACAGGCGACGGCGCCGCGGACGCCTCGATGACCTTCACCGGCACGCTCGCCGCCATCAACAGCGCGCTCGACGGCCTCCGCTACATCCCCAACGCCAACTACAACGGGCCGGCGGTGCTTCAAATCAGCACGAATGACCAGGGCAACACCGGCGGTGCGGCGCAATCGGATACGGACACCTGCGCGATCACCGTCAACGCCGTCAACGACCCGCCGGTCAACACTGTGCCGGGCGGGCAGACGATGAACGAGGACGGCTCGATCGTGCTCTCCACGCTCAACGGCAATCTGATCTCCGTCAGCGATCTCGACGCCAACGGCAATATGCTTGCGGTGACGCTCAGCGGCACCGGAGGGACCGTCACGCTCGCGTCGTTCACGGGCCTCACGTTCACCACCGGCGACGGCGCGGCCGACGCGACGATGGTCTTCACCGGCACGATGACGGACATCAACGCCGCGCTCGACGGGCTGACGTTCCAGGGCAATCCCGACTTCAACGGCGCGGGCTCGATCCAGATCACGATCAACGACCAGGGCAACACGGGCCTCGGCGGCGCCCAAAGCGACACCGATTCCGTCGCCATCACCGTTAACGCCGTCAACGACGCGCCGATCGTCAACCTGCCGGGCGCGCAGAGCACCAACGAAGACACGCAACTGGTCTTCTCCGGCGGCAACGGGAACCTGATCTCGATCACGGATGTCGATTCCGCCGCCGCGCCGATCAAGGTCACCCTCTCGGTCACCCACGGCACGCTGTCGCTCTCGCAGTTGACGGGGTTGTCCTTCATCACCGGCGACGGCGTCGACGACAGCACGATCGTCTTCACCGGCACGCTGGCGAACGTGAATGCGGCGCTGGCGGGCATGAGCTTCGACCCCGCCGCGAATTACAACGGCGCGGCGAACCTCGCCGTCTCGGTCGACGATCAGGGCAACACCGGCTCCGGCGGCGCGCTGACCGACGGCGGCAACGTCGCGATCAACATCATCTCGGTCAACGACGCGCCGGTCCTTGCCGGCGTGAACCCGATCCCGGACATCAACGAAGACGACGTCAGCAACACCGGCGTCCTCGTCACGGATCTCATCGCCGGACAGATCAGCGACAACGATCCGACCGATCCGCAGGGGATCGCGGTCACCGGCGTCGACAACACCAACGGCGCCTGGCAGTACACGATCGACGGCAACACCTGGATCAACTTCGGCTCCCCCACCGCCGCCAACGCGCGCCTGCTCGCCGCCGACGTGCTGACGCGCGTCCGCTTCGTCCCCAACGCGAACTTCAACGGCGCCGTCGCCAGCGGCATCACGTTCAGGGCGTGGGACCAGACGAGCGGGAGCATCGGCGGGACTGCCGACACCAGCGTCAACGGCAACGCGACGGCCTTCAGCACGGCCACGGCTTCGGGCACGATCACGGTCGATGCGGTGAACGACGCGCCGGTCTTGAACGTTCCGGGCGCACAGAACACCAACGAAGACACGACGCTCACGTTTTCCTCGGGCAACGGAAATCTCATCTCCGTCGCGGACGTCGACGCCGCCGGCGGCTTGCTCCAGATCACGCTCGGCGTGACGCACGGGACGCTGACGCTGGGCGCGACGAGCGGGCTGAGCTTCACCACCGGTGACGGCAGCGGCGACGGGTCGATGGTCTTCACGGGAACCCTCACCGACATCAACAGCGCGCTGGCCGGTCTCACGTTCGA
>JAICTV010000141.1 GCA_025936175.1 Phycisphaerae bacterium
CCCGTCGTTCGGTGGCACACGGGGGTGTTTAAGGCGGTGGCGGACGTCGTGCGCCCCGCCCGCGGCGGCGGCCCCGCGACCGTGATCGGCGGCGGCGTGCTCGGAGTCGAGTTGGCGGCGACGCTGACGACGCTGGGGCTGGCGGTCGATCTCGCCTGCGCCAAGGCGCACCCGTGGGACAAATTCGCCGGCGAGCACACCGGGCGATTTATCGCCAGATTCCTCGAAAATCACCGGATTTCCGTGCACACCGGCAGCCGGCCGCTGCGCCTGGAAGGCGCCGGGCGCGTCCAGCGCGTCGTGCTGGACGAAGACCGCTTCGTGCAGTGCGATTTCGTCGTCGCCGCCGTCGGCGCCAATGTCAATCGCGAGATCCTCCGCGGCACGCCCGTCACCGCGGAGAAGGCGATCCTCGTCGATGACCGCTGCCGCACGAACCTCGAGCACGTCTACGCCGCCGGCGACTGCGCCGCGGTGTTCGACCCGCTCTTCGGCAAGCACCGCCTGCTCGATCACTGGGACAACGCCGCCACGACCGGCAAGCTCGCCGGCGCCAACATGGCCGGCGGCGATGAGAAGTACTCGGCGGTCAACTACTTCTTCAGCGACGCGTTCGACCTGTCGCTGAGCGGCTGGGGGGAAGCGCGGCTGGTGGATCGGCGACTCATTCGCGAGATCTCCGCGAACGGCGGCGGCGCGAGCAAGCCGGAGTTCGTCGAGATCGGCGTCGGGTCGGACGGTCGCGTCGCGCAGGTGCTGGCGGTGAATCACCAGGGGGAGGACGAAGTGCTCAGGCAGCTCGTCGCGCGGCGCGTTCGCGTGGACGGGAAGGAAGAAGCGATCAAGGGGAGGGACTTTGCGCTCGGGTCATTGCTCGCGTGATCACAGGGAACTCTCGGAATGTCATCCCGAGGTACTCCCAGGGATCTCGGATACTGAAGAGCGTCCGAGATCCCTCGCGGAGGACGACTCGACTGAGCTCGCCGAAGTCCGCCCGGGATGACAACGGGGCGGCGGCTTTGGACACCACCAAAACAAACGGCGCGGATGGGTGGACCATCCGCGCCTGTCGTTCCCCTCGAACCTGTTACCGTCCACCTTGCACGTGAAACGGTGTTGGGCGCGAGCGATTACGGGTTCACGGTCGTCTTCGTCTCGGTCGTCTTGGTCCCGCCGTTGTCGTTGTACGTCGTCGTCTTCTTGTAATGGGTGTCGTTCGCCGGCGTGTCAGTGTCCACCGAGGCGTGACAGCCGTACAGACCGACCGAGAACATCGCCAACGTCAGAAGGACCAGTGCGCGTTTCATGAAAACCTCCGAATGCGCGCTCGCGGGGGCGCGGCATGAGGGACAATTGATGTCGCCGGACGCCCGGCGTGCATCGAACCGACTAAACAAAGTGAATGCCACCAACCGCGCTCAACTGGAATCCCGCGGCGTTATGAGGGTTTGGACGAGCTTGCTAAGGGAGGGGGATACGGCGAATGTCACGCCTCCGGCATTTTGGCTGGGACGGCCAGCGCAGTTGTCGCAGCCATGACAAGATAGCTCGGCTTGTCGAGGGAAACCCGGTCGGTGTCGCGCTTCAGGTACCGCACGCCCAGCAGCCAGAACACCGCCGCCAGGAACATGTTCGCCACCACCAGCGCGAATGCCGCATTCCAGGAGAAGCGCTCGGCGACGCTGCCGAGCACCGGCGGCGAGAGCGCATCGCCCAGCGCGTGGATCAGCAGGATGTTCAGCGCGAACGCCGTGGCGCGAACGGACGGATGCGTCACGTTCGCCAGGATCGTGTTCGCCGGGCCGGTATTGAAGAAGAGAAAGAATTCCGCGACGAAGACGGCGGCCCAGGCCTGCGGAAAGGGCAGCCGCGTCATCGCGATCACCGCCGGGCAGGCGATCATGATCGCGATGCCGGAGACGAGGAAGTAGGACCCGGAGAAGTATTTGCGGAAGTAGTCGCCGGCGATGCCGCCCAGCAGCGTGGCGGTGACGCCGGCGATCACCGTGATCAGGCCGAAGACGAAGTTGACGTGCGCCAGATCGCCCGCGTGGCGGACCTCGCTGATCCAGCGCGGCATCCAGAAGGAGATCCCGCCGATGGCGAAGGTCATCGCCGTCATGCCGGCGCAGTCGAGGACGTACGAGGGGGTCTTGAGCAGTTGCAGATAATCGGCCAGGCCCGCGCGATGCACGATCGCTTCGCTCGCATCACTCTTGCCGCGTGGAGGATCGCGCATGAAAAAACACAGGGCGCCGAGCGCCAACCCCGGCGGCACGACGGAGTAGAACGCCCACCGCCATCCGCCCCAGGATGCGATGGTGCCGCCGAGCATGTATCCCAGCGCGCTGCCGACCGGGATGGCCATGTAGAACCACGCCATCACCTGCCCGCGCCGCGCGACGGGAAAGAGATCCGCGATGATCGTCGGCGCCGCCGGTCCGTAACCGCCCTCGCCGATTCCGACGAAAAGCCGCGTGATCACCAGGATCATGAAGGACCCGGCCAATCCCGAGCCGCCGCTGGCAACCGTCCACACCAGCACACCGAGCCCGACCAGCAGCCAGCGCGACATCCGATCCGCGAGCCAGCCGAAGATCGGCGCCGAGATCATGTACGAAATGATGAACGCGGTGGCGAGTGATCCGAGCTTGGCCTTCTCGTGCGGATCGCCTTTGAGCAGGTCCTTGCCGATCTCCGACTCGACGGCGGCGAGGACGTAGCGGTCGATGTAGTTGAAGAGGTTGATCGCGAGCAGCAGCGCGACGGCCAAACGCGCGGAACGGAGAGTGGTTTGAGGGTTTGAGGGCGGCAAGTGTGCGGGACGTTTACCCCATCAAACTTCAAATAACAAACCTCAACCGACCGCCGTCAGTTCGGCTTCCCGCCGATCATGTCCAGCAGCGTGTGCAGGTCGAAGGGCTTGGGCATGAACTGCACCGGCTGGCCTTGCAGCACGCCGGCTTCGTACTCGCCGCTGATCGCGATGACGCGGCTCGGGCGATGGCTCGCGGGGAGCTTCATGCAGTGGTGGACCAGCTCGAAGCCGTCCATGACCGGCATGCGCAGGTCGGTGAGCAGGACGTCGAAGCGCTGGGTGAGCAAATAGCCGAGCCCCTCTTCGCCGTCGCGCGCGGTAACGACGTCGGCGCCGGCCTGGCGAATCAGCCGGCTCATCGCCAGCCGCGTCGGCGCGTGGTCCTCGACGATCAGAATGCGCGGGCGTTGCTTGAGCGTTTCACTCATGGGATTGGCGGCAGCGGAGAACACACACCCATCTCCAATCCGACCGGCGAGGGGGTTCGGCAACCGACGGCCCTCGCTGATCGCTATGTACAAGCTTCGCCGGCTGAGGTATTTAAGCCAAGCGATGCGACGATTTCAACCGATGTGAGCAGGGGAAATGCCTGCATCGTTCCCGGCGCGCCATACGCCGTCGGGGTGCAAAATTTCGTGCGGGCGGAAGTGCGCCTTGTAGCTCATCGTCCCGCAGCCGGCGATGAAGTAGCCGAGGTAGTAGTGCGGGATACCGCGCCGGCGGGCGAAGTCGATCTCGACCAGCGCGCTGAACGTGCCGAGTCCTCGCCGTGCCTCGGCGGGATCGAAATAGAAGTAGACGCTGCTGAGCGATCGCGATGAGACATCGCACAGCCCGACGCCGAGTAAACGATTGTCTCGCGGCCGGCGGTACTGAAATTCGATCGTATCGACAGGGGAATCGTAGAGGAACTCGACAAAGCTTTTGCGGTCGGCGTCTTCGCCGCGGTGGTGCCAGTCACGGACGTAGCGCGCGTAGAGGTCGAACTTCTCGTCCGTCGCGTCCGCGGCGACGACGGTGATGGCGAGGTCCTGATTTCTCCGCCGCGCCCGCCGCTGCGACTTGCTCGGCGTGAAATTTTCAACCGGCACGCGGATCGGCTGACACGCGCGACACCCGCCGCAGATGGGCTGATAAAAAAATCGCCCGCTCCGCCGAAAGCCCGCGTCCATCAGCTCGTGATAGATCTCGGCCGGCAGCTGATCGCAAACGAACCCGCGCGTCTGCGCGACGCGCGGCGGCAGATAGGAACAGGGATGCTCCGGCAGCACCGTCAGCGCACTTCCCCGCGGAGGTGGCAAGGCGGGCCAGGGGCAGGAGTCGACCGTCATCGGTCAATCCGCCAATTGCCCGGTGGTGTCGCGCGCGCCGTGGCGGACGCGGATCACTGTCAGCGCTCGCGCCGACGCCTTAAAAATGATCAGATAATTTCCGAATGGGGAGCTGCGAATGCCTGCGCCCAGTTCCGGTCGCAATGTGCCGGTACCCGGGGCATCAGCGATCGAACGGAAACGTACGTCCAAGTCTTTCATCCACTTCACGGCGACGTTCATGCTGCCGCTGCGATCACTAATCCACTCAGCGATCTCGAGGATGTCGGCTTTTGCTTCGGCCGTCTTGCGGAGGCGCAAGCTCATGACGCTTTCTTCGTTCGTCGCTGTTTCACGCGCCGAAGCAGATCGCGCTTCATCTCCTCTAAGTCCCAGTCGCTGACCCGCCCTTCGCGCACGTCCTTGAGCCCGAGTTTGACGTCGCGCTTAAGCTCCGCCTTCGCGAAGGTGCTCAGGGCGGCGGCGATCACTTCGTCCGTCGAGCTGAATTGGCCCTCCGCGACCAGTTGTCGGACAAATGCCTGCAACGGAGCCGACAATCGAACCTGCATATGCACCTCGCTAACGGGAAGTATACCAAAGCTGCAAATGCTAATGCGGCATCGGGAACTTCTTGCACATCTCGGCGACTTCGTTGCGGATCTTCGATAGCGTGGCGTCGTCCGATTTGCTCCGGATGGCGCGGTCGATGAAGTCGGCGACGAGCTTGATGTCGTTCTCCTTCAACCCGCGCGTCGTCAGCGCCGGCGTGCCCAGGCGGATGCCGCTGGTCTGCCGCGGCGGCCGCGGGTCGTTGGGGACGCCGTTGAAGTTGGTGATGATACCGGCCTTTTCCAGCGTGACGGCGACTTCGACGCCGGTCAGGTCCATGCTGATCGGGCGCAGGTCGACCAGCATCAGGTGATTATCGGTGCCGCCGCTGACGATGCGGTAGCCCTTCGCCGTCAGCGAATCGGCGAGCGTCTTGGCGTTCTTCACGACCTGTGCCGCGTAGGTCTTGAACTCCGGCCGCAAATCTTCGCCGAAGGCGACGGCCTTGGCGGCGATGATGTGCATGAGCGGCCCGCCCTGGCTCCCGGGGAAGACGCTGCGATTGATCGACTTCGCCAGGTCGTCGTCGTTGGTCATGATCAATCCGCCGCGCGGGCCGCGCAGGGTTTTGTGCGTCGTGGTCGTGACGACGTGCGCGTGCGGGAACGCGGATGGATGCGCGCCGCCGACGATCAGCCCGGCGATGTGCGCGACGTCCGCCATCATCTTCGCGTCCACCTCGTCGGCGATCGCGCGGAACCTGGCGAAGTCGATGATGCGCGAATACGCGCTGTAGCCGCAGAGGATCACCTTGGGCCGCAGCTCCTTCGCCTTGGCGCGCACGGAATCGAAGTCGATCGTCTCGGTCTTCGGATCCAGCTCGTAATGTCCCGGCCGATAGAAGATCGCCGACGCGTTGAGCTTCATGCCGTGGCTCAGGTGTCCGCCCGAGGCGAGGTTGATGCTGATGAACGAATCGCCCGGCTGCATCAGCGCCATCATCGCGGCAAGGTTCGCGTTGGCGCCGCTGTGCGGCTGGACGTTGGCGTGTTTGCAGCCGAAAAGTTGCTTGGCGCGATCGATCGCGAGCTGCTCGACCTGATCGTAGTAGCCGCAACCCTGGTAGTAGCGCGCGCCGGGATACCCTTCGGCGTACTTGTTCGTCAGGACCGACCCCGCGGCCTCGCGGACGGCCGTGGAGACGTGGTTTTCGCTGGCGATCAGCTCCAGCGTCGATTCCTGGCGTTGGGCTTCCTTGCGGATCAGGTCAAAAACTTGCGGGTCGGACTGCTCGAGGCTCATCGCTGCACGCTCCTGCTCTTTCTTCACGCGGAAAAATCGAGCGGAGGATTGTAGCGATGCGCAAACGGGAGGGCGAGGCTCCCGCCGAGCCGGCATTTGCGTCGGCGCCCGCGGCTCGGCTGGACCCTCGCCCTCCCATAGAATCGCTCGCGTGCGCCGCGCGTTTACATTGATCGAAATTCTGGTCGTCGTCGGGATCATCGCGATCCTCGTCGGGATCCTCATCCCGACGATCTCGCGCGTGCGCGCCGGCGCCAACCGCGTCGCATGCCGGTCGCAGCTTCACGATCTCGCCAACCTCTTTCAGATGTACCTCAAGGACTCCAACGACCACCTCCCGCGCGTGAACCCCCTCCCCTCCTACCAGCCGCCGATCAACTCCTTCCCTTACCTGATCGAAGTCTTCCTCCCCTACACCAAGGGCTCGCGCGGCGTGTTCCACTGCCCGTCCGATGCGATCACGCGCGAGGACAACCGCACCGACAACGCACGCCCGACCGACCCGCGCTACCTCGGCAACGGTTTGGACAGCGGCGCGCTCACGTATTTTCACCGCGAAGGATCGAGCTACGAGTACAACACCTGGCTTAACGCGTATTCCGGCGGCGACACGTTCCATCAGGCGCTGGCCGAAGCGCGCACGAAGCTCGGCATCCCGCAGAACCAGTTTCGCGTCTTCAACGACTTCGAGCCGTTTCATGCGAAAAAGGGAACGCCGGGATCGACAAATTTTCTCTTCGCGGATTGGCATGTGGGAGATTTAGTCGGGAGCTGACGAGACATTCACACGCGATGAGTCACCATCTTGTCGTGCTAAGGTACTCCGAAGCATCTGGCCGCCCCACCCGGATGGTTCGGAGTCACTCCAGCATGACGATGCGACGATGTGCGGCTGTGCTGGCGGCAAGTGCGAAGATGACCCGACAAACGAAACAACATCTCGGCTCGATCGTCGCGCTGCTCGCGGTCTCGGTCATCGGCGTCGTCACCTGGCGGAATTGGCCGCAGCGCCTCCCGCCGGTGGATTCGTCCACCAAGGATCTGGTTCGCTTCATCACGACCGATCGGTTCGCAAACCTGCCGGAGGAGAAGAAGATCGAGTACGTCCGCGCCTCCTTCCGCAACGGTCGCGTCGGACTTGTGCTGGCGGCGGAGGAGGCGCATCTGAGCGAAGAGGAGCGCATCCGCGGCATTTCCAACGCCGTCGATGCGGCGATCCAGGTCCGCTGGGGCCAGCATCTCGACGCGTGGCTGAAGCTCGACCAGAAGGGAAAGCAGGCGTACGTGAAAAAGATCGCCGCGCAAATGGGCCCGCCGAAGGAGAGCGCCCCGCCGCTGCGCCGAGGGAGCGGGATGGCGTCGCCCGATCGGCAGAAAGTGATGATCGAGAACACGTCGCCGATGCGGCGTGCCGCGATGGCGGAGTTCATGGCCGCCGTGCAGGCAACGCGCGGGGGGAAATGATCCGCAACATCGTGGCTTGGGCGTCTCGCCCGAGCGCTTCCGCGGAGCGGCTTATGCCGCAATTGCTCGGGCGGGACGCCAGCCACCGTCGAGATGCACCGTCACTCGCTCGGCTGCGTCGTCGGCCGCTCCTTCGTCAGGCCGATCTTCGTCCAGTCGAACAGCTCGCCCGGATCGGTGCGCCTTCGGCGTCCGGCCCATTCCTCGTGGCCGATGACGTGGAAGCGGTCGTGCGTGATCGCGGGATGCCGCGACTCGATCTCCGCGATCAGCTTTGCCAGCGTCGCGTACTGCTGATCGGAGAAGCCGACCCACTGCGGGTGTTTCTTCACCCACGCGTCGTAGTCCCTCATGCCGAAGAGCTTCATGTCGTTGGCCGATCCGACGGCGAACATCTCGATGCCGATCGAGCGCGAGTTCATCTGCTTGATCATCGGCGCCCACGGCAAATGCCCGGCGCCCGCGTGCCAGGCCGACCGCTCTTCCGGCACCAGGCGGTAGACGGCGCCGTCCCGCGCGATCAGGTAATTCGCCGACGCCGGGGCCTTGGAGAAGATCTCCGTGATGCGGTCGATGTCGTACGGATGGTCCGGATGCTGGATCACGTCGGAGCAGAAGTGGAGGACGATGTGATCGACCACGGCATCGGCCGGCCGACTCGTCGATTGCTTGAGCATGAGGTGATCGACGATCTTTAGTTTCTGATCGCCGGCGGGTTTTGAAGTAGGCGCTGGCGCCGCGACGGCGACGACAGCGAGCAATGAAATAACGGTCAAGGGCGCAAGGCGCGTCCAACCAATGTCATCCCGAGCTACTCCGAAGGATCTGTCTGCCCATACCCGGGTGCTTCGGAATACCTCAGCATGACAATTCCTCGCAAGCAACCGCCGGATTCGCCAACGACGCATGACCATCTCCGATCGCCTGTCCCATCTCGGCCCCGGCCGCGCATTCTGTTAGGATCGCGGGACGATTCCATGCGCACGCCGAGCCGCCGTCCATTACTTCCGTTCGCCTGCGGCGTTGTCCTAGCGCTGCTGATCGCCGGCTGCAAGCGCGGGGAGCCGCCGCCGGCGGCGCGTCCGGCCACTCAACCCGCGACCGCACCGGCGACCCATCCCGCGGCGACGCAGTACAGCGACATCATTCACGCCAACTATCCCAGGCTTCCCGCGACGCAGCCGCTGGGCGTGCCGGTCGATCTCGACTACGCGGGGCATTACGTCCTGCCCAACCCGATCTACCTTTGCCCGCGCGGCGATCTGTGGATCATGGAGCCACAGGCTCCGCCGATCGGAGATGTGCTGAAAACCGCCGTCGACGACCAGATCCACATCTGCCGCGACCGCGTCGTCTACGTGCAGTGGGCGGTGAACGAGGATGGCAAATCGCTGCCGCGCTGCGCGGTGGATCGCGGCGACGGCACAATCGAGTGGGTCGATCTCGAACAACTGCAGTCTCCGCCGTCGCCCGCGACGACGCAAACGCTGCTGAACGCGCGCCGGCTGCTCAACGCGCGCCGCGAGTACCGCTGGAGCGAGACGCTGCCGTTTGGCGACAAGCTGATTGTCCCCAGCGAGCGCGGCGTCACGATCCTGGGCTTCACGCCGCAGTTCAACGCCGAGTATCACGAGATCGTCAGCGACGGCGTTGCGAAGGATGCAAACCCGGTCGTGGCGCTGGTGGACGGTCGTGGCATCCTCGCGTGGTCGCCGTGGGATGGGAATCATCCCGGCGGTCACGCCGCGCAGCGCTACCTCGACGGCAAATGGATCGATCTCTCGTCGGGCGACTCGAAGTGGCCGGCGAAGATCATGCACCTCGTCCCGCTGCTGGATGGCAGCGTGCTTCAGCTCTTCTTTAGCGACGACAACAAGCTTCAGCTCAACCTCACGCCGCTGGACGTGCAGAAGATCGACGATACAGAGTTCAACAAGCTCGTCGAGCAACTCTCCGACGACGACGCCGCAAAGCGCGACGCCGCGCAGATGCAGCTCACGCGTTACGGCCCATCGTCCTGGCCGCTCCTGGAAAAGCTCCGCGACGATCAACCGCCGGAGGGGAAGAACCGCATCGATCAGCTCCTCGGCGAGCGCGCGCAGCCGTCGCTGGGCGGAAAGACTCTGGTCGACGGCGTTGCGCGCATCACCGACCGCTTTGATGACGGCGGCGTGCTGCTGTACGCGGAAGCGGGCGTGTCGTTCCCGTCCGAGCAGGCGGACAAGCCGAATCAGATCGTCAGGCCCGCGTGGATCAGCATCCGTCCCGGCCGCGCGATCGAGCTGCTCGAGCCGGTGCTCTGCAAGGACGCGAGCCCGGCGAAGCAGCACTTCTTCGCGTTCGAGGAGGAGTGGCTGGTCAGCGACGCGGTGCAGGGCCCGCGGCGGCTCGCCGGGAATCACCTCGAGCCGATGCTGAGCAAGAGCGAAGCATCATGGGCGCGCGTGCTCGGCGCCGACCGCCGCGGGCGCTGGCTCTTCAAACAATACGCTGACGCCACGCGGCACAGCGGCTTTGCCGCTTCAGCGGCAATGTCCTCGGCCACGACACGATCCACCCAACCCGCGACGACGCGAGCGTCGATCGCCGCATCGACCCAACCCTCCGACGCGACGCTCGTTCTCGATCCCACGATGCCCGATCCGACGCCCCAGCTCCCGGTCTGGCTCATGTTCGTGGACAAGGGGAAGGTCGGCTGGACCGCGGACAACTGGCCCGTCATCAAGCGCGGCGGCGCGTGGTCGCTGAAGGAAGGCGGCTGGCAGCCGCTCGATGAGCCGCGCGAGAAGATGATCACCGAGTTGTCGGCCAGCGCCCCGCGTCAGCGCGCCGCCGCCGAAGCCGCGGCGGAGCTGGTGCACCGGCCGATGATTCCGGTGCGTCGCCCGACGACGACAACGATCGCGGCAACGACGCCGACCGCGAGGCCGACCGCGACGACCACCGCCGGCGCCACGGCGCCCCCCGCAACGACCACGACAACCCTCGCGTCAACGGAGCCCGCTTCCACGCAACCCGAGCCGCCGCCGATCCTGATCGATTCCGACGGCCGCAAGTATTACGACGGCAAGAAGACGCTCCGCATCGTCGATCACGACGGCAAAGAAATCGTGTGGCCGCTGCCGGGCACCGCCGCGAGCGACAGCCTGTTCAAGGTCGTTCTGATCCGCACGGACGACGGCCACCTGTTCCTCTTCAACGAGCGCGGCCGCGTCGTGCGCATCAAACCCACGCCGGCCGGAGCGGAGCCGTTCATTGTCGAGGCGGTCTTCACGCACCGCATCCCCAACAGCGACATCAGCCGCATCTGGCTCGACCCCGCCGGGCGGATTGTGATCGCCTACGAAAGCAACCGCCTGGCCATCCTCTTCCCCGGCGGGCGAATTCCGCGGCACATCGCGCTCCTCATCCCGGCGAATGAGATGGATCAGAATCCGTAGGCGTTGGCGCCACTGCCGTGTCGCTTGTAGGGGCGATGCCTGCGTCGCCCTCTTCGGCGGCCACAGAGGGCGACGCAGGCGTCGTCCTACCGCGGTTCGCGCGCCCACGCATCGCGCAGCTCGGCGTGCGTGTCGCGGAGGATCTGGCTGACCGCAGCGCGATCGCCGGACGTGACGTGCGCGAACGCGTTGCTCGTGTCCTTGCCGCTGAGCACCTCGAACAGGCGGTGATAGACGTACCTTTTCGCCTCGGCCGGAAGCTGCGTCATCGACTTGGAGTAGACGAGAAAGCTGCACGGATATCGAAAGAGCCGGTGCTGTAAATCGAGATCGCGCAGCGACCGCCCCTTTGAATCGCGCGGGCCGCGGGCGGCCAAGTCCTTCGCGAACGAGCTGCTTCCCGTGATCGGATGCGACAGCTTCGTCTCGCCGCTCATCAGCAGGTATTGCACGAGCGGCTCGCAGCTCGCCTTGATCCGGCTCGTCGTGCTTTCCGAATGATGCCCGGCGTCGATCTTCTCCCCCAGCGCGTCCGCCAGCACCTTCTCATCGCGCAGCGCGCGGAGCGTGCCGTACGCGGCGCGGGTGAAGCGATTGTGCGCCTCGACCTGATGCTCGAGCACCAACAGCGCCACGATGTCGCTGTGCGCCGACGGATACGCGGAGGTGTCGATGACGGCGGACAGATCCTCGAGATCGCGGCGCGTCGGCCGAGCGGAGGGCTGTGGGTCCTTCCCGTCCTGCTCGATGAACGTCGTGTTCCCCATGTGAAACTCACCGCCCGCGCTGCCGGTCACGTACCAGCCGCCCCACCGCTCCTTCAGCGGGCTCTCGTGCGTGCTTAGAAATCCGCCGGCGGACGTGATCATCTGCCCGGTGCTGTCGGCGAAGATCGAGCGCACCAGCAGGCCGGGCGTGTCGCGCGTCATCGATTCGCCGTGACATTGCAGGCAGTTGTCGGTCTGGCGGATCAGGTTCGTCGCCGGCCGGTCGGGCGACAGATCCAGCGTGTAAAAGATCGTGCCGAGCCTGGGATCGGTGCTGGCGAGCTCGATGAAGTCGCTGTTGGGGATGTAACCGACGTAGGTGTCGTCGTTGAAAAGAATAGCGCGCGGATGCTGAGGGGAGATCTTCGGGGCCTGGAAGCTGGTCTTGGAAAAGACCATCACCTGCGACGACGCCGGCACATCGAGCGCGCGGAGGAGCACGTCCAGCCGCTCCCGCCCCGCCGCCGGCAGCTTCAACTCGCCCGACGCGATCTTCTGCCTCACCGCCGCGACCGGATCATGTGCCTCGCTTGCGCTGTAGCGGATCGGCTCCTCTTCGTACGCCTGCGTTTGCGCAGCCGCGCGTGCGGCAAGCGCGGCACCGGTCAACGCGATGACAGTGATGAACTTCAACGAAGAGATCACGTCCCAGCGCTACCGCAAGTTCGCGCCGAACGTTGCTTGCGACCTATTGCGACTGTGATGCAACTGCCGGATGTGAGCTGCGCTACTCGCTACTTTGCCCCGTCCGCCAATCCCGTGACCTCCGCATTCCGCGCGATCACCCCCGGTCCCTTCCTCGCCGTCACCTGCGAATCGACGAACTTCACGCCCTTGGCGTTGCAGATCAGCAGCGGCTTCTCCGCCGAGATCTTCACGTTCGTCAGCACGAGGTTTTCGATCGGACTCTCCGGCAGGCCGAAGATCCGCCCGCCCTCGGGGCAGTCGCTGATCGTCACATTGCTGATGCGGATGTTCCGCCAGATCGGCGTGGTCTTGCTCATCGCCTGGGGTGGATCCTTGTCGGGCTCCTTAGGCGTCGTGTTGTTGGGATAGTAGCTGGTGATGAAGATCGGCACCTTCACGTTCTTCATCGTGATGTTTTCGTACGTCAGGTCTTCGACCAGCCCACCCTGTCCGCGCGGCGCTTTCATGCGGATGCCGGCGTCGGTCCCTTCGAAGGTGCAGTTGCGCACAGTCATCCGCCGCATGCCGCCGGGCGTCTGTCCGCCGATCGACATGCCGTGACCGTGCTTGAACGTGCAATCGCTGACGACAAAATCCTCGCACGAAAGCCGATCACCGCTCTCCGGTGCATGCGACGGTTTAACGGCGATGTTGTCATCGCCCACGTCCAGCGTGCAGCGCGTGATGAGATAGTTGTGTCCCGACGGATCGATCGCATCGGTGTTGGGCGCGTCCGCCGGCGCGATGATCTTGATCCCTTCGATCGTCACATCATCGCAATCGCCCGGCACGAGGTGAAAGTTCGGCGAGTTCGTCAGCGTCACGTCCTGGACGAGCACGCGCTGGCACTTTCCGAGATCGATCAGGTTCGGCCGGCGCGGGTGCTGCTTCTCGTCCGGCTGACCTTTGATCTTGCGAAACTCGACCCACCATTTCTCGCCCTGTCCGTCGATCGTTCCTTTGCCGGTGATCGCGAGGTCGGTGAGCTTCGATGCGGTGATACCGTGCCGGCGGCGGTTGTTGGCGATGGGGTAGGCGTCGAAATCATCGGTCATCAAAAGCGTCGCGCCGTCGTCGAGGTGCAGGTTCATCTTGCTGACCAAATCGAACGGCCCGGTGAGGAATTTCCCCGCCGGCACGATGACGCTCCCGCCGCCGGCGCTCTTGCACGCCGCGATCGCCTTGACGATCGCGTCGGTGCTGAGCGTCTTGCCGTCGGCGACCGCGCCGTAGTCGGTGATGCTGAACGTCTTGTCCCGCGGGATCTGCGGGAGCGGCGGTGATGTCCCGGTACCGGCGCGGACGGCGACATTCAGGAGAAACACCGCGAGCAGAACCGCCGCCGACGTCGTGATGCGATGAATCATGTTCGAAGGTACCTCAATCCGCTTCGGTCGCGACCGCCAGCGGCTTGCGATGTCGTGCCGCGCCCGCCGCCGCGGGCACCGCGACGTCGACCTTCGTCACCTGCGCCGCCGCGCTCGGCAGCGCCCATTCGCTGGCGTTCGCGCCGACGCACTCAAGCCCGCCGGCGTGATGGCCAGCACCGATCTGATGGGACAGCAGGTGCTCGAGGCGTGTCAGCGGCTTCAGATCAACGTGCCGGAAGAAGTCGCCGTCATCGGCGCGGACAATGACGAGGCGATCTGCAACATCTGCTTCCCGCCGCTCTCCAGCGTCGTGATCAATGACGACCAGCGCGGCTACCAGGCGGCCGCCGTCCTTGACCGCCTGACGAACGGCAAGCCGCCGCCGACCGATCCGATTCTACGTCGAACCCGGCGGCGTCGTCTGCCGCGCCTCGACCGACATCCTTGCGATCAACGACGAGGCGCTGGCGACGGTGCTGCGCTTCATCCGCGATCACGCGTGCGAGCCGATCGGCGTGGATGACGTCGTCGCCGCCGTTCCCCTGTCGCGCAGCGTCTTGCAGCGGCGCTTTCGCAAAGCCGTCGGCCGAAGCGTCAACGACGAGATCGTGCGCGTGCGGCTGAACCGAGCGATCGAGCTGCTCGCGCAGACGACGCTGGAGCTGAAGGCGATCGCGCTCAAGACCGGCTTCTGCACGCCGTCATACATGGGCGCCGTATTCCGCGAAAAGCTCGGCCGCACGCCCGGCTCCTACCGCGACCGCTCCCCGCGCCCCGACGGCCAGGTCGCCGTCCGCCAAACCGCCGACGCCTGATCGCCAAATACGGGCGCAAAAAATAACCCCGTAGGCGTGGGTGAGACCTACGGGGTAAGG
>JAICTV010000372.1 GCA_025936175.1 Phycisphaerae bacterium
GGCTCAGGGATCCGTCGCGCTCGCGCAACTTTACCTGACGAAGGGTGGCGCGGAGGACGTGAACGCGGAGAAGCTCCTTCGTGGCGCGGTCGATTCGGCAGCCACGCCGCCGGACGTGCAACGCGTGGCGCTGCTCGAACTCGCTCGCTTGTATCACCGCGCCGGCAACGTCCGGGAAGCGCTCCCGCGGCTGGAGGCCTTCGGTCAGAAATTCGGCAACGATGAGCGCCTCGGCGAGGTGCTGTTTCTCACCGCGGAGTGCTGCCAGCAGCTCGCCGCACGGGTGGACGTTCGCCTGGCGTCGGCGACGGTCGCCGCCGAAGGCGAGAACGGCGCCGGTTCGCTCGCGCAAGCCGCGGCGACGAAGAAACAGCAGCTCCAGTCGGCGGAAGGGTTTTACGCGCGGGCGGCGGAGGTTTATCGCGGCTCGCCTCCGACGAAGGCGGCCGATCAGCAGTACCAGCGGCTCAGCCTCATCCGTCGCGCCGATTGCCTTTACGAGCTGGGCGATTACGGCAGCGCCGCCGCGATCTATCAGTCGATCGCGCGCAACGAAGACGATCCGCAGGCGATCGGGGCACAGGTGCAGGTGGCCAACGCGCTGTACGCCATGGGCAAGGCGGACGAAGCGCGCTCGGCCAACGAACGGGCGAAGCAAATGTTGCACTCACTTTCCCCGCAGCGGCTCAAGGACGGTAACGTCCCGATGCCCAAGGCGTATTGGGAGCAGTGGCTGAAGTGGACGGGCACGACGCCGGGAACGTGGTGACGGGCATCACGTTCGCGCGGGTCAGGGAAGAACTCGGGGTCACGGGCATGGGCAAGAAAAGTCATTGGGCGTCATGGGTGTGCGGCGAGCGCGGATGGATCCGCTCGCGCGGGACGAGCAGGCGTTGGCGCGTTGTCGCGGCCGCGCCGCGCATGCGCGCGGTGATCCATCGGTCAAGGCCCCGGCGGACGTACGTCGCGCGGCCGATGACTTTTTCGGCGACGACTTTTTCCCGGGGGCGGTTGCCGAATTGAAATCGCGCATTACAGTGGCGTGCGGCCCGCCGCGGCGATCGGCGGACGCACGTGTTTGTCGTCGTTTCGATGTGGCGTAGGACGAGAACGGACTCAAATACAACTTCACCGTTGGGAAGGAAACCGACATGGCAAGGATTCGTGTCGCTCAAGAGACGCAATGGACGGAGCCGCTGAAGTCGCTGCTGGTTGGCGCGGGACACACTGTCGCCGACGAACGCCCCGACGTGGAGTTCGTCGACGCGACGTACGCGCTGGAAGGCGATCGCGACGTGCTGACGCTGGTGGTCGCGGGCTCCGCCGAGCAGGTGCCGCTCGCGATCGAGCGCGCCAAGGCGGGCGCGTATGCCTTCATCCGCTTCCCCTTCGTCGCCGATGAGCTGACGCTTCTGCTCGAGCGCGCGCTCGATCATCAGGCGCTGGCGCACGAGAACCACATGCTGCACGACCGACTGGGCGCTTCGGAATCGGCCGACCCGGTCGCGGTGGCGCGGAACCTGGCGGGCAAGCCGCTGGCGGACATCGAAAAGCAGGTCATCCTCTCGACGCTGGAGCAGTTCAAGGGCCATCGCGTGCGCACGGCGACGGCGCTGGGCATCGGCGTCCGCACGCTGGGCATGAAGCTCAAGCGCTGGCGCGAGGAAGGCGAGCCGATCATCGGCCGGATGAACCGGCAGGTGCATGTGAATTCGTAGTTTCCTTCCCGCTGCGCGCGTTCGCGCCGCGGGAATCGCCATCCCGAGGTACTCCGAGGGATCTCGGGGTTGACCGGCATCCGAGATTCCTCGGAGTACCTCGGAATGACATGCGGAATGGCTCCGGTACAAAGCCATCTCCGCGCCAGGCAATTTAGCCGCCGCGGCGTCGATGGATCGGCGCCAGATTCGACACCGGCGGGCATGGAGGCCGCGATGAACGGCAATCGACTCAAATCGCAGTGGGGGCGCGCGCATCGCTCGATCAGCGGTCTTTCCGCGGGCCAGAAGTTCATCGCCGGCACGCTCGTCGTCGTGATGATCGCGACGGGCACGTGGTACACCGCTCGGACCAGCGCGCGCGCGGGATCCGGCACGATGGAGCCGGTGCTCGACCAGGCCTTTAACGACAGCGACCTGCTTCAGATCACTGAGCACCTGCGCGCCAAGGGCGTGCCGTGCGACGTGCGCGACGGCAAGGTCCTCGTCCCCGCCGATCGCAAGATGGACGTGCTGTCGGACCTGATCTATGAGCAGGTGGTGACCGGCAGCACGGAGAGCGGCTTCGACGCGATGATCAAGAACACCAGCGTTTGGGACGCGCCGTCGAAGACGGACAAGATGTTCAACCACGCGCGCGAGGGGATGCTCGCCGGGGTGATCGGACACTTCAAAGGCGTCCGTCGGGCGACGGTGATGATCGACCCGACCAACGAGCGGCATTTTTCTTCCCCGTCGGTGACGCCTTCGGCTTCGGTTGACATTCAGACGCGCGACGAAGGCGCGGGCGAGGTGAACCGTCGCCAGATCGCCGGCGCCGCGGCGACGGCGGTCA
>JAICTV010000033.1 GCA_025936175.1 Phycisphaerae bacterium
CTTGGTTGTCCGTCCGGAATTCCAGCGAGATCCGTCGCCTGCTTTTAGAGATGCTGCATTTTGTTGAACTCGCGGAGCTATCGAAGAACGTGTTCGAGGATGCACCCGATATCGTCCCGCTAATTGTCATTGCGTCGAAGCAACGGGGCGCGGCTGCGCCGACCATCGTCCGGACGGCGACAGTTCTAAAGGTATCGGCTACTAATTTCGTCTTCCGATCTGACGAGATTGATCAGTCGACGTGGGCTGCCGACCCATCAGCTACGATCAATCTGCGGGCGACGCCTGCGGTGGCTGACCTCCTTCGGCGCTGCCGCGAAGATTCCATCGAGCTTGGAGCCGTCGCCGATGTCGTCTATGGCATCAAGACCGGTGACAACGATAAATATGTTTCCAAGGCTCCGTCGGAAACACACTCTAAGAAGGCGATCAAAACGGGTGAGCTCTCACGGTACGGACTAAGGTGGCAGGGATTCTATCTTTGGTACGGCGAGCACCTCGCGGGCTACCGGGAGAAGTCAGTCGATATTCCGAAGGTCGTCGTCCAGTACATCCGCAAGATAAGCATGAAGCGGCGTCTGATCGCGGCACTTGATGCCACCGGTGAGTACTATCCCCTCAACAACTACTCCTATTTCACGCCGAAGCCTGAGAGCGGCTACGACATCCGCTACCTCCTCGGTGTTTTCAATTCGTCGCTCCTGAATTTCGTCTTCGCGAACACGTTCATCGACTACAACATCAAGCCTGCCTATCTGGTGAAGCTGCCGATTCGGAAATTGACGGCGGCGAGCAGGTTGGGGGGGACTTATCAAGGGCTGATTGGTTCCGTCGACACCATGCTCACCCTCCACAAGCGTCTCGCCGCGGAGCAGTCGCCGCAGCGTCGGGAGCAGATTCAGCGGGAGATCGACGCGACGGATCGGCAGATCGACCAGCTTGTCTATCAACTCTACGGATTGACCGCCGGGGAGATTGCCATCGTCGAGCGGGCGACGCAATAAGGGGCGTCCGCGCCGCCGCGCGGTCCACTCATACCAGTCGGGATTAAAACGCGCGGTTGTCATCCTGAGGTACTCCGAAGGATCTGGCCGTGGAGTAGGGGGAACGCAGATCCTTCGCAGTACCTCAGGATGAGATTTCCCGCCGATCCGCGCACGGGTTAATCCAGATCCGTATCATGCGGTCTGGGATTAAAGAGGCCCGCCCGGCGCAGCCGCGCGGGTCGCGGAAGTTCATATCTTGCGAAATAAATGCTTCGTTTGCGCAAACGGAAGCTTGGTTTGCGCTAATCCCGGCTCCGTTTGCGCTGACGGAGGCTCCGGCAGACATCATCTTCCTTCCGTTTGCGCTGACGGACCTTCCGGGAGATGATTTTCTCCCTTCGTTTGCGCTGACGGATCGGGCGGCAGATCAAATCGCTCGGCCGTTCGCGCTGGCGCGTCGTCCGGCAGGTGATCTCCGCTCCGCGATTTGCGTTGGTCCCCTCTTTTGCCTTTTCTCGAAATGCTGCGGAAGTGAGCGGCCACTCTTGTCCGGGAGTTCAGGCAGGGGAAAGATCATTTCTGTCGCATTGGAGAAAAGGGAGAATCGATGTCCGCGCGCCCCCGGACCCACCGCCGCCGCCAGAGTCGCGATTCAGAATCGTTCCCGGTCTTTGCCCTCCAGCCCCTCGAGGGCCGGCTGCTCTTTGCCACCACGCCCGCCGATGTGCTCACCAGGGCGGTCCGGCAGGAGCTGCTCAATCATCTCGATGTCCCGGGGAAGGCGACTTATCAGTCGCTGCTCGATCAAAATAAACTCGGGGCGTTCGACGGGAATCTGCTCGACTACATGGAGTCCAGGACAGGCAACACGTTCTTCTGGAACACATCGGACGTCGCGGGGATTCAGGACTTCATCAACGCGCACCTGAACACGGCGACCGTCATCGACAACGCCAACTCGATCGTCGCGCATCGCTTCCCCAACGGGAACAGCGAGGTGTATGACGTGCAGTTGCCCGCCGGCGACATCGACTGGAGCACCTCCAACTCCAATCCGGATTTCATCCACACGCTCAACCGCTTCGAGTTCTGGACGGATCTGTCGCAGGCGTACATCGTCACCGGGGATACGAAGTACACGAGCGAGATGGCCGATGAGCTGGCGACGTGGGCACAGCAGAGCCCCGAGCCGGCGGATGCGAATAGCTGGGGGAATAAGTCGCCGTGGCAGGGGCTGGATGTCGCGACGCGGGCGAGCTCGTGGACGTGGGCGTATCAGCAGGTGCTCGGCTCGCGCGGGTGGTCCGCCGAGGCGAACACGCTTTTCCTGTACAAGCTGTGGCAGAATGGCGATTTTCTGCGGCGGGTGACGCCGTACGCGCTGAATACGAATCGGTCGCTCTTCGAAGCGCAGGGGTTATTGCAGACGGCGCAGTTGATGCCGGAGTTTGTTGGATCCGCCGACTGGGTGAGCTACGGGCGCAATTTGCTCTTCGGGGCGATGGATGCCCAGATCAATCCGGACGGCGGCCACGTCGAGTCGAGTCCGGGGTACGCGGGGAACGTCATTACCGCGCTGCTGGAGATGTATTACCTCGATCAGCGCAAAGGCCCCCCCTCGGCATCGGCGTGGACGCCGCAGCGGCTGGACATGCTCAAGCGGGCGGCGCTGGACAACGTGCAATTGCTGACGCCGGACGGGAAGTTGCCGGCGCTGTCGGATACGTATCGCGCGACGATCGGGCCGTTCTGGGATCGGCCGCGGGTGATCCTCAACGACACCGCGGATTTTCCTTCAGCCAAACCGCGCATGCGGGATGTGTGGCTGTTCGGGGAATCGATCTGCCAGGGACTGGTGAACTCGCCGGTGAATCCCGCGGTTCCCGCGCGGCCTAAGACGTGGTCGATGCCGCAGTCGGGGTATTACGTGATGCGATCAGGGGGGGCGGGCAATGACAGCAACGCGCGGCAGGTGACGTTCGACGCGGGGCCGACCGGCGGCGGGCACGGGCACTTTGATCTCTTGAGCTTCGAGCTCTTCGGGTACGGGCATCCGCTCATCAGCGATCCGGGACTCTATCAATATGATGACAGCGAGCGGCGGGCGTGGGCGATCAGCACCGTCGCCCACAACACGATCAACGTCGATCGGCAGAACCATCAGGCGCTGGAGGGGATCGACAATCCGAACCTGTGGAGCAGCGGGCTGTCGCAGACGGCGGGTGGTTATCAGATCACCGCGACGCACGGTGGGTACAAATTCCTCGACAACGCGCAGGTGTGGCGGAGTCTGTGGTTCGACGGGGATGGCGTGATGGTGATCGCGGATCTCGGCACCGCGCGGGCGGCGCACACCTTCGCCACGAGCTTCCTGCTGCCGGGGACGAACACCAGCCGCGATCTGGGCGCGGGTTGGATGCACTCGAACAACGCGTCCGGCAACGTGATGATCCAATCCATCCTGCAGCCGGGGCAGGCGGCGCATCGACAAAACCAGATCAACGGGGGGACGATCAATGTTTTCACCAGCAGTGATCCCGATGCGCATCTGGCGGATGATGCCACGCGCTTTTATATCGACCAGACGGGAACGTTCGCCGGTTTCGTGACGCTCATCACGACCTACGCTGGGACGACGGTGCCGAACATCACCGCGCAGCTTGTCGGCTCGCCGAGCGACGGCGCGTTCTCAGTGCAGCTCTATCGCAACGGGCAGAAGGCGGAGCTGATCCCCTTCTACGACAAGCCGGGGAAGGATTTTCGTCCCGCCGCGCCGGTGGCGGGGGCGAACGATGTCGTGTGGGATTCATCGGGGCAGCTTCACCTGGTCTTCAACGATCGCGACGAGAAGGATTTGAAATACGCCGTCCGCAGTACCAGCGGGAAGTGGAGCCTCCTGCAGACGGTCGATCCGGGGCTGGAGTGCGGCGGATATCCATCCCTCGCGCTGGATGCGACCGGCAATCCGGCGGTCGCCTACTTCGACGGCGACAAGGGGGATCTCAAATATGCGCACAAGGTCGGCGGGCAGTGGCAGACGGAGACGATCGACGCTGCCGGCTCCGTCGGGCTGTATCCGTCGCTCGTCTTCACGCGCGACGGCCGCGCGCAGATTGCGTACTATCGCCGCACGGGCGGCGATCTGCGCCTGGCGGTGCAACTGCCGCACGTGAGCGGGTGGAAGATCTCGACGGTGGATGACGCCGGCGACGTCGGACGCTGCACGTCGATGGCGCTCGATCCGAATCAATCGAACACGCTCGGCAATGTTTCCATCGCTTACGATGACTCCAACACCGGCGCGAAGAAGTACGCGATCCAGAAAGCGGCGGGGTGGAGCATTCAGACCGTGGATGAAATGACGCCGGACGGCGGGGGATACACGAGCCTCGTCTACGAGCCCTATACGTCGGGGGGCAACTTCTTTCATCCGGCGATCAGCTATTACGATTCGAACAACAGCGCCCTCAAATTCGCGCGGCAGAATGATGACGGGACGTGGGCGACGGACACCGTGATCGAGACCGGCGCGCAGGGCCTGTACACGAGCCTCTTCTATGATCTCGGCGATCGCGCCAACATCTTCTTCTTCAAGAAGAGCAGCACGACCGCGTACCGCGCGATCAAAAAGCGCGGCGGGTGGGCGTTCAGCTACCTCGGCACCGGCGGGCGAGAAATCCGGACGTCGTTCCGCGCGGACGGGACGGTGGCTTGGACCAATCTGGATGCCGACGGACTGCGCGTCGAACTCCTCCCCACCTGATGAGATACGCATATAACGGTTGCGCGCTTTGATCCGGCCGCGGTGTGCTACGGCGGAACATGAAAGCTGCGCAAGAATCCAGCGTCGGCGTCGTCAGCTTCATCGCGCATTTTGAAAAAGCCTCAATAATGCTACCGGGCACCCGTCCCATGCTCTCATTCATGTTTCATCTTGGCTCGACGGCAGCCCTCACACGCCGATGGGATCATTGCATTTTTTTGTTCTGCCTTTAACACGCGGTCGCTACGTTCATCCGCGCTCGCGGCACGCCGTCGCGTGATCGATGTGTGTGGGTAATCGAAACGCGTGCCGCGCGTGATGCACATGTCGTACGCCGGGCCGAATCGGCGCATTCACAAGTAAACGGGAGCGATCGTGGACCAGGGATGGCGCGCAGCGCTGCGCACGTCTCGTGCGCCTGTGCGCCGCACGCATCGCTGAACACCACGGAGTCGCGCGCTCTTCATCAGCCGCGCGACGGAGGAGAATCACATGAGGGCCTATCGTTCGCTGCGCACTTCGGGACAGGGTCGGCAACATCTTCACGCCAATCGGCGCCTCCGCCGGGCGGCACAGCTCGAGGCGCTCGAGCTCCGCCGGCTGCTCACCGTCACCAGCACGTTCGAGCTCGACGCCAACGTCGTGAGGAGCACCACGCACGACTGGGACCAGATCTACGCCGACCATCTCACCGATCCCGTCGGCACCAGCAGCGGCGCCGTCGCGTCGGCGTTCGTCACCGACAAGGTCAACTCCAACACCGACGACATCTTCACCGGCGGCGGATCGAAGGACACGCAGGGCATTCAATCGGGCCAGTGGCTCTTCACCGGCTCCAAGCCGCAGGCGAAGGACGACATCACCCACGCCTACGCCGCCGCATATACCGATCCGAGCAACGGGCACCTGGTTCTCTACGCCGGTCTCGATCGCTTCGACAACAGCGGCGATGCCACCGCCGGCTTCTGGTTCTTCCAGAACAACATCGCAGAGAACGCGAACGTCACCACCAACGGCGGTCATCCGTTCATCGGCCAGCACAGCGACGGGGACATTCTGCTGGTCAGCGATTTCACCACCGGCGGCTCGACGAGCACGATCAAAGTCTTCCGCTGGACCGGCAACGACGCGACCGGCTCGCTGGTCGCGCTCAACAACGGCAACCCGATCAGCGGCGACACCTTCGCCATCGTCAACGGCGCCAACATCAACGTGCCGTGGTCTTACAAGAACAAGAGCGGCGCCTCGCAGCCCGCGGCGGGCGAGTTCCTCGAGGAGGGCGTCGATCTCACCGCGCTCGGACTTGCCGGCTGCTTCTCCACCTTCCTCGCCGAGACGCGCTCGTCGCAGTCGCCGACCGCGACGCTCTCCGATTATGCCCTCGGCAGCTTCCCGCTGTGCAGCTTGTCGGCGACGCCGTTCACCGGGCTTTCCAAGCCGACCGACACGACGGTCTATCCGCTGATTATCAAGAACACCGGCGCGATGCCGCTCTACATCCAGAACGTGCACGACACGCTGCTGGGCGACATCGTCGTCAACCACACGCTCAAGACGCCGGGCGCCGCGGGCGTCAACTCGTTCGTCACGGCGATTAATGCCGGCGGCTTCAACTTCTCGCAGCCGCTCGCGGTCGGAGCGACGCTGACGATCAACGTCAGCCGCACCGTGCAGTCCAGCGATCCGGATCCGACGACCAGCACCTATAGCGTCATCGGCACCGACGACCTGGTGGGCACCGAAGACCAGATTGCCGCCAGCGCCAGCACGAGCGTGAACCTGTTCTATCCGTCCGCGACGATGACCGTCGTCGCTTCGCCGACGAGCGCATCGCACCTGGGCGACGTGATCACGTACACGTACACCGTGAACAACACCAGTTCGAGCGATGCACCCAACCTCGTGCTCTCGACGAGCAACGCCAACAACTCGTTCACCGACACGCTGCTGGGCGACATCGAGGCGGATGCCATCGCCGCGGGCGGCGGGAGCGTCGCGCCGGGCGGGTCGTTCCACTTCACCGAGACCCGCGCCATCCAGGCGGGCGACCCGACGCCGCTGGTGGATAAGGCCACCGTCATCTTCACCCTCGCGCAGAACCTCGGTTCGTTCTCGAACCTGATCAAGGCGAACGCGCAGGCGAGCGTCACGCTGCTGCCGCACCTGAAGATCGAGAAGTCGACCTCCAACGCGACAATCCATCCCGGCGACACCGCGTTCTACACGATTGTCGTGACCAACGACGGCGCCGGCCCGGCGACGAACATCTCGCTGACCGATCAACTGCCCGAAGCCGACCTGCTCAACTGGGCGATCGATTCGAGCAACTTCGACTCGGCGTCGATCAACTCGACCGACTTCCTTACCGCGAGCGATGCGAGTCTGGCCGCGGGTTCGAGCGACACGATCGTCGTCAAGGCGGTCGTCCCCGCGAACATCTTCGGCAACACCGGCACGCCCAACGGCGATCCGCTGCCCAGCGGCGTCTTCGAACTCGACGGCAACACCGCCAACGACGCGGCCGCCGGCGACGACTGGGCGAACGTCCTGTTCGGCAACGGCGGTCTCTCCACCGCGCACAGCTTCGCCACCGACGCCGTCAACTCGCGCACCGACGACATATTCACCGGCGGCGGATCGAAGGACACGCTCGGCATCCAGCAGGGCCAGTGGCTCTCGAGCAAGTCCAAGCCGCAGGCGAAGGACGACATCACCCACGCCTACGCCACCATGTACACCGATCAGGCGACCAACGACGTCATCCTCTACTGCGGCCTCGATCGCTACGACAACAGCGGCGACGCCACCGCCGGCTTCTGGTTCCTGCAAGGCGCGGTCGCCGAGACGACGACCAAGGTCGGCGGCGGGTTCGCGTTCAGCGGCAAGCACACCGACGGCGACATCCTGCTGGTGAGCGATTTCACGCAGGGCGGATCGACCTCGACGATCAAAGTCTTCCGCTGGAGCGGCGACGACGCGACCGGATCGCTCGTGGCCGTCGCGACGCCGCCCAACAGCACCTTCGCCATTGTCAACAGTGCGCCGATCGATGTGCCGTGGAGTTACAAGAACAAGAGCGGCGCCACCAAGCCGGCGGCGGGCGAGTTCCTCGAAGAGGGCGTGAACCTGAGCGCACTGGGCCTCGGCGCCTGCTTCGCCAACTTCATCGCCGAGACGCGCAGTTCGCAGAGCCCGACGGCGACGCTCAGCGACTTCGTCATCGGCAGCTTCAACACCTGCCGGCTCGAGCTGCACAACATCGCCTCGGTCTCCGCCGACGGGATCGGCACGATCAAGAGCAACGAGGTCGTGATCAGCGTCCTCGACGGCGACGAACTGCCGATTGTGTAAGTACTCGCGGCATCGCGAAACATGTCATCCCGAGCGGTACGCCGCGAGGGATCTCGGAGTCGAGCGATACTCGGCGTCCGAGATCCCTCGGAGTACCTCGGGATGACAATTCCGGAGCGTCTGAAGCAGTGGCCGATTACTGCGGTAGCTGAACCTCATCCCACGTCACGTGCGGCTCCAGCGGGCTGCATGTCATCAGGTCGGGATCGAACTTTTTCATCGTGGCGGCGTGACCGTCGGCGAAGAGGACGTTGTTGCCGACGCGGTGCGTGTTGTAGCCGCCGAGCGCGTGCGTCGAAAAGCGCAGGCACTCGATGGCGTTGTCGTCCTTGTCGATGTCCTCTTTGCCGTCGGTCTCGTCGTTGCCGTAGGGCGGCGGGTAATACTCCTGAGCCGTGCAGTCGCCGCTGAGGACGAACTCAGACGCCGTGCGGATCTTCGAGAGCTGGATGCTGCGTTGTCCCGGCGATTGCCCGCGCCACATCCATTTGGCGGCGATGAAGTAATTGATCCGCCGCTGATCGTCCGGCCACGCCGGGCAGCTCCAGATCGCGCCGTCGGGTTTCTGGCCGATGTAGCGCTCGAGCAGCACGACCCAGCCGGGGCCGGAATTGCTGCCGTCGTCCGGCAGATCGACCGGATACTCGTGGCGGGTCGAAAAGTTCGGCGTCTGCCCGCTGTTGTTGGCGGCGTAGTTGAAGATCGCGATGCCGACCTGGCGGAGTTGGCTGAGGCACTGGGTCGTCCGCGCGGCTTCGCGAACACGGGCCATCGCCGGCATGAGCAGCCCGAGCAGGATCGCGATCATTCCGACAACGACGAGGAGTTCGATGAGGGAGAATGCTCGGGGACGAGGAGCGATCGGCTGTAGGGGCGACACCTGTGTCGCCCTCCCATCTATCGAGATGAGGGCGACACAAGTGTCGCCTCGACAAGATCTCATCCTCGCTACGCGGCGAGCGGCGAAAGATCGTCCGCATCGTCGAGATGGCGGTGATGATGCGAAGGTGTGGTCGGCGGCGTCCGCCACGGCGTCTGGCGCGGCGAAGCCAGCGGCTTGCGGCGGCGTCGATCCTGTGCATCCCACGCGCACAGGTTGATCATACCGATAAACCCGATCAGCGCCGGCAGCGCCGCCGCCGCAACCGCAGCAGGAATCGTAAACAGAAGAACCGCGCCCGCGCCGCTCGGATCGATGATCGACCAGATCACCGCCGCCAGCACGTAAAACCCGCAGCCGCACGCCAGGCCGAAGAGCAGGCACAGGAGGATTCGCATCCGACGTCCTTGGGGCAGTCGCCTCGCTGGTGTCCCTTCCCGTGCCGGGAAAGACGACGCCGACGCCGCGAGGATTTCGCTGACTTCCCACGCGTAATTATGTCGGCGGGCGGCTAGCGCCGGACATAAACCTCCGGCATGGTCAGCACGACGTGCTCGTCGCCGAGAAGCTCCAGCCGCGACAACGCCGCGCGAACGGCCGCGACGCGAGCCGGATCGAGTTGCGATAGGTAAGGCATCGCCTGACCCGTGAGCGAGGAATAGGCCGACGCCGGCGAGGCGGAGAGCCACTGGCTGTCCCTCTCCTGGTCCTCGTCCGATCCGCCGGTGAAGGCCGCCATCAGCTGCTCGACCGGATTCTTCTCGCGCGGGATGACGCGGACGTCGTAATCGTCTTCGCCGCCCAGCTTCGCCTTCTCCGCCGCGAAGTGGATCGCATCCTGCATGGTGCCGAGCTTGTCGATCAGCCCGTACGCCAGCGCCTGCTTTCCGGTGAAGACGCGGCCTTCGGCCAGCTCCTCGAGCGGCTTGGTGAGCTTCTTTCCGCGCGCGTCGGTGACGTGTTGCTTGAACGTGCCGTAGATCGTCGTCATCCAATCGGTCAGGTGCTTTCGCTCCGCGTCGTTAAAGGGCGCTTCGCTGGAGAGCAGGCCGGCCATCTCGCCGCGCTGGTAGCTCTTGAACGTGATGCCCACCTTCTTCCACATGTCGGTGGTGACGAGTTTTCCCGCGACCACGCCGATGGACGCCGTGAGCGTCGTCTCGTTGGCGAAGATGGTGTCGGCGGCGCAGGTGACGTAGTACCCGCCGCTGCCGGCGACGTTCCCCATCGAGACGATCAGCGGCTTCTTCTCGCGCACGCGACGCGAGGCGTCGAGAATGATCTCGCTGGCGACGGCGCTGCCGCCGGGTGAGTCGATGCGCATGACGACGGCTTTGACACTGTCGTCGCGCGCGGCTTCATCGAGCGCTTTGCGGATCTCGGTGCTGGTCGCGAGGCTCGAGCCGAACAACCCGCCGTGGTTGTGCCCCGGGACGATCATGCCGTCCACGTAGACGATGGCGACCGACGGTCTCGTGCTCGGCTGCTTCTTCTCTCCACCGCCCAGCAACTCGCCCCAGAATTTCAGGATGCCAAAGGGCGAGCAGAAATCGATGGACGCCTGTTTTTCTTCTCCGTACTTGCGCTCATAGATCAGGCGTTGGCCGTACTTCTGCTTGAGCGTCGCGTCGAAGTCTTCGCGCTGCTCGATCGCGTCGATCATGCCGAGTTCCTTTGCCTGCTCGGCCGAAAGGGGCCCGGCATCGAGCCATTTCTTCACGTGATCGCCCGATACTTTCCGGCCGCGCGCGATCTGATCGATGGCGCTTTGGAAATATCCGTCGATCAGCCAGTTGTGCATCGAATCCGCCTCGGGGCTGGGCCCGTCGCGCATGAACATCTCGCTGGCGGACTTGTACGCGCCATTGTGGAGGAAGTCGGGCTGCACGCCGATCTTGTCGAGCAGCCCGCGCAGGTAGAGCGTCTCAAAGCGGATGCCGGCGACCCACAGATCGCCGTGCGGCACCACGCTGATCCGGCTGGCGCCGCTGTACAGGAGGTAGTCGAACATCTGCATCGAGTCGGCGTGGACGAGCACGTCCTTGCCCTTGTCGCGGCAGCGATGCATTGCCTGGCGAAGCTCTTCAATCTGCGCCGGGCCCGCCCTGACGGCGTCGGCGAGGATCACGACCGCCTTCACCTGTCCGTCATCCGCCGCCGCGTTCATGCGACGAACGATCTCGCGCAGAGACCGCGGCTGATCCTGCGGCGGAGCGAACATGCTCGAAAAATCCTGCGACTGAGATTCGGTAATCGGTCCGAGTTGGAACACCGCGACGACAGGCTGCGTCGATGACGGCGCTGCAAGCACGGTGAGCGGCGGCAGAAGAAGGGCAACGAGAGCGGCAGTGAGACGGGTGCGCATGGTGGGTCTCCTTCGGTCAATCATTTCGCGCCGACGGCGAGAGCGGACATCAATCCAGGTCCGTCCGCAGCCAGCGACGGTAGGCGTCGACCAGGACGGGCAGCGCAACAACCAGCACGGCGGCGATCACGAGCGGCGACGGGATGCGAAGACGGTCGTCCGCGTGACCGATCTCGTGAACGAACAGGAACCCGGCGGCGGCGACGGCGAGCAGCGTTAGCGTCCAGGTAAAGAACAGCGTGCCGCGGTAGCGCGCGATCCACACGAAAACGGCGAAAAGCAGCACCTGCTCCGCGGCGGTCAGCGCGAGCATGGCGAGCGTCGTCGCCGACAGCAGCCAGTGCGGGCGATACCAAATCGTGGGCAGCAGCGCGCCGACGGTGATCCAGAACCACAGGCTCATCAGCTCCCACCCCATGGCCGCGCCCTGTTCGGCAAGGAACTGCCGGCGCGTCGCCGGACGCAGCGCGTCCTGCGCCAGCGTGTACCATCGCCGCGGCCAGGTGCAGCCGGCGATCAGCATCGGGACGACCAGGCCGATCAGGATCGGCACGGCGATGAGCACTCCCTGCTCGCCCTTTCCTTCGTGCAGCCCGCCGAAATAGTCCATCACCAGCAACATCATGCCGAAGAGCGCGCCAAAGAGCGGGTTGGCGCGGGCGAAGCTGATCGCCAGCCGCCAGTGCGCAGCCCGACGCATGAGCGAAGCGCCCAGGACGTTGCGCGCGCGATCGATCCGGCCCGCGCCGCGCAGCCACTCGTTGAACCAGCCGACCTCCGCGGCGGCGCTGCGGCGATAAAAGCGATCGCCGGTCATCGAGAGCTTGAGGTTCGGGCTGAAGCTATCGAGGCGGTGATACTCGCGCATCTCCTCGTTCAGCAGCGCCATCCGCCACCACAACGCGATCAGCGAAGCCAGCGCGAGCGCGAGCATGACGCACGCTGTCACCGGAGCGCGGCCGGAGATCGTCTGCCAGTTCAGCGGCTCGCTGATCGGCATGACGAAGACCGCGCCCAGTGCCATGACGCAGAAGATGAACGGCGGCGATTGCAGGTATCCCATCCACGCCATCGCCGCCGCACTGATCATCACGATCGCGACGTACCCTGGCGGCCAGATGCGCAGCGCCGGCCAGCCGAACCCGCCTTCGATGTGCGCGCTGCGCCACGCAATGTAGCTCGCCAGTCCGAGCGTCGTCGCCGTCAGCAGCACGCCGCCGACGATCAAGTGCGGCGTGCGAAAGCCCGGCGTGAGCGCGGAGCGCGGGTCGGCGATCTGCTCCTTGACTTGCGAGGTGACGATCGTCGCCGCGAAGACACAGGCGGTGCCGCCGAGCATCAGCATCGGCAAGCGCTCGGAGAAATTCGCCTGCCGCGTCAACGCCAGCCACGCGACCAACATCGCGGTGAGGATCAGCCACGCCCGCATCGACCATCGGTCGGTGTACGTCAGCGCGATTTGTGCGTAGCGATTACGCATGATGGTGCAGCTCCAGGAAGATGTCCTCGAGGTTCAGATCCTGCACGCCGACGGTGGCTGCGTAATTCCGGCGGATTTGTTCGATCAGCGCGGGGGAGACGTCGCGCACGCTGATCAGCGCTTCATTGCCTTCCACCTGCGACTTCACCACGCCGGGAATCTGCAGATCGACCGGCAGCGGGGCGGTCGCGGTGATGTGCAGGCGTTTCACCGAGTCCTTGAGATCGTCCAGCGCGCCGTCGTACGCGATCTTTCCCGCGCGAAGAATCGCGACGCGATCGGCGACGCGCTCCAGGTCGGAGGTGATGTGCGTCGAGAAGAGGACCGTGCGACGGCCGTCGGCGGCGACTTCGAGCAGGGTGCGCAGGAAATCGCGACGGGCGCCGGGGTCGAGGCTCGCCGCCGGCTCATCGAGCACGAGCAGGTCGGGCTCGTGGCCGAGCGCGAGCACGATCGCGAGCTTCTGCAACGTGCCAACCGAGAGGATGCCCACTTTGTCCTCGCCGCCGACGTCCCATGTCGTCAGCAGCTTCGTCACCAGCCCATCGTTCCAGCGCGGATAAAAACTCGCCGTGTACTTGATTAACTGTCGAATCCGCATCCACGGATACAGCGTGATGACCTGCGGCACGTACCCGATCCGCGCCTTCGTCGCCGCCGACAGATCCCACGACGGCTCGCCGAAGATCGTCGCTTCACCGTTGGTCGGGCGAATCAAGCCGAGCGCCGTTTTGATCAGCGTCGTCTTCCCCGCCGCGTTCTGGCCGAGGAGTCCGACGACGGAGCCGGCCGGGATGACCAGATCCACGCCGTCGAGCGCGGCCTTCGCGCCGTACTGCTTCCGGACGCCGGCCAGCGCGATCGGCGAATTATTTGCGGTGGTCATCATTCTCCTCCAGCATCGGTTTGAGCTGCGCGATTACCTGCTCGGGCGCGAGCGAGAGCTGCTTCGCCGTCGCCGCGACCTGCTCGAGCAGCGGGCGGATCGCCTCGCGGCGGACTTTCCCGTTGGTCGGCTGCGTCGTCACGCGCATGCCTTGCCCGCGGACGAACTCGACGACGCCCTCCCGCTCCAGCAGCGAATAAGCCTTCGAGACGGTCATCGGGTTGATCTGTAAATGCTCCGCGACGGTGCGAACGGACGGCAGAAATTCGCCGGCGGCGAGCCGCCTGCCGGCGACTTGCGCGCGGAGCTGCTCGACGAGCTGCCGGTAGATCGGCACGCCGGAATTGGGTCGAACATCAAGTGCGATCGCGGGTTGCATGGTGTATCAGTACAGCAATACACATCCGCCCGCGCCGCCGCCAGGACAAAATTCGCTCTTGCTCACTTTCATCGCGGCGGGCATAGTCCCGGCTCATGCGTTCAACCCGCGTCGCCGCCGGCATTTGCGTGATCTTTCTCTTCTCGGCCACCGCGTTCGCACAGACCGGACCGGCCTTGCTCATTCAACCTCTTCTGGACGAGAAAGAAGTCTGGGAATCGCACGGCGATGCGTTCCTCCAACTCGGGCAAGGGTCGACCAGCAACGGCGGGGCCGACTTCCGCATGAACGTCTTCCAAGACCAGGGCCGCGTCCGCGAGCAGCGCGAGAAATTCATCCCGCGCCTCGGCTGGGACGTCGCCTACTACGACATCCACAGCAACGATGCGGGGCTGAAAAAGAGCCTGACGGATGTCTCCGTCGCCGCCGGCGTCGAGCTCGGCGAGTATTTCGACTGGCGCGCGGGCCTGACGCTCGGCCTGGGCTACGCCGGTGACACGCCTTTTGGACAAAGCGATGCCTGGTACGGCAAGGGCACGCTCGTCGTCGGACGCAGCTTCGACAAGCAGACCGACGCCGCGTTCGTGCTCGACTACGACGGCAACCGCAGCGTCTTCCCGGACATCCCGCTGCCCGGCTTCGAGTACCGCCACCAGTACGACCCGACGCTTACTTACGTCGTCGGCTTCCCTGTCAACGATCTGATCTGGAAGCCGAACGATGTCATCTCCCTTGACGTCATGTGGACGTTCGTCGACACCTTCGACGCGCGCCTCGAGTACAAGCTCGCACCGAAATGGGTCGTCTTCGGTAACTACCTCAACCGCAGGGACGCCTTCCACTCCGACGCGCTCCACGGCGTGGATCGGCTGCTGTTCCAGCAGCACCGCGCCGAGATCGGCATCCGCTGGAAGCCGCTGGAGAGCACCAGCTTCCTCCTCGCCGCGGGCTACGCGTTCGGCGGGGAGTTCAGCGCGGGCTGGAGCCAGACTCGCTCGGATCTGGTCGCGGACATCAGCGATGAGCCGTACGTCCGCATCGGCTTTGAACGGCGGTTCTAGTATCATGCCGCTCACGAGGGAGCGTGTGTCATGCATCACGTCGATCAACTGAATAAGAAGTTCGCCATCGCGGGCGGAGTGGCGCAGTTCGAAAACGGGCAAGGCGACCTGCCGCGTCTCGCGATCAAGACGCCGGATGCTTCGGCGCACATTTACCTGCACGGCGCGCACGTCACGCACTACCAGCCCGCCGGGCAGGCGGACGTGATGTACCTGAGCAGCAAGAGCAACTTCGAGAACGGCAAGCCGATCCGCGGCGGGGTTCCCGTCATCTTCCCGTGGTTCGGCCCGCGCGAGGGCGACGCCAACGCGCCGATGCACGGCTTCGTCCGCACACGACCTTGGGACGTCGCGGAGGTGAGTCAGAACGGCAACGCCGTCTCGGCGACTTTCACGTTCAACGCGTCGATGGAAACGCGTCCGTCGTGGCCGCACGAGTTTATGTGCCGCTTCAACGTGACCGTCGCGCGTCAGCTCACGATGGCGCTGGAAGTGCGGAACACCGGCCGCGAGCCCTTCACCTTCGCCGACGCGATGCACACCTATTTCAACGTCGGCGACGTCCGGCAGATCAGCATCGACGGCCTGACCGGAACGAAATACGCCGACAAGAACGTCGGCCATCAGATCTTCACCGACAAAGATCGCCCACTGCGGCTGGCCGGTCCCACCGATCGCGTCTACCTGGGCACCGCCGAGACCTGCACGATCGAAGATCCGGTGCTGCGTCGCCGCATCGTCAATGTGAAGGACAACTCCAACACGACGGTCGTTTGGAATCCGTGGTCCGACAAGGTCGGCGGGATGAACGACATCGATCCGGCCGACTGGCCGCGCTTCGTCTGCGTCGAGACCTGCAACGTGCGCGACTTCGCGATCACGCTCAAGCCCGGAGAGACCCACGTCACCACAGCTCGCATCCGCTCGGAGCCGATGTGATGTCAAAACCGGTGGCGATCATCACCGGCGCGGGCAAAGGCATCGGCCGCGCGACGGCGATCGAGCTGGCGTCGCGCGGCTACGACTTGGTCCTCACGGCGCGAACGCAGAGCGATCTCGACGAGACGATCAAGCAAGCCGGCGCCGGCGTCGCGATCCCGGCGGACGTCAGCCGACTCGAAGACGTCGAACGTGTCGTCGTGGAAACAAGCAAACGCTTCGGCCGCATTGACGCGCTGGTCAACAATGCCGGCTACGCGCCCGTCCGCTCGATCGCGCAGATGACCAGCGACGAGTGGCGGCAAGTGATCGACACCAACCTCTCGGCGACGTTCTACTTCTGCCGCGCCGTCTTCCCGTTCATGCAGCAAGGCGGCGGCGGGGCGATCGTGAACATCTCATCTCTCTCGTCGCGCGACCCGTTCATGGGGCTGGGCGCGTACGGCGCCGCGAAGGCGGGGATCAATGTCCTGAGTCTCGCCCTCGCCCGCGAAGGCGAGCCGCACAACATCGCCGCCTACACCGTCGCCCCCGGCGCCGTCGAGACCGGCATGTTCCGCCAGCTCCTCACCAAAGACCAATACCCGCCGAGCAAAACCCTCGAACCCGCCGACGTCGCCAGGGTGATCGCCCAATGTATTTGCGGCGACCTGAAACATTCCGCCGGCGAAGTGATCTATGTTCATAAGCGGCTGAAGTGACGCCCGCCCGGGGGTACAATCGCCGCCACACGGAGTTGCGCCTCATGAAGCCTCACCATCGCGCGGCGGCACTGACGATCTGTTCGACGATTCTGCTCCTCCCCGTCCTCGGCGAATGCCAGATCTTCGCCCGCGTCATCCGCAACGTCGGCGGCGCCGGAATGGTGCCGATGCCCTATTCCGTCGCCGACTCCGCCGGCAACCAGTGGTCGATCTACCCCGGGGGATGGCTTCAGCTCCAGGGCGGGCAGCCGCTCTACAGCCAGGGCGGCATGATCCAGATCAACGGGCAGCAGCCGGGTGTGCGCTCCAACCAGGCGCGGCTCGACGAGAAGACCGGCGAAGTGGTCTTCGAGAACCTCACCGTCAACGGCTTTACCATCACCCGCCGCGTGCTCGTCAACAAGGAAGACAACTACGTCCGCTACATCGACATCATCAAAAATCCCCAGGCCGCCGATCAGAACATCAACGTGCAGGTGCAGTCCAACCTGAACTTCGGCATCGACCAGGGCACGCCCATCACGGATCCGCGCAAGAAGGACAACACCATTGGCTTTGCCACCAGCAACGGCAACGGCAAGGCGGTCGTCGAGATGTACGCCGGCAAGGGATCCAAGCTCGTGCCCAACGTCACCTATCAGCAGGGCAATACGCAGGTGCAGGCGTCGATGCAGATCACCGTTCCCGCGAACAAGGAAGTCGCGATCGTGCACATCCACGGCGTGACCGCCACGCCCGAGCAGGGCACGCAGTTCGTCCAGAACTTCAAGGAGAGCAAGCTGCTCGCGTCCGTCCCGTCCGACCTCCGCAAATCCATCGTCAACTTCAGCGGCGGCCAGGGGTTCATCGGCGAGCGCGAGCTGCTGCGCGGCGACGTGTTCGACGTGGTCGAGATCCGCGGCGGCGATCAAATGCGCGGCACCATCAAGGAGCCGTCCTTCAAGCTCGCCACCTTCTACGGCGACGTCGAGCTGCCCGCGTCGCGCGTCGTCGGCATCATCAACGTCGGCGAGTTCCGCCCGCGACAGCTCCTGGTCACCACCGACGGCGAAATCTTCGGCGGACGACTCGCCAAGGAAACACTGCCGCTCGAATTGACGACCGGTCAGCTCACGCAAATCCCCCTGAGCCAGATCACCCGCGCCGGCTACCGCAAGCGCCCCGATGAGCCGGAGGAATGGACCTTCGACAAACCGTTCGTCTCGCTGCGCACCGGCGAGCGCGTCGGCGTCGAGATGCCGACCACCCCGATCGACGTCGTCACCCGCTACGGGCCATTGAAACTCGACGCCAAGAACATCGCGACGATCGTCTTCCAGACCGAAGAGCACGGCGTGCACGAGATCTACCTGACCGACGGCAGCAAGATCGCGGGCCTGGTCAGCTCCCCTGAGTTCGAGATGAAACTCAGCGGCGGCACGTCCTCGCCGCCGTCGTCAAGCGCTACCGAACCGGCCAAGCCGCCGGTTTCAACCGGCGGTCAGATCGTTCACTTCCCCTCCAGCTCGATCAGCCGCATCCAGTTCAGCGGCCCTCCGATCGAAGCCGACGATTCCAGCGCCACGCTCTCGCTCACCAACGACGACACGCTCGTCGGCTCCCTGACCGGCCGGCTCAAGCTCGACACCGCCTTCGACACCCTCAGCCTCGACGCCGGGCAGGTGAGAAAAATGTCCCGCGGCAAAGACGGCGGCGCGACCGACGTGCAGGTCACGCTCTGGGATCAGACCGTCGTCAGCGGCCAGCTTGAAGACCCTGCGGTCAAATGCGCCCTCGACAGCGGCGTTACCATCTCCGTCCCGGTCGCGCTGATCCAGGAGTACAACCAGCCCCAACCCACACCCGCCAGCGGCATGGTCGATAAGATCAAAGCGAATGTCGCGCAGTTGAACGCCGACGACTGGAAAACCCGCGACCGCGCCGAGGCCGAGCTGACCGCCATGGGCCCCGCCGTCGTCAGCGTCCTCAAGCAACTCCGCCCCTCGCAGCCGCCCGAAGCGCAGCAGCGGATCGATCAGATCCTGGCGTCAGTGAGCAAGAAGAAGTGATCACGAAACTTCAGCCAATAGCGCGACTCATGTTCGGCCGCCCTCGCAGGAGGCTGATCGTTCCGACGGTTGCACTGCCAACATGTCGGCGAGAATCGCGCCATCGACGAGCCGGCATTCCGTTGATGCAGCGAGTTTATAGGCGTCCGGCGTGAAGGATTGGTTTGTGATGACCATGGCGCATTGGCATCGGTGATGAACGCGGCCAGTAACGACGTCACTGATTGCCTTACGGTCCACGGGCCTGCACTGCCGTTTGCATTGGACAGCAGTGCGAACGCCCTCCCTCTCCGCGATGATATCGACGCCAAGATCACCAGCTCGGCCGAGGTGCATCACCGCGTATCCTTGAGATTGCAACGTCAGCAGTATCAGCCGCTCAAAGTCTGCGCCGGTCATGTCATCGATGTTGTGCTGACGCCAAGACGAGTAAGCGCTTTTCCTCTTGCTCGCGCCGTTGCTCCTCTTGCTGGCGCGCGGCCATCTGCGCGGCATCCCTCGTACTGAGGTACTGTTCCAGGTCTGCCGTTCGTTTAGCGCGCCCCTCGCGCATGGCCAACGCGTGTTCTATCCTCAGGTAGGCAATTGAGACGGTCGCAATGACTGCGAGAACAGCAACAACGATTCCGATTCCTTTCCAAAACGATGGATCGAGGACTGTCGCAAGGCAAGGCAGCGTGAAGAGAAGAATGACGAGAGTTCCCAATCCGAGCGTCTGTCGCCGGCGGCGCATCGCGATGAAGTTTACATCAACCGCCTGGATCGCAGAATACGAATGGATAAAACTCGATATCTCGCTGGCTGCTATGCGGCGGCGTTAGCCGCCTTTGGCCTCCCCGACGACTTAAGGGTCATCCGACGTACGAATCGTGCGGCAGAATGGGGCGGGCGGAGCGATTCTTAATCGCGGGCGGGCGAAGAGTTGCAAGCGATTTTCATTAGTGGACGCAAACCGCCGGCCGGGCCCGGCGTCACGCGTGACAGAAATCCCCGGCGCTGGCCAGCGCGGCCAGGTGCGCGATCTTCGCCGACAGCTCGCGGACGTCGGCGGTGTCGGCCAGGATCGCCAGGGCGCGCTCGAGGGAATCCAGCTCCTGCTTGCTGATCAGGACGCAGCTCGCGTCGCTGTTCGGCCGCGTGATCTGGATGCGCGCGTTGCGGGCGGTGACGTACTCGTGAAGCTCGCGCAGCGATTGGGCGACGACGCTCACGTCGTAGCATTTGTTCTGGGCGGCGTTGCTGCTGACTTCGTCCGACATGATCACACGACTCCTGCTGAACCGACGGCCGATCGCGGCTCTCTCCGTGCCGCGCGTGCGCATCGTTCAAAACTTGTTCCTGTTGCGGCTCGCCCGCACGTGACGTGTACGTCTGAATCGCGCGGCCTTGCGTGCTCCCACCATTGCTTATGGTTTTAGAAGCTCGAAAGTTCGCCCACGCCGCGAATTTTGCCGTGGCAGTAAGTTGCCTTACGTCCTCCGCGGGCATAGCAAGATTGAGAATCAGGCGGCGGGGGCGGAGGCCCAACTGGGCGTGTGGTAGCGGTCGCGGTCGTCCGCCAGCCGCTCGACTTGCGGAGCCCGGCCGACCGCCGCGTTCAGACGTGCCGCGGTAATGATCAGGATCGCTGACGCGATCGCGACGTGAACCAAACCGACGATGAACGTGACCAAGATGAACGTCGCCGGCGTCACGCGCTCGCTGCCTCCCGCGTAATAGGTCGTGCCGGGCAGAGCGAGGTCGGCGCCGGTGCCGTAGGTCCGGATCTTGTCGATCGCCTCGAGCAGGTAATACCACGGCAGCCACCACTGGATTTGCGAGACGAAGGTGCCGCTCATTTCCAGCCACGCGTCGATCACCTGCATGACCAGCGCCGCTGCCCCGTAGGCGGCCAGCGGGAGCGCCAGGTTGACGATGACGGCGACGGTGACCTTGCGAAAGTGCAGCGAGAGGAAGATGCCGCTCGCCAGCCAGACCGTGTTGAACGAGAGCATCACCCAGATCGTGATCAACGCGACCTTCCACGGGATCACGCCCGCCAGCGCGAAGACCAGAAAGTGCGCGCTGAAGAGCAGAAGCGGCCAGAACAATCGGCTGGCGACGCCGGCGGCTTTGCCCCAGACGATCGCCGCGCCCGAGAGCGGGCTGGCGAGCAGGACGGTCCAGGTGTCGCCTTCCTTCTCCTGCGCGATCGCCGTCGCCGACAGCACCGCCGTCAGCACGATCAGCAGCGTGTGGAAGACGAACGCGAAGGCGATGTGCGTGTCGCGGTGCTGCAGCGCGTCGTTCGCGTAGCCGGCGAAGTAGGAGATCGCGAAGAGGATGACGGCGATGATCATGCCCGCGCCTTTTTGCCAGTTGCGCGCCAGCAGCGGGCGGCGGAGCTCGCGCCAGAGGATCGGATGATCGGAGACGGTGCGGTTTTTCTTTCGCGTGCGCTCGAGGCGCTTGATGATGCGCGACGACGCAAGCGGCGGGGCGTCCGGATCGGTCGGAATGAGCGGTTCGATTGAAGCCGGCGGCAGTGCGACGACGACGCCGGCGCCGGTGGTCGTTCCCACTTCACCTTCGCGCCGCGCGAGTCGCCGCACGAGCAAACTGCTGAGAAACAGCAGCAGCGCCGTCGCGATCAGGTGCCCGATCACGCACCAGTACCAGTTAACCGGCATCATCCGGGCGAACTGTCCGGACGCGAGCATCCCCGTCGCCCAGAACGGGTTGTACGAGCCCAGGTACCAGAAGATCGGGATCTTCCCGATCCCGCTCGGCGCCAGCAACGCCATCGTCATCATCGGGATGAACACGTACACGATCCCCATGATGAAGTACGAAAGCAAAATGACGGCGTAGGCGCGGCGGAGGAGGATCGAGCAGAACAAGCCGATGCCGGCGGACATCATCGCCGTCACGATGCACAGCGCCACCACGCCGAACATCTGATTCAGCTCCACGCCGCCCAGCAATCGCACCAGCGCGAGCACCGGCATGCTCAAGCCGATGAGCGTCAGCGGCGTGAGCAGGCGCGAGAAGAGCTTGCCCGAGACGATCTGCCACGCCGTCATCGGGGTCATGAGCAGGACGTGGAAGGTCTTGGCTTGTCGTTCCTGGTTGATGGCGGTGGAGGTGACGACGGGGCCGATCAGCGCCATCGCGATGACGCAGAACATCGAAAAGAACATGAAGAAGCACCAGCCGAGTTGCTCCTGCGCCTGCGTGCGCTGCGCGAGCCCGCCGCCGTTGTGCTCCGACGCGGTGATCTCGTAGGCGAGGAAGAGGAACAGCAGCAGGCCGACGAGGTAGAGGACGCGAAGCAGGTAGTTCCTCCGCCGCCGCGCCGCGACGCGGAGTTCCTTCCCGAAGATCGGCCCGAAGGGGCTCAGCCCGCGGAGGCGACGGAGCATGCCGTTAGATTAACGGCCGTCCGGGGGGCGTGACAGGAGGCGAAGGAAAAAGGAAAAACGAAGAAGGAAAAAGCGACGCCAACCCCTTTTTCCTTTTTCGTTTTTCCTTCTTCGTTGCTCACAGCTTCTGGCGGAACTGCACCGCCATCTCGAATCGTCCGTTGCTCAGCGCCCGCGATCGCACGACTTCGCAGCGGTGCGTGGTCGATGTCGTCCCGGGGCCGGCAATCTCGATGTGGCATTCCTGGCCGACGTTGAGGCTCTCGCGCAGCAGGAACGACACGCCGCTGAAGGAGAGATCGCGGGTCATGATCTCGTGGGTGGTGTTGGCGCTGGGCCCGTCGAGGATCTTGAGCATTGCTCGGCCCTGGAGGGGCTTTCGGCTGTCGCGGCGGCGATCGGGGATCGAGGCGGTGGCGACGGTGACGGGCGGACGAACCTTATCTAACCGACTCATCGAAGGAGCCTCCCACAGGCGAGTACTGACAGCTCATGGATCTCGAACGCGGCGCGAATTGCCCGCGCAAGTGCACGGTGCTTAATGTGCGTGGTGCCAACTTCCCCGGTGCGTAAGCAAAACGCGTGGCGGCCTCCTGCCGCCGCGGGAGATTCTTTACGTCTCCCACAGACTTGTAGTCCTATACATCGTCAAACCGATGTCCCGCGGATCAATCCTGCCGCGACTTCGAGTCTGCGGACTCCCCTCGCGGCCCGGACAGCGACCATGGCAACAACGCGGGAAGCGCGGAATCAGGTGCGAGGGCGATCGATCACTCGACGGAGAACACTCAACCCTGAACCGAATCATACAAACTGAAATGATCCGAAACAACGCCCGCAATGTTGGGAAACCTGCGCGGGCTGTAACGTCCCTGTTTCGCGGTCATTTTCGGTGTTTTTTGCGATTTTCCCGCGATGGGGCAACCGAGGGTGGTGGGGATAAGCTCGCACCCCGCTCAACGCCGGCGCGGATGTATGCCCGCGCCTGCGGCGTCGCGGGGGGCGGGGCGTCCGTCGGCCATTGCCACGCTTCCACGAGCTTGTCGCGCTTCACCAGGACGGCCCGGCCACTCGCGGCGATCAGATTTCGTTCTGGAGCGTCGTCCTGGTGGTACTCCGCGGTCGGCACCAGCAGGATCGTCCCCGGCTTGAGCCGATCGGACGCCCAATCGATCCACGTTTGCGCGGTCCCGCCGCACCGCATCGCCATGTAGCTGCGGCGGTGACAGACTTGCGGCCCGATGGCACGCCAGCCCGTCAAGGCGGGGGCGTTCGCGAAGCTCTTGCCCATCGCGCGCGCTTCCTTCGCCATCTCCAGCCGCTCGCGCGTCGGCCACCAGCGGGTCCAAAGCTGGAAGGGCGTGCGCGCCGCGGATTGACCGAGGAGCGCGAATGACAGCGCCAGCGACGCGACGACCGCGGCCGCCGCCGCGCGCGTGCCGGCGAGCGGATTCGATCGTGCGAACACCGCGACCGCGACGATGCCGTGCACCGCGGCGACCATCAGGAACGGCGCGATCTGCGCATCGTAATGTCCGACGAAAGTCACCTGCGTCTCGCGATTCACCGTCAGGTTGAGCAAGATCCCCGGGATTGCCGCGGCAGACGCCGCCCACGCGCGCCGGCCGATCAGCGGCAACGGACCCAGCCCGAGGAAAACCGTCAGCAGGTACCACCACTTCAATCGCCAGATCGCCAGCGGCGCGAAGAACTTCTCGTGCGGCCAATGCGCCCCGGCGCGAAAGTGCGGCATCAATACGCCCATCGTCAGCGACGCCCACAATCCCGCCGCCAGCAGCAGCAATGCCGTCAGTCCGTATCGCCGCGGCAGCAGCGCCGCGTAGATCGCCAGCCCCATCACGGTCAGCGGCGCGCTCTCGCGCGTCATGAGCAGCAACAGCACGACGATCGCGAGCCAGCGATCGTTTCGCGCGCGACGCTCCCCGCCCGCGCCGTGCATCAGGATCATCGCCAGGACCACCAGCGGCATGCCGAGCTCGATCGGCTGGAACTGGGTCATCCACCCGTCGAGCAGCGGCGGATAACAGAAGAACAGCACGATCAGCAGCAGCGACGCGCCGGCGCGGATGCGCTTCGCGTTCGCGCCGCCGGCGATGTCATCAAATCCCGCCGCGCGGAATTGCCGATCGGCGAAGTAGAGCGTGAGCACGATGGCGGCGGCGGCGGCCGTCGCCTGCAGGATCATCAGCACGTACGCGCTTTGCCAGACGAGATAGATCGGCGCGATGAGCATCATGATCGGCGAGAAGTGTTCGCCGAGCTGATGCCGGCCCAGCAGGCTGCCGGTAAACCCCTCGCCGTGCAGGATCGCCCACGCGTAGTTGGAGTAATTGCCGGTATCGAGATCGCCGGTGTGCGCGGCGGCGTTCTGAAAAATCTTCGGCACGAGGAGGATGACGAAGACGGCGGCGGCGACGAGCCGGAAGCCGATATCGGCCCCGGGCTTCACGTGATCCGGAACGGGTTCGCTGACGGTCATTGCGGCGGCATGATAGCGATCGCGCTACGCCGTCACGAATTCCACCAGCTCATTCATCCCTCCGCCGATGCGATCGGGCTGAGCGTCGAGCTGCTCGACCGGGAGCGAGAGGCGGTTCGCCCAGTACGTGCGATAGCCGAACGATTTGGCGCCGGCGGCATCCCATCCGCCGAAGGCGGCGAAGACGATCTGGTCCTTCGGCAGTTGCAGCGCGTCGATGCCGAGCTGATACGCCGCGGGGTCCGGCTTGTAGCTCTTGATCGCGTCGGTGCTGATTCTTGCCTCGAAGAAATCACCGACGCCCGCGCTCTTGCACGCCGCCGACAGCATCGCGGGCGTCATGTTCGACAGGAACGCCAGCCGGATGTTCGCGTCGCGCAGCGCCTTCAAACCGTCGATCACGTCCGGCCAGGGCTTGAGCTGCTGATACCCGTTCATGATCTGCTCGCGCTGCGCGCCCGAAAGCTCGACCTTGTTCACCTTCGTCGCGTAGGCGAGCGCCTCCTCGGTCACCTTCCAGAAATCCGCGTATCGCCTGGTGATCACGCGCAGCCAGCAGTATTCGAACTGGCGCGCCAGCCAGGTCTTGCAGATGTCGTCGCCGCGGTCGGGGAAGAGCTGTCTGACGGTCGCGAAGACCGAGCGGAAGTCGAAAATCACGAAGGCGTCGAAGGCGATCGCTTTGGTCATTGCGGGTCTCGATTCTTCCGACGCGGATCCGCTCATCGCCAGGCTCGCGGCGACGGCGCAGGCGGAGGCGGTGATGAACTCGCGGCGGTTCATGGTGACGTACACCTCGTCAGCCCGTTGCCAGCACGAAATCCGCCGACGGCTCGGCGGCGAAAAACACGGGGCTGCTGGGGTTGAGATACTCAGTGAGATGATCGCCGTCGATCTCGGTTTCGCCCGTCTTCACGTAATTCGCGGGCACGCCGACGCCGGCGGGCGCGGTCGGCTCGTTGACCGCATTCGGCGAGCGGAAGAGCCAGACGCGGTCGGCGAGCGTCTGCTCGTGAAAGAAGGAGCTCGCCACCGTCGGCCCCGCCTCCACCAGCACATGCGTCGCGCCGAAGTGCGCCAGCGGCGTGAGGACCTGCTCGAGGTTCAACCCGTCAAACCGCCGCTCGACCATGAACGGCTGCACGCCCGCCTGTTGCAACGCATTGAGCTTGTCGCGCTCCGCTTCGGCGAGGCGACGATCGAATTCGACGAGCACGCGATGCTGCCGGGCGGTCCGTACCAGCTTCGATTCCATCGGCAGCCGAAGCTGCGAATCGAGCACGACGCGCATGAGCGGGCGCGGCTCCGGCGCCTCGCGCGCGGTCAACAGCGGATCATCAATCATCGCCGTCCCGATCCCGATCATGATCGCGTCGCACCGCGCGCGCAGTTGATGCACGAGCCGTGACGCCTTCTCGCTGGTGATTTGCAGCGGCTTGCCGTCACGGCCGGCGACCTTGCCGTCGGCGGTCTCCGCCCACTTGAGCGTGACGTACGGCCGGTCGTAAACGGTGTGCGCAATGAACGGCGCGATTAACTGCTTGGCCGGATCCTCCAGGACATTGACATCGACCGCGATCCCCGCCGCGCGCAGCATCTCGAGCCCTTTGCCGTTCACGTCCGGATTCGGATCGACGCAGCCGACGACGACGCGCGCGAGCCTCGCCTCGATCAATGCGGGAACGCACGGCGGCGTCTTCTTGTTCGTGTGACAGCACGGCTCGAGCGTGACGTATGCGGTCGCGCCTTCGGCGGATTCGGTGAGCGATGACAGGGCCGTCGGCTCCGCGTGCGGTCCGCCGAACTGCGCGTGAAAGCCTTCCCCGATCACCCGTCCATCTTTGACGATGACGGCCGCGACCATTGGGTTCGGTTCGACCCGTCCGCGGCCGTTCATCGCCAGGCGAATCGCCCGCCGCATCATTTGCTCATCGAACTGGGCGTCGGCGGGGAGCATGTGGGAAGAAGAGGAGTAAGGGAGAAGCGGAGTCAGGACGGGCCGGTTTGCGCGAGTTTGTTGGCGTCTCCGCCGCCGCTAGAGTCTTCGGCGATCGACATCAGCCGCTTCCGCTGGTGCTCCGATACGAAGCTGTAGATGATCATGGCGGCGACGCCGACACACAGCAGCGAGTCGGCGACGTTGAAAATCCAGGGAAAGACTTCGAGCCTCCCACCCATCGGCGGCCGCCACGCGAGCGGCAATCGCTCGGCGATCCAGCCCGGCCAGTACACGCCCGGCAGCCCGTGGATCATGTCGCGGACGTAGCCGAAAGTCAGCCGGTCATACATGTTCCCCACCACGCCGGCGAGCAGCATCCCGAGCACGATCTGATAGAAGCGCGATCGGCCGCCGGTCAGAAACAGGTAGATGAGAAACACGATCGCCGCGACCGAGACGATGAGGAAGATCGCCTGCTGACCTTGTCCCAGCCCGAACACCGCGCCGTGATTCTCCGTGTATTCGAAGCGCAGGAGGTAGGGGATGAAGTGCCTGGGCGAGGCGTACTTGAGGTTCGCGACGGCGGCGGACTTGCTCCACAGGTCCAGGCCGATGCCCGCGATCGCGGTGCCGAGAAAGCACGCGAGGGCGACGGGGGAGCGGAGGGTGTCACGCCAGTTCGGAGTCATGCCGTCGTTAAAGAACACGTGGATAGTAGATGGTGGATAGTGGATGCTGAAGCGGTGTCTCCACTATCTACCATCCACTATCCACCATCCACGTTTTATTTCTAGCGCGCGTGCGCCGGATTAGCGAATGAACCCCTTCTCCATCTGCCGCGCGTGCTCGATCGAGAAGCGGGCCCACGGTTGCGCTTCGAGGCGGACTTTGCTGATCGGCTTGCCGGTGCCTTCGCACAGGCCGTACGTGCCGTCCATGATCTTCGCCAGCGCGGTGTTGATCTCGCGGAGGAGGTTGCGGTCTTTCTCGACCAGGCCGAGCGTGAACTCCTGCTCGTAGTTGTCCGTGCCCATGTCCGCCATGTGCAGCGGGAGGTTCGACAGGTTGCTCCCGCCGGCGCCCCGGAGGGCTTCGCGTTCCATCTGCCCCATGTCGCCGACGATCTCGCGGCGCTTGGCCAGGAGCAGGTCGCGGAAGTGCTCCAGGTCTTTGGCGTTGAGGCCGGCCTGGTTCTTGCGCGGCTTTCCGTTGGTGGGAACCGGCGCGACGGGCGCGACGGCGGGCTGCTGGGCGGCGATCGGCTCGCGCCGCGCGGCTTCGCGTCCGGCGGGCGCGGGACGTTCGAGCTTCTTCGCGACGGCGCTGGCGGCCTTGATGACCGGCGCCGGCGCGGCCTTGGCCGTCACGACCGGCTTGGGCCTCTTCGCCGGCGGTGCGGATTTCGCTGTCGGCTTCTTCGCCGCCGGGGACGGCTTCATGCCCTTCTTCGCAGGGCTTTTCGACTTCGGTGCATGCTTGGCCACGCGGGCACCCCTCGCAACAAAAGTTCAGCTACGACAGGAACTTACCCCAGCCCACGCGGGCCGAGAACCGCCAGATTAAAGCGATTTTCGCCGATCTGTCAATTGTTGCTAGTGGTCGCTCACCTTGCGCGCGGGCGCCGACCCGACAAATCACGAATTAACCACCGCCGCCGCCGATCGCGTCCGCTTGCGGCCGCGTCATCCGCCGCGCATCGAGCGCCCGATCCAGCTCGTCCGCCGGCAGCACGTTCTTCGCCTTGGCCACCTCGCGCACCGTCTTCCCGCTCTTTAAGCTCTCCTTGGCGATCTCAGCGGCACGGTCGTACCCGATCGCAGGGGCGAGGCTCGTACACATCGCCAGGCTCTGCTCGACCAGCCCCTCACACCGCTCGCGGTCGGCCTCGATCCCGGCGGCGCAGCGATCTGCGAACACGCTCGCCGCGAGCGAGAGCAGCTCGATCGACTGCAGCAGGTTGTACGCCATCACCGGCATCATGACGTTCAGCTCGAACGTGCTGCCGAGCCCGGAGGCGGCAAACGCGATGGTCGCGTCGTTGCCGATCACCTGCGCCGCGACCTGCAGCATCATCTCGCTCATGACGGGATTCACCTTGCCCGGCATGATCGAGCTGCCCGGCTGCGTCGCGGGAATGGTGATCTCGCCGATGCCGCAGCGCGGGCCGGAGGCGAGCAGGCGGATGTCGTTGGCGATCTTCGTCATCGAGATCGCGATGGTCTTGAGCTGCCCGGAAACTTCGACCACGCCGTCCTTCGCCGCCTGCGCCTCGAAATGGTTCTGCGACTCGACGAAATCCAACCCCGTCTTTTGCGCGACGATGGCGATCGCCTGCTTCGCAAAATCCGGATGCGAGTTGATCCCGGTCCCGACCGCGGTGCCGCCCAGCGGCAGCTCGCGCAGCGCGCGGATCGCCTTCTGCGTCCGCGTCACCGCCAGCCGCGCCTGCGCGGCATAACCGGAGATCTCCTGCCCGAGCCGGATCGGCGTGGCGTCCTGCAAATGCGTCCGGCCGATCTTAACGACGTCATCGAACTGCTTCGCCTTCGCATCGAGCGTGTCCGCGAGCTTCTGCATCGCCGGCACGAGCGCTTCGTTCATCGCCACCGCCGCGCTGACGTGGATGGCGGTGGGGATCACGTCGTTGGAACTCTGCTGCATGTTGACGTGATCGTTCGGATGCACGGGATCTTTTCCGCCGCGCTTGCCGGTGGCGATCTCGTTGGCGCGCGACGCGATCACCTCGTTGGTGTTCATGTTGGTCGATGTGCCGCTCCCGGTCTGGAAGATGTCCACGACGAACTGATCGTCGAGCTTGGCGTCCATCACTTCGTGCGCGGCACGATTGATCAGATCGAGCCGTTGATCGTCAAGCAGCCCGAGCCTGTGATTCACCTGTGCGGCGGCAGACTTGATCAATCCCATCGCCGCGATGAACAACCGCTGAAATCTCAAATCGGAAATGGGAAAATTCTCCACCGCCCGCGCCGTCTGCGCGCCGTAGTAAGCTCCGGCGGGCACGCGCATCTCGCCCATCGAATCCTTTTCGGTACGGAAGTCTTCGCTCATCGGCGACCTCGCTGGTTGGTGCGATGACATTGTTCACGTCCGGAGACCGTGGCGGAAGGGGGGAAGTCGCAGGTAAGCTTCCCCGCATGATCCGACTGATCCCCTTCCTCTTTCTGCTCGCGATCTGTGCACCGGTGCAAGCCCAAACGGCTACATCGCAACCCGTCGATCCGACGGCGCGCACGACGACGCGTCCGGCGACGAGCCAACCCGGCGAGACAAAGGACAAGAACGGCGATCACCTCGTCATCACGCATCATTCGCTGTCGCTCAATGGAAAGACGCTGAACTACACCGCGACGACCGGAACGATGGTGCAGAAGGACGAATCCGGCAAAGAAAAAGCCGACATGTTCTTCGTCGCGTACACGCTCGATCGCGATCACACTGCGACGACGACTCGCTCGACGACGCGGCCGTCCACGCGTCCCATCACCTTCGTTTTCAATGGTGGTCCCGGCGCCGCGTCCGTCTGGTTGCACCTCGGGACCGCGGGGCCCAAGCGCATCGACATCGGCGAGAACGTCATCCCGTCGGCTCCCCCGTTCCATCTCGTCGACAACGAATCCACCTGGCTCGACGAGACCGACCTGGTCTTCATCGATCCCGTCGGCACCGGCTATTCGCGCCCCGCGCAGGGCGAGAAGGGCGAGCAGTTCTACGGCGTGAAGGAGGACATCCAGTCCGTCGCCGCCTTCATCCGCCTCTACGTCACGCGCTACCAGCGGTGGGCCGATCCGAAGTTCCTCGCCGGCGAAAGCTACGGCACCACGCGCGCGGCGGGGCTGAGCGAATACCTGCTCGAAAAGCAGGGGATCAGCCTCAACGGAATCGTGCTGATCTCGTCCGTGCTGAACTTCCAGACGATCTGGGACGCCGGCGGGAACGAGCTGCCGTACATCCTCTACCTGCCGAGCTACACCGCCTCGGCGTGGTATCACAAGAAGCTGCCGGCTGAGCTTCAGAACGATCTCGCCGCGACACTGCGCGAGGCCGAGCAGTTCGCGCTCGGCGATTACGCCGCCGCGCTGATGAAGGGCGATTCGCTCACCGACCAGGGCCGCCGCGCGATCGCCGAGAAGCTGTCGCGCTACACCGGCGTGAGCGTCGATTGGATCATCAAGGCGAAGCTGCGCATCGACCCGTCCCGCTTCCGCAAGGAACTGCTGGCGGACCAGGGCAAGGTGATCGGCCGCTTCGACGCGCGCGTCACAGGTCTGACGTCCGATCCGCTGGCTGAAGAGCCGGACTACGATCCCAGCCTGTCGCTCTTTTTGCCGCTCTACTCCGCATGCCTGAACGATTACGTCCGCGGCGAGCTGAATTTCGAGAGCGACCTGCCGTACGAAGTGCTGACCGAGCGCGTGCAACCCTGGAACTTCGGCAACCGCGGCAACGGCTACCTCGACGTCGCCGACACGCTGACGCGCGCGATCATCAAGAACCCGCAGATCAAGGTCCTCTTCGCATCAGGCCAGATGGACCTGGCGACGCCGTACCTCAGCGCCGACTACACGATCTCGCACCTGGGCCTGCCGCCGGAACTGCGCAAGCAGATCACGCACACGTTCTATCCGGCGGGGCACATGCTCTATCACGATGCGGGCTCGCGGCGGAAGCTGCATGGTGATCTCACGGAGTTTATGAGATCAGCGACGCGCCAATAATACGGATCCGGATTAATCCGTGCGCTGGTCGAAAGGGAATGTCATCCTGAGGTACTCCGAAGGATTTGCGTTCGATGTACTCACGGCCAGATCCTTCGGAGTACCTCAGGATGACATTCAAGTCGGAGTCGCGCGGATTTGGAGCGTGGTCAAAGCTCTTCAAAGAAATCATTCCCCTTGTCATCCACGACGATAAACGCCGGGAAATCGACGACGTCGATTTTTCGGATTGCCTCCATGCCCAGCTCTTCGAAATCGACCAGCTCGACCTTCTTGATGTTCGTCTGTGCCAGGATCGCGGCGGGGCCGCCGATGCGTCCCAGGTAGAACCCGCCGTGCTTTTTGCAGGCGTCGGTGACGGCTTTGCTGCGGTTGCCTTTGGCGATCATGACCAGGCTCCCGCCGTGCGA
>JAICTV010000149.1 GCA_025936175.1 Phycisphaerae bacterium
GATGAAGCGCAGGCCGATCGTCTTGTGGTTGGTGCTGGTCAGCCACCCCCAGACGCCGCTCGGCTCACGCCAGCTCTTCTCGAGCGCGGCGATTTCGTCGGCGTCGGCGAGCGGGGTGGGGACTCGGGCCGGGGGATGGACTAGCGTCTGCGTCATCGTCACTTGGTCTCGCTACCAGTTACCCGCGCAACACCGCGCGAGGTGTCATCCCGAGGTGCTCCGAGGAATCTCGGACCCGAGTTGTCTCCGAGATCCCTCGGAGCACGTCGGGATGACATCTGGGAGGCGTTGGCGATTTGGTTTGACATGTGACACTCACTGCAATGTTCTCAAATACTCCAGCAGCGCCTGCAGATCGTGCGGGCTGAGATTGTTCTGCGGCATCCGGCAGCCGGGCTTGATCACCTGCGGGTCGAGAATCCAGCCGGCGAGCTGCCCCGGCGTGTTGCGGATGGCGCCGGCGGCGAGCGTGTAACGGTTCATCACGTGCGTCAGGTCCGGACCGACGCGCCCGCCCGCGGGCGTCCCACCGATCGTGTGGCACATCGAGCATTGCTTCAGCATGAAGACCTGCTGGCCCTGCTTCTGAATCTGCTCCAGCGGCGGGCGAGAAGGCGTGCGCGCCGCATTGAGCCAGCCGTCGAACACCTCGGGCGGATCCGCGATCACAAACAGTCGCATCTTCGCGTGCTCAAAGCCGCAGAACTCCGCGCACTGGCCCCAATAGATGCCCGGCTTGTCCGCCTGGAACCACAGCTCAGTCGAGTGGTTCGGAATCATGTCCTTCTTGCCCGTCAGATTCGGAACCCAGAAGCTGTGAATGACGTCCGCGGCCTGAAGAACGATCTTGACCGGCCTGCCGGTCGGGACATGGATTTCGTTCGCGGTGGTGAAGACGTTCTGCGGGTGCTCGTCGTCGTAGCGCACTTCCCACCACCACTGATGCCCCGTGACGACGATGTTCACCGCGCCCGGCTTGCTCGAGAACTGATGGATCGCCCGCGCGGTGGAGAAATCCACGAACAGCAGCCCGAAGAGGATCAGCACCGTCGCCGCGATGCAGACGTTCACCCAGAACGTCATCTTGGCTTCTCGGGTCGGATCGAGCTGAAGCTGCGGCGGCGGGAGGGGCGGATGGGCTTCGCCCTTATGGCCATCGGTGTCTTGGCGATGCCGGCGCGACGCGATCAGTGCGATCGCGACCGTCAGCACGTAAACGATGATGCAGACGGTGTAGAAAGCTTTGTAGTCGTTGAAAATGTGCTGCGCCTGCGGGCCGGTGGGCGCCAGCGCAGTGTGATTGTCGGTGCTGATCGCCGCAAGCACCGCCGAGTTGAACAGCGAGGTGACCACGCCGCCGCCGATCATCGGATCGTCCCCACGGTTGACCACTGCGGCGGCTGGTAGCGCATCGAATTGGGCGGCGGCGCGCCGGCCATGTGATCGTCGCGGCCCGGCGCGACGTCCTTCGAGAGCATGCCGCTCATGCTCCGCACGTACGCGACGATCTGCCAGACCTGATAATCGACAATCTTTCCGCGGAACGACGGCATGCCGTTGGGACGGCCTTCCACGATCGTGGCGAAGATCTGCTCGGGGTTGGAGCCGTAGATCCACGTGTCGTCCATCAGCGGCGGTCCGATTCCGCCGCCGCCGTGGAAGTGACAGCCGACGCAGTTGTACGCCAGGTACAAGCGGTTTCCTTCGCCGACGGCGTAGGCGTTTTCCTCATAGCCGTTGTGTACCAGGCCCGCCGAAGGTTTGGACGCGGGCGCGATGCCGGGCGGCGGCGGCGCGATCGGTCCGCCGGACGGCTCGGTCGCCGCCCGCTGCGTCGTCGTCGCCATCATCTGACCTGCGCGCAGCTTGCTGACGATGACCTTGTCGGTGGTATCCGCCGCCGGCGGCTGCACGCGGAACGATCGCTCTTCGCGCTTGCACGACCAGACCGCCAGCGGCATCGCGATCGCCAGGGCTGCAAGAGGAAATCGATTCAGGCGTTTCATGGCCGCTGCTCCGCCTGCTCGACCGGATGCGAATTTTGTGCCGCCGCTGCGGACGCGGCGGGCGCCGGCACTCGGGGAATTCCGTACCCGTCCAGGATGCGATCGATGTCCGCTTTGCGTCGCGACAACACCTCATTGAGCTGGTCGCGCAGAGCCGTGTTCTTCTTCCGCACGCCGATCGAGATGTCGAACGCCAGCGGATACGCCCCATCCTGCTGTGGCTGAACCGCGACGACCTTCAATGTCGCCGGTTGCTGCTTCGCGAAGTAACCGGCGAGCGGTCCCCACGCGATCGAGAGATCGACGTCGCCTTTTGCGACCGCGTCGATGATCCGCGCGGGTGGATTGGGTTGCGTGTAATCGGAATATACGCTGAACCCGACGACGTTGGTGATGATCCCGCGCTGTCCAAGACAATGTGCTGGAGGTGAATTGGTCGAATCGTCCCCGATCAGCGTCACGCCGATCTTCAACGTGCGGAGGATCGGATCGTCGAAGGAGTTGACGTCCATCCCGCGATCGGCGCGATAGACGAAGCAGTAGCTCGACCGGTAGTACGGAACCGTCGTCAGCAGCATGTCGAGCTGCCGCGGCACACCCATCACGATGTCGCAATCCCCGTGCTTGATCGTGTTGCGGACGTAGCCGCGGTGCTGCGCGTACCAGGTGTATTCGAGCGTCGCGCCGATGTCGTCGGCGATCAGCCGCGCGATCTTGTTCTCAAAACCTTCCTCGTGGTCGTTGGAGAACGGGAGGTTGTTCGGATCCGCGACGACCTTCAGCAGCGGCCGTGGCGCGGGATGCGTCGTCGGCACCGGCGCGCTTGCCGCCCGCGCGAACACGACGCAGACCAGCGACAGCGCGCATGCAACCCATCGTGGCACGGGCGCCTCGCCAGCGCATTTATTTAAAAAACACGGGCGGGGCGCCCGTGCCACTGAATGAAGATCACGGGAGACCAAATACATAAAGTACGCCTCCCTTCGTCGTGTACTTCGGCAATTCCTTGACCGCGTTGACGAACCCGAGCGCCCCCGTCGGATCGCGCACGTCGAGATCACCCGACACCAGCGCCCCCGCCCACCCGCCGACGCCGCTCAGGATCGCGACGTACTGCTTCCCGTCCGGCCCTTTGAATGTTGTCGGCTGGCCGACGATGCCGCTGGCGACCTTGAACTTCCACAGCTCTTTGCCGCCCTGGTCCGGCCGCGCGTCGATCGCCTTGAAGTAACCGTCCATCGTCCCGTAGAACGCGACGTCGCCGGCGGTCACGCACGTTCCGCTCCAGCACAGGAATTTCTCCTTGATCCGCCAGACGATCTTCTTCGCGACCGGATCGAACGCGTCGTAGAAGCCGAGATGCGCCGGGTCTTCCGCGCCCGCGTACATCGTCTCGTTCACACCGACGTACGGCGTCCCCGCGATGTAACCCGTATCCACCGCCTCATAATCGCATGCGAGATTCTGGTGCGGGATGTAGAGCAGCTTGGTGCGCGGCGACCACGCGCACGGCTGCCAGTCTTTCGCGCCCGGCGACGCCGGCTCGATGTCGCGAATCACCTTCCCCACCTGCGGGGCTTTTTCCGGATTCGGGATCAGCCGCCCGGTCTTGAGATCCACCCCTTTCGCCGCCGTGTTGCGGATGTACGGCGTCGCGGACAGCACCTCGCCCGTGCCGCGATCGATGATGTAGATGTATCCGTTGCGGCCGGGGTGGATGATGACCTTGCGATCTTTCCCGTCGACCGGCAGGTCGAGGATGATGTTCTCGTTGATCTCGTCGTGGTCGTAGAGATCGTGCGGGTTGACCTGATACGCCCAATGGGCCTGACCCGTGTCCGGATCGCGCGCGAAGATGGTGGCGGACCATTGGTTGTCACCCGGCCGCAGTTCGGGGTTCCATGACCCCGGGTTCGCCGTGCCGTAGTAGATCAGATCGAGGTCCGGATCGTACGTCACCCAACCCCAGACGGTCCCGCCGCCGATCTTCCAGTGATCCGCCGGCCACGATTTCACGCCCAGGTCTTTTCCCTTGAGCCAGTCGTAGAACGGCTTGAATTGCGAGCCGATCAGGCAATCGGAATCCGGGCCGGTGCTGTAGGCGCGCCAGACGATGTGGCCGTCGTTTTGATCCAGCGCCGTGAGCCACCCGCGCACGCCGAACTCACCCCCGCTGTTGCCGACCAGCACCTTCCCCTTCACCACCAGCGGCGCCATGGTGATCGATTCGCCGGAGTTGATGTCGCCGAGCTTGGTCTTCCAGATCTCCTTGCCGGTCCTGGCATCGACGCAGCAGGTGTGTACATCCAGCGTGTTGAAGTAAATTTTCCCGTCATCGTAGAAGCAGCCGCGGTTGACGTGATCGCAGCATGCCACCCCCTGCGCGGCGGCCTCGGTCTTGGGGTCGTACTTCCATTTCAGCGGGTTCTCCCCTTTGATCGCCTTGTCGATGTCGAGGGCGTAGCAGTAATTCGGGTACGGCGTGACGACGTACATCGTCGAGCCGACGACGATCGGCGGCGCCTCCTGCCCGCGATTCACGCCGAGCGAAAACTCCCACGAGACTTTGAGGTTCTTGACGTTCTCGGTGTTAATCTGATCGAGCCCGCTGTAGCGGGTGTTCTGGTAATCCTTGCCCGGCTGCGTCCACTGGCCGTCCTCGTGCGGGGCGTTGGTTTCCTGATTGGTGCCTGGGGCGGTGGTGGTGCTCGCCCCATGAACCGCCGCGGCCGCCGTCATGAGCAGCGCGACGGCCAAAACCCCGCGAAGATGACAACCGTAGCGCAGCCAATTGCCCGTGAGCATGTGCATGATTCCTTACTCGCACCCGTCCGTGGGAAGACCTGATGGCTGCCGAAGATAGACGTGCCCGCACCGCTGTGACTGCGCGCAAAATGGACTCAGGAAAATCGCATGGGAAACCATGCGATGCCCACGGTCTAAGGGTTTTCGGAAACGCCCGCGGCGGATTCTGACGGAATGATGAAACACATCATCGCAAACGCGATCAAATACGCCGCCGGCGCGATGGCGAACAGAATCACGTAGCTGCCCGTCCATTGCAGCACGTAGCCGACCAGTTTTGCGAAGCCCATCCCCGCGAGCGCGCCCGCGAAGCCGGCGATGCCGACGACGGAGCTGACCGTTTGCTTCGGCATGTTGTCGGAGACGAGCGTGAACAGGTTTGCCGACCAGCCCTGATGCGCCGCGGCGGCCAGCGCGATCAGCAGCACCGCCGTCCATTCGTCGCTCACGCGCGAGGCGAAGAAGACGGGCACGACGCAGAGCGCGCAGACCAGCAGCGCGAGCTTCCGCGCCGCATTCACGCGCCAGCCGCGCGCGATCAGCGACGACGACAGCCACCCTCCCGCGATGCTGCCGGCGTCGGAGATCAGGTAGATCGTCACCAGCGGCGCGCCCATGTGGATCAGGTCCACGTGATGACGCTTGAACAGGAAATCCGGAATCCAATAGAGGTAAAACCACCAGATCGGCGAGCTGAGGACCATGCCGGCGATGACCGCCCACGTCGCGCGGTACCTGAGCAGTTCCGCCCATCGAATGTGCACCGCGGGATCCGCCGGATCGCTCTCGATGTAATCGAGTTCGGCGCGCGAAAGATTGGGATGCTCGCGTGGCGGGCGGTAGATGACGATCCATAGGATCACGCACGCGAAACCGAGTGATCCGGTCATCAGAAACGCCGCCGGCCAGCCGAGGTTGATCGCGATCCACGGCACCGTCAGCGGCGTGACGATCGCGCCGATGTTGCAGCCGGCATTGAACAATCCGGTCGCGAGCGCCCGTTCCTTCTTGGGAAACCACTCGCTGACCGTCTTGATCGCCGCCGGAAAATTTCCTCCTTCAGCGAGGCCGAGCCCGAAGCGCGCGACGCTGAACCCGAGCACCGTGCGCACCAGCCCGTGCCCCATCGCCGCGACGCTCCAGAGCGCGATCGCCAGCGCGTAGCCGACGCGCAGACCGATCGCGTCCACCAATCGCCCGCCGAAGAGATAGCCGCCGGCGTAGGCGAGCTGGAAGGCGAAGACGATGTTGCTGTAATCGATCTCGCTCCAGCCCAGGTCGTGCTGGAGCGTCGGCTTGAGCACGCCGATCACGCCGCGGTCGATGTAGTTGATGGTGGTGGCGAAGAAGAGCAGCCCGCAGATCCACCAGCGCATGGCGCGCAGGGTTCTTGATGATGCGCGGGGCGATGCGTAATCGAGCGTGGTATCCGCATCCGACACGCGGCAGATTCTATCGATCCGCGTGATCGCTGAATCTGTTCACAATCGGGTGGGAGTGTTGCACAAAACGGTTTCACGATCTCCGGGTGCGGTAACATGGCTGGCTCCATGCCGAATCCGGTTGTGACATCTCTCGAGACTTGGCGTTGCCAGCGGCACGAAGCGCTCTTCGACAAGGCGCGGATGGGGCGCAGTCCGATGAACTGGGACGTCGTCGTCGTCCGCCTTAACACCGACGCCGGCATCACCGGTCACGCGACTGCGATCGGCGCGCGCTCGAGCATGGTCACGCAGGCCTTTTTGCACGAGACGATCGCGCCCGTCGTCCTCGGCCGGCGCGTCAGCGAGCGCGAGGCGATCTGGCACGAGCTGTGGACGATCGACCGGCACATCACGTTCTTCCCGAACTATCTGCCCGGTCCGGTTGATGTCGCGCTGTGGGACATCGCGGCGCAGGCCGCGGGCTTGCCGCTGTATCAGTTCATCGGCGAGTGCCGAACGAGTCTGCCCGTTTACGCGAGCAGCTTGTTCATGCCCGAGACGCGGCAGTACATCGACGAGATGAACCAGTATCGCTCGCGCGGCTTCCCGGCGTACAAGGTCCATCCGCCGGGGCCGTGGCAGAAGGACATGGAGATCCACCGTGCGCTGCGTGAGGCGGCGGGCGAGGATTACACGCTGATGTCCGATCCCGTCGGCGAGTACTCGCTGGAAGAAGCCATCCGCGTCGGCCGCGATCTGGAGAAGCTGAACTACCACTGGTTCGAGGAACCCTTCCGCGATTTCGAATTGTCGAAGTACGCCAAGCTCTGCGCCGCCCTCGACATCCCCATCGCCGCGACCGAGACGACGCGCGGCGGCCCGTGGGGCGTCGCGCAAGCCATCGCCTTCAACGCCGCCGACATCGTCCGCGCCGACGTCTCCTGGAAACCCGGCGTCACCGGGACATTAAAGATAGCGCACCTCGCCGAAGCCCACGGCCTGCGCTGCGAGGTCCACTGCACCACGATGGGGTTCATGGACGTGGCGAACCTGCACGTGAGCTGCGCCATCCGCAACTGCGAATTCTTCGAGCTGCTCGTTCCCGAAGAGCCCTTCCGCTTCCCGATGAAAGACCCCTACCCGATCACCGACGGCGTCGCGCACGCCCCGACCAAGCCCGGCATCGGCGTGGAACTGGACTGGGATCTCATCGATCGCACCTGCGTCGAGCATAAGATCAGTAAAGTTTCATGACGCCGCGATGCTTCCAGGTTCATCCGTCCGACAGCGTCGCCACGCTGCTAGACGACGTCCCGACCGCGCCGGCGACGGTGGGTGTCCTTAGCTCGCGCGGCCAAAGCGAAGTGACGGCGACGGAGCCGATCGTGCAGGCGCACAAGATCGCACTTCGCGACATCCGCGCGGGCGAGCCGATCGTGAAATTCGGCGTCGCCATCGGCGCGGCCATCAGCGACATTCGCGCAGGCCAATGGGTCCACCTGCACAACTGCAAGAGCAATTTTGACCAGCGCAGCCAGACGCTCGACGTTCACACCGGCGCGACGACGGATACGAAGTATGAGTGACGCCGCGACGACATCCTCGCCCTGCTGGCTCGGCTACCTCCGCTCCGACGGCCGCAAGGGCGTGCGCAACCTTGTGCTCGTTGTTTACACGGTCGAGTGCGCGCAGCACGTCGCGCACGCGATCGCGGCGGGCGAAGAGGATGTTCACGTCGTCGGGTTTCCCGGATGTTACGACAATCAGTACGCGATCCGCCTGATGCTCGCGCTGTGCCGGCATCCGAACGTCGGCGCGGTGCTCGCGGTGGGGCTCGGCTGCGAATACACGCGGCCGGACAAGATCGCCGAAGTCGTTCGCGAGAGCGGCCGGCCGGCGGAATGGTTTCGCATTCAGGACGTCGGCGGGACGAAGTCGAGCGTCGAGCGCGGGAATTCCGTCATTTCGAATTTGAAATCTCAGATTTCAGATTGCCCGCGCGTGCCGATGACGCTGGCGGATCTCGTCGTCGGCTGTGAATGCGGCGGATCGGACGGCACGTCGGGACTGGCGGGCAATCCCGTCGTCGGCGCGTTCTTCGATCGTCTCGTCGATGCCGGCGGAAGCGCGATCTTTGAAGAGATCGTCGAGATGATCGGCCTGAACCAGATCATGCTCGATCGCGCCGCCTCGCCGCAGGCGCGCGAGCAGCTCGCTGCCGCTTATGACAAGGCGGTGCGCTATTGCCGCGACGTGCGGCAGTGGAGCGCATCGCCAGGCAACTTCGCCGGCGGGCTCACGACGATCGAAGAAAAAAGCATGGGCGCGTTCGCCAAGAGCGGCACGCGGCCGATCCAGGGCGTCATCAAGGTCAGCCAGGCGCCGCCGCATGCGGGATTGTGGCTGATGGATTCCGTTCCGGACGAGCACTTCATGCAGTTCGGATACACCAATCCGAACGATACCGAAGGCATCATGGACCTGATCAGCGCCGGCGCGCAGATCGTCCTGTTCGTCACCGGCCGCGGGAGCGTGATCGGTTCGCCGGTCGCGCCGCTGATCAAGGTCACCGGCAACAGCCGAACGTATCAGCGGATGATCGACGATATGGATTTCGACGCCGGTCGCGTGCTCAGCGGCGAGACCACGCTCGATCAGGCGGCGGACGCGCTGCGCGACCTTATCGTCGCCGTCGCGCGCGGAAGGCAGAGCAAGCCGGAGGCGCTGGGCCATCGCGAGTATTTCCTGATGTACAAGCACCAGGACACGCCGCCACTGGAGATCGGATGCCGGGCCTGACTGGCTCGCGCACGCAGGAAAGGGAGACGAAGTGAACGCGTTTGATCTGACTGGCGAAACAGCACTGATTACCGGCGGCGGTTCGGGACTCGGGTTCGGCATCGCGCAATGCATGGCGCAGGCCGGCGCGAAGGTCGTCCTCGTCGGACGGCGCGAGGCCGTACTGAAAGAGGCGGCGGCGAAGATCGGAAGGCTCGCATCGTTCGTGCCGGCGGACGTGACACGGCTCGACCGCGCCGACGAGCTCGTCAACCGCGCCTCGCAGGGCGCCGGCGGATCGCCGATCACCATTCTGGTCAACAACGCCGGCAACCATCTGAAGAAAGCGGCGACGCAGACGACGCCGGAAGAATTCAATGCGGTCATCCAGACACACGTCCTCGCCTCGCACGCGCTGGCCGCCGCGGCGCTGCCGGACATGATGAAGCGGAAGCACGGCAGCATCCTGTTCACCGCGTCGATGAGCTCTTTGCTCGGGCTGCCGCTGATCGTCGCGTATTCTGCGGCGAAGAGCGCGTACGTCGGGATGATGAGATCACTGGCGGCAGAGACGGCGCCGCACGGCGTGCGCGTGAACGCGATCGCGCCGGGATGGATCGAATCGGAGATGCTCCGCAAAGCCCTCGCCGGTGACGAGCAGCGCACGGCGAAGATCCTTCAGCGCACGCCGATGAACCGCTTCGGCGATCCCGCCGACATCGGCTGGGCCGCCGTCTACCTCTGCTCCCCCGCGGCGAAATTCATCACGGGCGTGATCCTCCCGGTGGACGGCGGCGCGAGCGCGACGTTGTGACGCTACGTGCCGACGGATCGAGAGGCGCCGGACTGCCTGTCCGCAGATGTCGCCGGCGGCGCGTGGAGTGAGAGCGACGCCAGCCTTCGCTCAATCAGCTCGCGCAAGATCGAGCGGTGACAGCGGCTCTCGCGCGTGCACTGCGAGGAGCACAGCAGCGTGATCGTTTCGTCGCCGGCGAGGCGCTTTGCGAGCTCGTCGATCGTCGCCGACTGCGAACGGATTTCCGTCAGGTACCGCCGGCGGTAATCGTCCCAGTGGAACTTGAGCCCGGCTTTTCCGTAAGCGGCGGCGTGAAGCTCCTTGCTGGGTCCGAGGTTGGGATTCCACGCGTCCCACGTTTCGTCGGATTTTGGTAAACCGCGCGGGCGGTAGCGCGTGATGAGCAGGCGAAAACCGTCATCTGCTTCGCGAGGATCGTCCCACCGCTTGGTCTTGAGAGGCATTGGATGGATGATAGGCGGGCACCCGACAAACAACGCCGGCGGCACGGAGGTTGTAAGGTCATTACCGCGTCACCCGCCGTGCGACAGGCTTAGCAGCTCCCGATGATCAAACCCACGCATCTCAGCGCCACGCTCGTCGTCGTCTTCATATCCGCGCTGGCGGGTTGTGCGAGCGCGCCGCACGAAGCTTCGCCGTCAATGGCGTCGATCGCCTCGGCGGACCCGGTCGAGTCGTACCTCGATCTGATCACCACCTACGCGATCTACGCCAAGACGATCTGGCACGACGCCGGCCCGCTCGGCGGGTACTGGGGTGACGGGGTCGATCCCAAGGCGAATCAGAACGGCGCCGTTCGCGGCACGTGCAGCACGATGCTCGGCTACGCCACCCTCGCCCACGCGCTCGACCGCAAGCTGCTGCCGCTCGATCGCGTGAGGCGGTTGCAGGCGGCGGGACTGGATCGCGAGTGGCTCGTCCGCTACGTCCGCGCGGACCTGCGCTACGTGCTGGCGCATCACGTCAGCGCACCGCAACCGGCGCCGCCCACCTGGGGGAATTCGTGGCAATCGCCGCTGTGGCTCTCGTCGGCCGGGCTGGCGTCGCTGCTGCTGTGGGACGATCTGCCGGAGGACCTGAAGTTCCACCTTCGCCAGGCCGCGTTCGCCGAAGCCGATCGCGTCGCGGACAAGATGCCCAAGGACTACCGCCCCGGCGACACCGGCGCGGAGGAGAACGCATGGGACCTGCAAGCGCCGATCCTCGCGCTGGCGCTTTCGCCCGACCACCCGCACGCCGACCGTTGGTGGCACGCCGCGCGCGTCTACGCCGTCAACGTCTACTCGACGCCGGCGGACCGATCGAGCGACGCGCGCGTCGGCGGGGACCGCGTGCGCGACCTGGCGACGACGTCAAACCTGTTCGACGATTTCACGCTGGAGAACCACGGCTTCTTTCACCCCGACTACCTTCAGTTCTCCGGTGAAGAGCTCGGCGAAGCGTGGGCGACGCTGACGCTGGGCGATCAGCTTAACGGCACCGCCCGCGCCGTCGAGTTCGAGCCGTACGCGGCGCATCACGTTCGGGACGTCTGGCAGCGCGTGATGCGGATGCTCTTTCTCCCGGACGGCCGGCTGACGTTCCCGAGCGGCACGGATTGGACGATGAACTGCTCGGTCGAATCGAGCTATCTCGCGCTGATCGCGACGACGCAGGACGATCCGCTCGCCGCCAGGCTCGAACGCGAGCATCCGCTCCACGCGCTGCGGCACCGCGATCTCTCGATGTCGAGCGGCCGCATGCTGGGCGACAGCAACCTGGAATGGTGGTGGGAGCCGCTGGTCGTGCAGCGTGCATCGACGGCGATATTGCAACACGAGCTGCGCGGCGGTGCGGGCGCCGCGAGATCGCGGACGTCGGCGGCCCCGCAGGTCACGAGGGTGCTGCCCGATGCGAGCATTTTTGTGCGCCGCACCGATCGCTATTTCGTCTCCGCCTCGTGGGGCAAGAGAAAGACCGGCACCTTCACGCCGTTCTATCGCGACTACATGAAACGGCCGTACATGACGGTTCCCCTCGACGCCGCGATCCTGCCGGCGGAGACGGAGGAGCTGGAGTCGGCGACGGACGCGGGCGATGCGTCGGTCGTGTCGCTGCGACTCGCATCGGGCGCGCGGGCGGCGTTGATCTGTCTGCCCAACTCGGTGCTCTGGCTCAGCGGATCACCGCTTCGGCCGATCGGGATTCAAAGCGATCGCCTCGCCGGAGCGCATGCGATCGCGTCCGCCGCGAGCGCCACGACCGTCGCACCGCTGACGAAGCTGCCGCCCTTCGACATCGCGGGGAACTGGCTGAACATCGACGATCGCTTCGGCCTCGTCGCGGGAACCGATCGCTTCCGCTACACGCCGGCGGGAGGGTTCAACCGCAAGTCGGTCGCCGTCGATCAGCTCGAGCCGCACGACGCGTTCGCGTGGCAGATGATCGCGGACGCGTCGTCGGGTCAGACGCGATTGCTGGCAGGGGAGTTTTCGGCGCACCTCGATCACGGCGTGGCGACGATCACGCTGCGGGACGGCCCGGCGGGGAAGAAGTACCGCATCGTCGCGCCGCTGACGGCGTTGGCGTCGCCGGCGGGGACCGTTACCGTAGTCGCCGCCGAATGATCGTCACGCAAGGGAAGCCATCGCACGGAGAACGTGAATGAAGCGACGTTTTCTTTTCGTCATCGCTCTCGTTGTCGCTTCGCCGCTGGTCGCGCGCGCCGCGAAGCCAGCGGGCTCCTCGCCCGCGACGACAAAAGCTTCGCCGCAGCAGCTTTGTCTCCCCGAGCACGATCAGAGCTCGCCGCGCAAATCGAAGCTTAAAAGCACAAAGCCCGATCCGGCGGAGATCGTCCGCATCGATGTGGACGGCGACGGCGACCCGGACATTCTCGAGACCTGGTGGAACGGCAAGCGCGTCCGCTGGATCGACGAGAACGACGACATGAAGTGGACTGACGTGCGCGGCGACACGTCGGGAGACAGCCTGCAGATCGACCGCGACGGCGACGGGTACTACGCCGGGCCGGGCGATCTGAACATCAAGTGGGTGGACGACGACGGCGACGGCCGGGCGGACGTGCAGCTCTTTGCCGGCAACCCGACGGTCGACCAGAAGAACCCCCGCGGCGGGACCGCGGTCTGGATGATCTTCCTCGACAAGGACCACGACGGCGTGCTGGGGTACGTCGATTGGCGGACGTTCGAGTTCAACGCGGCGAACTGGCGCGTGCCGCCGGCGACGTCGCCGTGGCATTTGGTGCCGCCGCCGAACTTTTCGCCGGACTACAACGGCAACTCGATCTTCATGAAGGAACACCGGGCGCCCGGAACGATCACCAACCCGGAGATGAACTGGGAAAACCCCTTCGCGTTCTTCGACTTCGACGACGACGGCTGCACCGAGATGACGATCCGGCTGCTGGACGAGGCGAAGCCGGCCGCCGGCGGGACGGCCGAGAACCCCAAATACACGTTCAGCGGCTACGCGAACGAGGCGATGGGCGGGTGGGATCTGGACAACGACTCGACGCGCGGGAACGAGATGGACTTCGACATGACGTTCCGCTTCTTCTCCGCGGCCGACGGTTCGAAGGGCGAGCGGATCGACTACCGCAAGTACCACGACGACCACCCCAACATGAAGGCGCCGCAGTGGGTGCTCGACGGGCACTATTTCCGTTACGACAACTGGCGGCGGATCGACCACTTCACCTACGTGCCGCACGAAAAGTGCTTCGACGCGATGTGGCACACGAACTGGGGCTCGTGCTGGATCGTGTTCGACGAGGACGACGACGACCACCGGTGGGAGCGCGTCGAGTTTCAATATCCGACGAAGAACCCGTACAGCGTCGAGCGCTGGGGCAGCACGAAGGGCAACCGCGGCGAGCAGGCGCTGGGCGGCCACCCGCAGGCGGACATGCTCGGCGACCGCGGCGAATGGGACGAGGACAACTCCGGCAAGGGCAAGCTGTACATCGGCGCGTGGGACGGGAAGCTCCACCTCTACGGCGCCGAGAGCGGCGCGTGGACCGTCGACGAGCACGCGCAGTACTGGGGCAGCCGGCCGGCGCTGGGGAACTCGTCGCTGGAAAACCCGAAGAAGGTTGGCGAGCTGGTTCAGTACAAGGACACCGACAACAACGGGTTCTTCGACC
>JAICTV010000300.1 GCA_025936175.1 Phycisphaerae bacterium
ACCGACGCTCAGACGAGCGCGATCTGGGAAATTCTCAAGGACCTCCAGGCCGCCCGGCCGATGAACCGCCTGCTCCAGGGAGATGTGGGCAGCGGCAAGACCATCGTCGCGCTCTACGCGATGTTGACCGCCGTCGCCAACAAGCTCCAGGCCGCCCTGCTTGCGCCCACCGAAGTGCTAGCCGAACAACACTACTTCACGCTCACGCGATTGCTCGGCGATTCGAGCGTCACCGTCGAGCTTTACACCAGCCGCACGCGGCGCGAGAGCAAAGGCGCCCTAATGCGGGCGCTCGCGGACGGCAAGGTCCACATCGCGGTCGGGACTCAGGCGCTGATCTCACAAGACGTGGAATTTGCCAACCTCGGCCTGGTGGTCGTGGACGAGCAGCACAAGCTCGGCGTTCGCCAGCGCGCCACGCTGCGCAGCAAGGGCTCATCGCCGCACGCGCTGGTGATGACCGCCACGCCGATCCCGCGCACGCTCGCGCTCTCCTACTTTGCGGACTTCGACGTCAGCGTGATCGACGAGCTCCCGCCCGGCCGGCAACCGATCGAGACGAAGTGGCTCCGCGCCTCACAAGCGCCAAAAGCGTACGAGTTCATCCTCGCGCAGATCCAAAAAGGTCGCCAGGCGTACATCGTCCTCCCGCAGATCGACGACACCGGCGCGGAAGACTCCAAATCGGTGTTGAAGGAATTCGACAAGTTGCGCAAAGGCCCGCTCGCGTCTTCGCGACTCGCGGTGCTGCACGGTCAGCTCGATACATCGGAAAAACACCGGGTCATGACCGACTTCCGCGACGGGAAAATCGACGTGCTCGTCGCCACGACGGTGATCGAAGTCGGCATCGACGTCCCCAACGCCACCGTCATCGTCATCGACAACGCCGACCGCTTCGGCCTTTCCCAGCTCCACCAGCTCCGCGGCCGGGTCGGCCGCGGCGGCGAACGCTCCTACTGCCTGCTCATCTCCGATGCGCCGACCGAGAACGCCGAGGCGCGGCTCAGCGCGATGGTGAGAACCGGCGACGGCTTCGAGATCGCCGAGATGGATTTGCACCTCCGCGGCCCGGGGCAATTCTTCGGCACCCGCCAGCACGGTCTGCCGGAGTTCAAGATGGCCGACATCACCAGCGAGATCGAGCTGCTGAAAGTCGCGCGGTCCGATGCGCTCGACATCCTCGCGCACGACCCGGGCATGACCCAGCCGCCGCACAACCACCTTCGCGCGGCGCTGGTCAAGCAGTTCGGTCGGACGCTGCAACTGGCTCAAGTCGGGTGACCCACACAGCCCCGGGCTTGCCCGGGGGGCTTCCAAATGCCCCCGGCTTAAGCCCGGCTGTGTGTTGACGTTGGCGGCGCGATGCGCGACGCTCCCTGCATGCCCGCTCCGCCGCTGAACGATCTCCTCAACGTCGCCATCGACGCCGCCTACGCCGCCGGAAAGCGCACGCTCGCTTATTTCAACACGCGCGTCGCCGTCGAGACCAAATCGGATGACACGCCGGTGACGATCGCCGATCGCGAGGCCGAGCAGCTCATCCGCGAATCGATCCTTCGCGCCTTCCCCACGCACTCGATCCTCGGCGAAGAGGGCGGCATCCACGCCGGCGACGACAACTACCGCTGGATCATCGATCCGATCGACGGAACCAAGAGCTTCATCTGCGGCGTCCCGATGTACGGCGTCCTGATCGGCTGCGTCGTTGGCGGCCGACCGCAGGTCGGGGTGGTTTATCTCCCCGCGACGGATGAACTCATCGCCGCCGCGACAGGACTCGGATGCACCTGGAACGGGCGCGTCGCGCGCGTGTCGGACACCAGGGACCTTTCGCAGGCGGTGGTCTGCTGCACGAGCATCACCTCGGCGATCGCGCGATCAAACGCCTTCGACACGATCGCGGAGAAAGCGAAAGTCACCCGCGGCTGGGGCGACTGTTACGGCCACGTCCTGGTAGCGACCGGCCGCGCCGACGTCATGCTCGATTCGCGCATGAACCCATGGGACTGCGCGCCGCTGCTGCCGATCCTGAGCGAAGCCGGCGGGCGCTACACGACATGGAAAGGGGAGGACGACATCTTCGGCCCGGACGGCGTCTCGACCAACGCCGCCCTGCACGGCCAGGTGCTCGACATCCTCCGCAGCGAGCGTCTCGACCCCGCGTGGAGCGGCAGATCCATCTGAAAATCACGCGGAATCTCGTGTTGACAAATGTGCAATTCGACGGGGAGCCCGCGCCTGTGGCGGCGTGAGACCGCGGATTTGCGAATTGAGACCTTACGAGCTTGCGTGTTGCCGAATTTCGCGACCGCTAAATCTGGTCGAGCATCAGCCAGAGTTGGATCTGAACGGCGTCGTAGCCGGCGCCGAACCCGGTCTCGCCCTTGATGATCTCGCCCACCGACTGGTTGAAGCCCGAGCCGAAGTCGAAGCGCGAGCCGACATCCACCCACTTGGCGCCGCCGTTGTTATACAGGACGTTGATTCCCTTCTTGTGTCCCATTTTCAGGCGGTCGTCTTCGACGTTGACGTCGGAAAGGATCGCGGCGTTCTTGAGCTTCGCGAGGATCGGATACGGGCCGGTCGCGGCGGGTGGGGCGGCGATGTTTGCTTTGCCGCCCGTCGGCCAGTTGTAGAACATCGGGTATGGGCCGGGCGGGCCGGAGTTGGCGTAGTAGATGCGGTTGACGAGGTATCGCCCCGTGGTCTGGCGAACGCCTAAGTCGATCGGACGCTGGTTGTAAGACATGCGGCAACCGTGCGTGTCACTGCCACCGGCGTTGGTGAAGTACGAATTGAGCGGCGGCCAGGGATTAGACGGGACGTCGAAATCCGCCCACAGCGCGCCTTGCTGACTCGGGCAGTAGAAGACGTTGCCGGCGGTGGCGTTGCTGGTCTGTCCCACGCCGCCCACTTTTACCAGCCCGGATCCGATGACTTGTCCCATCGCGACGTAGCGCGGATCGGGTCCGCGACTGAGGAAATAGCTCGACTGCACTTCGACGCCGCCCATGCCCAGCGGCGAGCAGCCGTGATAAGTGACCTCGTAGATCTTCAACAATTGGTAGATCGAGCGCATGTTGCTGAGACATTTCGTGCGGTTGGCGGATTCGCGTGCGCGGGTCAGGGTCGGCAGCAGGATCGAGATGAGGACGGCGATGATGCCGATGACGACGAGGAGTTCGACCAGGGTGAACGCTCGGCGGGGATGACGCGTGGGGCGGCACAGGGGACGGGACATTGTCGAGCCTCCGCGGAAGATCTGAATATACGCGACACCTGGCGGACCGGCGCGGGATCAGGCCGGCGGGCGCCAGGGAGTCAAGCCGACCTTGGTACGTCAGACGAAAGGATGCCGCAATTGTATACAATTTTTGAAAATCGCAAGGAAAATCTTTCCCACGCCCGCATCAATCTACGAATCCTGAATCGGTCTGCGCGCGCATCGATGCCGTCACAGGGGCGACGCCGGCGTCGCTCCTGGCGAACGAGGGCGACGCAGGCGTCGCCCCTGCGAGAGCTGCCGGGCCGCAGAGCGCGAAGACGGCGGCGTCGGTGCCTCGGAGGATGTGCGCTTCCATCGCCCGCGCGGCTTCCTCTCCGTTGCGTGCCAGCAGCGCGTCGATCACGCGCGTGTGCTCCATCAGCGCAACGTCCAGCGCGTGCTCGGTATTTCCGACCGCTTCGCGCAGCGAGATGACCAGGTCGCGATAGCGCTCGATTTCGGCGGCCAATCGCTCGGTTCCGGAGCTGGCGCTGATCAGCTCGTGGAACTTTTGATCCAGGGACATGACTTGGATCGACCAGGCGGCGTCGCGGACCGGATCGTGCAGAAGGCGCTGGGTTTCGGCGCGGATGTGCAGCAGCGCGGCGCGGTCGATGCGCGACGCGGCGAGGCGCGCGGCTTCGGATTCCAGCACCCGGCGAAGGAGGAAGATGTCGCGGATCTCCGCCGGGCCGAAGGAGCGAACGACGGCGCCCTGGTTGGGCTTGAGCTGGACGACGCCGATGCCGGCGAGCTCGCCGAGCGCCTCGCGCACGGGCGTCCGGCTGACGCCGATCGTCGCCGCCAGCTCTTCCTCGACCAGTCGGTCGCCGCCGACGACCTGCCGGGTGATGATCGAACGTAGAATGACCTTGGCAACGCGGGCGCGGCGTGTTCGTTGCGGGATCGATTTGCTCGGAACCAGGCTCATGGCGAAGGGTTTGCGTGCCGGTTGGAATCGCGAAATGTTGAGCGGCCTCCGATCGGGCCGGCGGCGGAAGCGTAGCGGATCGGCCGTTTGTATACAATTTATTTGACGGAATCGCGCCGCGTGGTAGATTTTCACCGCCGGCGCCCCGGTCTCGCCTGCGCACGAGCAGGCTTAGTCGGTGGCTGCACCTGTTATCGCCTGCCAACGCCACGAAGTGTGAGGGTTCAAACGTCGGTGGCTGATGAGGTGGTATTCCCGCAGTTCGCGTTTCGCCTCGAGAGGGCGATTGCGCTCATTTCTTCATTTGATGACCCAGCCGGGTCGGGAGAGCAAAATGAATCGGAAGCAGAAGTTGCAACTGGCGGCGGCTTGCGCCGCGATCACGACGGGGGCGATGGGTCAATTCGCGCGCGCCACCAATGCCGTGGTCTACTCGGACAACTTCGATAACCGCACGACGCTGAGCGGGACGTACGTGTATACAACCAGCAGTGGCACCCATGCCGCAGGTGGCGACGACGGCGCATTGATTACGCCCGGCGGGACCGGAAATAACACGCTGAAGCTGACGAACGACGCCGCCGGCAACGGCACCACCGGAGCCTCTGCCGCGCCCCTGTTCGCCTCGACCCCAACTTCCGCCTACACCAACGGCTTCAACAACGTCTTCTCCGCCAACACCGGCAGCAAACTCGTTTGGACGCTGAATCTTCAGAACAATGTCGCCAACCCGTCGGGTTTTGCCGTCGCCGGCAGCGGCAACACCGGGCAGGCTTACGTTCTGGGCTCGACCAGTTCCGACTTCTATGACACCGGCGCTCAGGGCTACATGGTCGCCGTCGGCGAGACCAGTGGTAACCCGGATCCGATTCGGCTTTATCGCTTCGACAACGGCCTGAACTCGATCGGCACCGGCATGCCGACCAATACCAGCGGCAAGTCGCTCATCGGCGGCCCGGGGGCGGCCACCGGCTACTGGAGCGTGCGGATCACGTACGACACGAGCAGCAACGCCTGGTCGCTGGAGACCCGCAGTGATGGGACGACGGGCTTCGCCGATCCCACCATCGATTCCAACTACGTCTCGGCCGGGACGTCGGTCGTGGACACGACCTACGCCGGCGTCGCGCTGACGCACAGCGGATTTTATATCGCGCACAACACCGCGACGCTCAACGCGCAATATGACAACGTGCAGCTCGCGCTGCAGGACCTGGTCAGCGCGGGCACGCCGCGCAATCTCACCTGGGACGGCAACGCCGCCGCCGGGCCGAATCCGTCCGACGTCTCCGGCACCTGGGGCGACGCGGGCAACTGGTGGGACGGGACGACGAATCAGACCTGGGCAAACATCAATCCGGATAACGCGACGTTCGGCACCGGCAGCGGCACGGGCAGCGTGACCGTCACGCTCGCGGCATCGCACACCGCGGGCACCGTCACCTTCGCCGC
>JAICTV010000361.1 GCA_025936175.1 Phycisphaerae bacterium
CTTGCCGGAGCCGGTCGGGCCCGTGACGAGGAAGATGCCGTTGGGCCGGCGGATGATCTTCTGGAACGCCTTGTAGTCGTCTTCTTCGAACCCCAGGTTCTGAATGCCGATGCGGACGCTGTCGGGGCGCAGAATACGAAGCACGACCGATTCGCCGTGGTATGCCGGCAGAGTGCTCACGCGGAAGTCGATGTTCTGCTTGTCGACCTGCAGCTTGATGCGCCCGTCCTGCGGCAGGCGCTTCTCGGCGATGTCGATGCCGGCCATGATCTTCAGGCGCGAGATCAGCGGGCCCTTCATGCGCAGCGGGATGCGGTCGCGCTCGACGCACTCGCCGTCGATGCGATAGCGCACGCGCACGCGGTCCTTCATCGGCTCGATGTGAATATCCGATGCCCGATTGCGGACCGCTTCGGCGATCATCGCCTGCACCAGCTTGATGATCGGCGCCTGCGTGGCGTCTTCCTTGCCGTCGCCCTCCCCGATGCCGGTGACGTCGATCGACCGGTCGATCGAGCGGTCGAGCGATTTATACAGCGACTTGTACAGCGACTTGTAGAGCGAGTCGCGCAGGCGGTCGATGGTGCGGTCCATCGTCTTGTCGATGGTGTTCGCCGCCGTCGTGTTGAACAGCTCGTCGAGGATGCCCTTGATGCGGCTCTTGGGCGCCAGCACCGTCCGCACTTCCTTTCCGCCGAGGCGGAAGCGCAGGATGTCGAGCATCTCGAGGTCGAGCGGATCGTGGATCGCGACCTTCATGCGCCCGTTCTCCTTGCCCATCGGCAGGATGAGGTACTTGCGCATGAGGTCATCGGGGATCTGGTTCACCGCTTCGGGCGGGATGCCGCTCTTTTCCAGATCGACGTACTCCATCGAGTGCTGGCTGGCGAGCGCCTTGTAGACCTGCGTCTCGCTGGCGAGTTTGAGGTCGACCAGCGCCTCGCCGAGGCGCATGTTCTTGGTCTTGGCGTGCGCGAGCGCCTTATCGACCTCGGCGGCCTTGACCGCGCCCCATTCGATCAAAATCTCGCCCAGCTTCTTCTGGTGCTTAGCCATGGTGAAATCCCTCGGAAGCTACGGATTCTCGGCGGGCTGTTTCTGCGGCAACAACGGTTCAGGCCGGCGATTCGGTCGGCGGCATCTAATTATACTCTTCCCCGCCGCCTTAGTTCGCCAACGGCAAAACTCAACGGCGGCGGAGTTTACCCGTTTTCGCCGCCGCTTCTCAAGCAATTTCGGCCGGTCAAACGCGCTTGGCCGCAGCCCGGACCGCCGCCAGATCCCGCGCCACCCGCCCCGCCGCCGCGTAGGGATTCACGTGACCGTTGATCGGGGCTTGTGCCGCCGGCTGCGACAGGTCGGATTTCCACGCATCCAAGAACCGCTGCGTCTGATCGAGGAAGTTGCCAAGGTTGTGCAGCGTGATCTCCGCATCGATCCGGTTGCCGAGCGTCTCGAAGAACCGCAGCACCGTTTTGGGGTTGGCGCGGGCATCGTTCAGAAAGTCACGAACTTCCGCGGCCGGCGCCCCGCCCGGCGAGAGGACGCCCAGTCCACTGAAGTGGTTGAACTCGAACGACGGTCCGCTGCCGCGGATCTCGTCCCATAACTTCCACACCCCGAAATCCTGCTCCCGCCGGGCCGTGTCGTGGAACAGCACCACCCCGCGCGGCGAGAGCTTCGGCCGCCAAGTTTCGTAATCGTGCTTCACCGCCTCATAGGTATGCAGGCCGTCGATGTGGAGCAGGTCAACGCTGCCGTCCGCGAAGTGTGACAGCGCCTCATCGAACGTCATCCGCAGCAGCGTCGAAAAACTCGCGTAGCGCGGATCGTGGTACGCGCGCAACTCCTGATAAATCTGCTCGGCGTAGTGCCCGGTGTGCTCATCGCCCTTCCACGTGTCGACCGCATAACACTTCGTCGGCAGCTTTAGCGCGGCGACTGCCTGGCAGAAGGCGCAGTACGAGTTGCCGCGATACGTGCCCAGTTCCACCACCGTCGCCGGCTTGAGCATCTCCACGAGCACGAACGCGAACGGGATGTGCCCCACCCACGCCGGATCGACAGTGATCCGCTGCGGGTCGGCGAGCACCATCGGGTAATCAAGCGGGTTGGTTCGCATCGTCAGAAATGCTCCCCGAGCACCGGCCCCACGGTTCGATAACCGTACTTCTTCGCAAACGCCTCGTACATCCGCCCGTCGCCGTCCTCGCGCTTGTCGTGCCACCCGCCTTCGGCCAGCCACAGCGATCGCTTCATCACCAGCTGCATCGCGTCGATGTTCTGATACACCGGCGGGTTGCCGGTCATGATCTCGTAAAACGGGGCACGCACGCCCGACTGGCCTTTGAACTGCACGACGGTGCCGTTGATCCGCTGCAGGCCGAGCATCTTGATCGGGAAGATGATGATGTCGTCGCTGTCGATGACGGCGCCGGTGTCCTGATCGCGCAGCCGCGGCGGACGACGTATCTCCGCGGCGACCTCCGCCAGCGCCGGCGCGTAGAGGAGGTTGTCGACGTTGAAGTGAACGATGTAATCGCCCATCGCCTCGCGAATGCCGCGGTCGCGCAGCGAGTGCCCGAAGTCGTTGAACCGCTGCTCCGTGCAGATCACCGGCACGGGCATCGCCACACGCGAATCGATCAGCGGCCCGTCGTGATACACGAGCAATTCGAAATCTTTGAAGGTCTGCTCCCGAAGCGATTCGATCCCGCGACAGAATACCTCGTGCGGCACCGTCCCCTGATAATGAACCGCAATGATTGAAAACAGGGGCACGGGGAGCGAAGTTATCGCCGCGCGCGAGCCGCTTCAATGATCAGCGTCGTCATCAACTACTTCAACATGCCCCGCGAAGCCGCGCGATCGCTCCTGGCGCTCTCCCGCCGCTACCAGCGCGATATCGACAAGCTCGACTA
>JAICTV010000047.1 GCA_025936175.1 Phycisphaerae bacterium
AGACGTCGTACTCGTCCTGGTTGTCCCATCCATAATCGCCGATGTTGGCGCTGCGGAAGTCGTAGGCGAAGAGGCGGGATGCCGGGATGATTGAGGTCGAGCGCGTCGGGGTTTGCCACATCAAATACATCCGCGCCTGGTGCCTGCCGTTGTAATACTCCAGGCGGAGGTCGTAGAGCTTGTTCTTGCGCAGCGTGATCGTGCCGGAGTGCGTGCGCGTCGGCTGCGCTTTCCACGAGTCGATGACGAGCTCGCCATTGATCCACAGGCGCACGCCGTCGGTGTTGCGGGTGATGAAGGTGTAAGTTTCCTCGCTCGCCGCTTTGACCATGCCGGTCCAGCGGACGCTGAAGGTCGTCGAGTTGATCCGGCGGATCGGTTTGGCGCCGAGGGCGGGAGCGAGACTGACGGAACCTTCCAGCCGGTTGCTCGTCCGGCCGGTGAAGTCGACGTTGTTGCAGTAGACCGCCCGCAAGCCGCTCGCCGCCAGGAGGCGACGTGGCTCGAGCGTTTCGAACATCTCGCCCATCGTCCGCGCAGGCTATCGCCGCCGCCCGCCGCGCGTGAACCCGCGAAAATCCTTGTAAAACGGGGCAATCATCCACGCGGCGACCGCGTCCGCTTGACCACCGGCCCCATCCTCTCTACAGATTCCTTTCCATGAGCACCACGCTGAATTCCGAGCAGATCAACCGGTACAAACGCCACCTCCTTTTGCCGGAGGTCGGCATGGAAGGGCAGAAGAAGCTGCTCGAGAGCAAGGTGCTGTGCGTCGGCGCGGGCGGGCTGGGATGCCCCATCTCCCTCTACCTCGCCGCCGCCGGTGTCGGAACGATCGGCCTGGCCGACGTTGACGTGGTCTCGCCGTCAAACCTTCAGCGCCAAGTTCTCTTCGGCATCAGCAACGTCGGCGAAGACAAGGTCAAGGCCGCGGGCAAGCGGCTGCGCGATCTCAACCCGGACGTGAAGGTGATCGAGCACAAGACGATCGTGAACAGCTCCAATGTTCTCGACCTGATCAAGGACTACGACATCGTCATCGACGGCACGGACAATTTTCCCACGCGCTACTGCGTCGGCGATGCCTGCGTGATGGCGAAGAAGCCCAACGTCTACGGCTCGATCTTTCGTTTCGACGGGCAGGTCACCGTCTTCGCGCCGCACCTGCCCAATCCGTATCGCCCCGGCGAGCGCGGGCCGTGCTATCGCTGCATGTTCCCCGAGCCGCCGGACCCCGGCTCCGTGCCGAGCTGCGCCGAGGGCGGCGTGATCGGCGTCCTTCCCGGCATCATCGGAACGCTGCAGGCGAACGAGGTGATCAAGCTGATCCTCGGCATCGGCACGCCGTCGATCGGGAAGCTTACGTACTTCGACGCGATGGACATGGAGTTCCGCAGTTTCAAGCTCCGCCGCGACCCCAACTGCCCAGTGTGCGGAGATCATCCGACTATTCTCAAACCGATCGACTACGAGCAGTTCTGCGGAGTCCCCGCACTCGACCCGAAATCGCTGGAAGAAACCAGGCGAGAAGTCATGGACGCAAGGAATCCTGCCAAGCCGGGGGCTTCGGCCCCCGGCGCGGGTCTCGATGATCGCGGTCTGCCCCCGGGTTATCAGTTCAAACCCGATTGGGAAGTCACCCCGCGTGACTCGAAGAAGCAATCCGATTCCGGCGCGATCGTGGTCGACGTCCGCGAGCCCCACGAGTGGGACATCACCCACATCGTCGGCAAGGAAAAGCTCTTCCCGCGCAACGTCTGGCCGCAGATCGCGACCAAATTGTCGGGTCATGAGTCCGACAAGATCATCGTCCACTGCCGCAGCGGCGCGCGATCGCTCCAGGTCACGCAGATGCTCCGCAATGCGGGCTTCAAGGACGTCAAATCGATGGCCGGCGGGATCCTGCTCTGGAACAAAGATGTGAACCCGGGCGGCCCGCAGTATTAGCCGTCGGCGGGGGCGAATCAGGGTTTTCCCCGCTCGGTATTTCGCGCCTGCGCGCCCTCGGCCGCGCGGGCTATAAGTCTTTACATGTCCGACCTAACGGATACGATGCCACCGCCATCTCACGGAGGAATGGCGATGACCTTCACGGACGGATCGGGCAGCCGTCTCGACGATCTCCTGTCGCGCGAATGGCTGACGACCAATCACCTCGGCGGATACGCCGCCTCGACGATTCCCTCGCTCAACACGCGCAAGTATCACGGCCTGCTGGTCGCCGCCTTGGCGCCGCCGGTGCATCGCATGGTGCTGCTGTCGCGCGTGGAGGAGGTCGTGCACTGCGACGGTTGGCCGACGCCGCTGGCGTGCAATGAATATCCCGGCACCATCCACCCGGACGGCCATCAATCGCTGCACGCGTTCTCGCCGGATCCGTTCCCGCGCTGGGCATATCAAGGCGAGGGCTGGACGCTCGGTAAGACGCTGCAGCTTCTCCGCGGACAGAACACCGTCGTGCTCACGTATACGCTGGTCGGTGCGCGCAGGCCGATCGAGCTGGAGCTGCGCCCACTGCTCGCGCTGCGCTCGATCCACGACCTGATGTACCAATGGAACGGTTGCCTTGAGGCAGAGGAGAAATCCGCCGGACACCACCGCGTTCCGCCGACGGCGCGAACGCCGGAGGTCTTTTTCGCGCACGACGGCGTGTTCGCAAACGGCGAAGGCGTAGCGAGTTGGTACTTCAACACGATCTATCGCCTCGAGCAGGACCGCGGGTACGCGGGGCTCGAGGATTTGTGGTGCCCGGGCGTGATCAAATGGACGCTGGCGCCCGGCGAGACGGTTCACTTCGTCTGCTCGGCGGATCCGATCGAGCTGGATCGCGCGGTCGCGGCGACGGAGGTTCAAGCCGCGCAGGTCGATGTGCCGGTTGTCGATTCGCCGCTGCGCGACACCGATCACGATCTGCTGCTGCGCGCGGCGGAGAAGTTTCTGGTGGATCTGCCGGCAGAGGTGATCGCCAAGGCGCCGACGTGCCGCGTGCCGATGATCACCAAGTTCCCCTGGTCGTCCCCGTCCGTGCGCGAAGCGCTGATATCGCTGCCGGGAGTGCTTCTCGTGACAGGCAAGACCGCGATCGCCAAGGAGATGCTCCTGTCCCTGGCCGCGCGCGTTCGAAACGGCTTGATTCCGACGGAATTTCCCGAAGTCGGCGCCGAGCCCGTGTACGGCGGGGCGGATGTGTCGCTTTGGTTCATCAACGCGGTGCACCACTACCTCCGCTACAGCGGCGATGAGGCGACGGCGGTTCGATTGTTCGACACGATCGTGCAGATCCTCCGCGCGTATCAGTTCGGCGGCAGCGCGGGAATCGTGGCCGATCCTGACGGACTGCTCGTTTGCCGCTCGCCCGGTCGCGGCATGACGTGGATGGATGCCAAGGCCGGCGACTGGGTGATCACGCCGCGCGCGGGGCGGGCCGTGGAGATCAACGCGCTGTGGTACAACGCGATCCGCATCGCCGCCGAACTGGCCGAGCATCGCGTCGCGCCCGCGCAGCCCAATCGCTGCCGCGAGATGTATGAGCTCGCCGCCCGCGTTCAACAGTCGTTCAATCAGCGCTTCTGGAATGTGCAGACCGGCTGCTGCTGCGACGTGATCGACGATCACGGCTCCGATCCGTCCATCCGCCCGAATCAGTTGCTGGCGATCAGCCTGCCATACCCGGTGCTGTCTCCCGATCGTCACGTGGCGGTGCTCGAGCGCATCCGGCGCGACCTGCTCACGCCGATGGGATTGCGCACGCTCGCGCCAAGCGATCACGGCTACCAGGGCCGTTACGCCGGCGATCTGGTCTCGCGCGAGCGCGCGTGCCACAACGGCTCGGTGCACCCGTGGCTGCTGGGCGCGTACGTCACCGCGCACGTCAAAGTCTTCGGCCGGAGTCCCAAGGTGCGCGATGATTCGCGACGGCTGCTCAAGGGTTGCCTGATGCACCTGCGCGCCGACGGCCTGGGCAACCTGCCGGAGCTTTTTGATGGCGACTCGCCGCATCGTCCGAATGGCGCGATCGCATCTGCGACTGCGACCGGCGAGCTGCTGCGCTGCTACGTCGAGGACATCCTCGACCTCTCGCCGTGGAGCACGAACACCGCGGCCGTCGCGCCGAGCGCGCTCGCAGCATCGCTCAATGTCACCGTCGCGCCGAAGGTGGCGACGAAGCGGTAGTTCGCCTGCGTTCGATGAAGCCCGTGTTTGGTCGTGGCTTGGGCGTCTTGCCCGAGCATTCGCGGCATGAGACGCCGCGTACGAAGCAGAAGCTCGCTCCGCGAGAACGCTCAGGCGAGACGCCCAAGCCACGCAGTGAGCGTGAACCCGTCGCATGTCTGTGAAAACGCGGGAACGTTGGACGCACACCCTCGTCTGCGTTACCACCCTGTGCATGCGTCTCCTCGGCCTCGACATCGGCTCATCCTCCGTCAAAGCCGCCGTGCTCGCCGGCACGCGCGTCACCGGCTCGATCGCCCGCGCGGGTTTCCCGACGCGCTATCACGGCGACCGCGCGGAGGTCGAGCCGAAGCACGTGCTCAACGCCATCGATCGCGCGATTTCTGATCTCGGCGCCAAGGCCAAGAAGGTCGATGCGATCGCGCTCTCGGTCATGGCGCCGGCGTGGCTCGCGATGGATCACCACGGCAAGCCGCTTACGCCGCTGGTCACGCACCAGGACCGCCGCAGCGTGCAGGTCGCGATGGATCTGGAGCGCCGCGTCGGCAAATCGCGGATGCTCAAACTCGTCGGCAACCGCCCGTTCCCCGGCGGGATCAGCTCGACGACGTACGCCTGGTTCAACCGTCACCAGCCGCGGCTGATGAAGCGCGCGGATCTCGTAGGGCACCTCAACACCTTCCTGCTGATGCACCTCACGCACGCGCGGGTGATCGATCCGTCCAACGCATCGTTCATGGGCCTGTTCAAGCTCGATCAATCCGGCTGGAGCGAAGAGGTGATGGACGCCGTCGGCGCGACGGAGCATCAGCTTCCGCAGATCGTCTCATCGGATGGCGTCGAAGGATTCGTCACGCGCACCGCCGGCCGACGCTTCGGTCTCACGCACGGCACGCCCGTCCTGGCCGGTCTGATCGACACTGGCAGTGCGATGCTGCTCGCTGGCGCTAAGCCCGGCAAATTGCTCGACGTCTGCGGCTCGACGGACGTGCTGGCGCTGTGTGTCGCGAAACCGCGCCCGCACGAGCGGCTCATCACCCGCGCGCTGGGCGTGGGGAAGAAGTGGCTCAGCGTCAGCACGCAGGCGGCGGCGGGTTCGGCGCTCAACTGGGTGCGCGATCAGCTCTTCTGCGATGGGGACAAGGAGCGCTTCAGCAAGATCGTCACCGAGCTGTCGCGCGATCCGCTGAAATCTCCGGTCCGGTTCCAGAACTATCTGGCGGGCGATCGCACGAGCCTCGAGCAGCGCACCGCGTCGATCACCGGGATGACGCTCGCGACGACGCGGCGGCAGATCCTCAGCGCGCTGATCGAATCGCTGGCAGAATCGAGCGCGGAACGGCTGGAGTTGCTGAAGCAAGTGAACAGGACGATCGGCCGCAACGTGATTGTCTCGGGGGGCGCCGCCGAGGGCTTAGGCGAGATTCTCCATCGCGATTGGCCCGGGAAGTGGACGTTCCGGTACGAGGACGAAGCGTCGCTGCGGGGATTAGGCTGCCTGCTTTCGTAGCTTACCGTCTTGGCAATGCTAATCGGGTCATTGGCGATTGAAGTTCGATCGCGAGCGCGCGTCTTCAATCGTCAATGACCCGATGAATCAATCGTCAATTCCTACCGATTCGGTCCGGCGCCCGGAGGTGGAGGGGCGGGTTGCTGCAAATCGTTCGGTCCCGGTTCCGCGGTCATCAGCGTCTTGAGCTGATCGAGCGCCTGGTCCTGCTTACCGACCGCTTTGTACAGGTCCACGAGCTGGAGGCGGATGGCGCGTTGCACCGCGGGACTCTTCGCCTCGGGCAGCGTTTTCTCGAAGTACGCGATGGCCGCGTCGGCGCCGCGCGGGCGGAGGAGGTCGGCGGCGGCGACGACCGACGCGATGCCGGCCATCGACGGATCGCGCGCCAGCCGGGCATAGCGATCGACGGCGTCGAAGTAGCCGCGGAGCATTTCGAACTTGAGCATGCGCGGGTCGGTGCCCATTTGGCCGCCCATTCCCATGCCCATGCCCATTCCGCCGCCACCCATCATGCCGGGGCCTTCGCCGTCGCCTCGCATTCCCGGTCCGCGGCCTTCACCGCGTGGTCCGCCGCGTCCACCTCCACCTCCGCCGGGCGGGCCCTGGCGCTCGCCTGGAGGCGGGGGAGCGCCGTCGCTGGGAGGCGGCTGCTGCTGGGCCATCGCGAAGGATGCGATGAGCGTGCTGGCGAAGAGCGCGGTGACGAACGGTTTCATGTGGACTCCTTTTGGTCGTTGGAAACATCCGCAGAGAAATCGAAATCCATCGACGGGATGCTGGTGATGGACGGCATCTCCGGCATGGAGGGGAAATCCATCATCGACGCCGACGGGACGAGCGGGATGTCGCTGGGGACGATCGGCACGTCGCTGGGGAACGTCGGCTGGGCCGGGAAGCTGGCGACGGGGACGGCCGGATCGTTGTCCGGTGTTTGGGAGGGCGTTGGCTTAGCGGTCGCCAGCGTCGCCGGAGGCGCGACGTTCACCGCCACGACCTTCGCCGGGCCGACCGACGGCGATTCCGTCACCGCCTTGTGCATCATCCAAACGACCAGTGCCGCCGCAATCCCGCTGGCCATGCCGACGAAAGCCGTGATCCGCAGCACCGGGTGCGAACGTCGCGGCGCGCCGAGCAGTTCTTCGGCGAGGTTGCCCGGGTATCGCGCGGCGCGGTACTCGCGCTTGGCGGCGTCGAGGTTGTTTCGGAGGTCGCTCATGACGGTTGCTGCATCTTCAGTTTCAGCGCTCGCAGTGCCTGGTGGACGGTCGCCTTTACGGTTCCCACGGCGCATCCCATCGCGGTCGCGGTCTCTTCGACGCTCAGCTCCTCGAAGAAGCGGAGGGTGACCGCCTCGCGCTGCCGGTCGGGGAGGGTGTTGAGGATCGAACGCATTTTGGTTTGCTGTTCTTCTTGCTCGACCGCGTCGGTTGAACCCCCGGAGCTGCGCTCCGGCGCTAAGTCGGGATCGCTTCCGTCTTCGCAATTCAGTGATGTCGTTTCATCTCGAAACGATTTGCGTCGCTGCTCGCGTACGACATTTAACGCGATTCCGACCGACCACGTTTGAAGCTGACTGTCTCCCCGGAAAGCGGGGAGCTGCTTCAAGAAGCGAAGTGCCGTTTCCTGCGTCGCGTCCGCGGCCTTCTCGGCGTCGCGGAGCATGCTCAAACAGTATCGGTACCACACGTCCTGCAACGACTGGAGCAGCCGAGCCTGCGCCCGGCGGTCCCCACGACGAGCTGCGTCGATCGTTGCCTCGTCCACGCGGTCCACGTTTACATCTGAAGGTGAGTGGTCGATGAAGCCAAGCGGTTTAGTGTTGATCGGCCGGTAAAGGCCGGATGGATTACAAAATCAGCGGGCGGCTGTGGTTATAGTTGCAGCGGTTTGCGGTAAACCGAGCTTTCTCCGCCCGCACTCATGCTTGCGAGAGCGGCGTTTTTGATGAAGCGAACTGTCGTCATCCTCGTCTGGGCGCTGGCAATCCCCGCCAGCGCGCACAACGGACCGGTGCAGCTCCCGCCGCCGCAATCGGACGGTGAGGCGTGGAACGTCATCGAGGAGTCATGCGCGAACGTCGACAAGCTGATCGATGGCCGGCTGTTGCGCGATGTGACGTTTCAACTCGCCAACATCGCTGCCGCGTTGCACACACTGAAGGAATCGGAGCTGACGAAGCGCATGCTGACGACGGCGGGGGAGCTCGCGGTGGCGATTCGTAATCATTCGGAGCCCTTCGAGCAGACGAAGGCGCGCTGGCAGAGATTCAAGGAGACGCTCGGCGAACTGGAGCTCAAATATCCGCCGGCGGTCGTGCACGCGGCGGTTTACGTCTGCCCGATGCATCCCCTCGATCGGCATCTGAAAGAGTACGAGCGCTGCTCGATCTGTCAGATGCACCTGGTGCGCCGTCACCTGCCGGCCAGCAGCGTCTACGAGAAGCCGGGCGAGGCGACGATGAAGATGACGCTCGCCGCGCCGCCGCTCGAAGTGGGCAAGCGCGCCGACGTTCGCATTCGATTGACGAAGAACGACGGCTCGCCGGTCTCGCTCGATGATCTCATCGAAGTGCATACGCGGAAGATTCACCTTCTGATCAATGATCGATCGCTGGCGGATTACCACCACGAACATCCCGAGCCCACCGACATGCCGGGCGAATACGCCTTTAGCTTCACGCCGGCAAAGAGCGGCGCGTATCGCATCTGGGCGGACGTCGTGCCGGCGGCGACGGGGGCGCAGGAGTATGTCGTCGGCGATCTGACTGGCGAGACGAAGCCGATGTCGGTGATCGATCGGCGGGAGTCATCCCGCGCGACGGTGAACGGGCGAGCGTTCGCGATGGCTTTCGAATCGCCGACCGTGCACGCGGGGCAGACAGTGATCGGCACCGTCACCGTCGCCGGCAGCGACGGCAAACCGTTCACTGAACTCGAGCCCATCATGGGCGCCTTCGCGCACATCGTCGGCTTCAACGAGGACCTTCAGACGGTGGTCCACATCCATCCCGCCGGCGCGGAACCGAAGCAACCGACCGATCGCGGCGGCCCCGCCTTCGCTTTCAGGTTCTACGCGCCGACCGCGGGCTTCTACCGCCTCTACGTACAGACGCAGGTCGACCGCAAGGCTCAGTTCGCCCCTTTCGGCGTGATCGTTGGGCCTTGATTCCACATCCGTTAAGCAAACCTTTGTAGCGCGGCCGACGTTGTATAAGTCGGGCAAGGCGCGTATCTTTCTGCGGCCCCAGGCTCTGTCTGGTCCGCGGCCATCCCGCCGTCTTTCTGCTCTAAGCTCTTGATTTAGCGAAGACTACAATGAACCAAGTGCGTAACGATATCCGCAATGTCGCCATCATCGCCCACGTCGATCACGGCAAGACGACGCTGGTCGATGCCCTTTTGCGCCAGAGCGGCAACTTCCGCGATTCGCAGGTTTCGCAGGACACGATCCTCGATTCCAACCCGCTCGAACGGGAGCGCGGCATCACGATTCTGTCCAAAAACGTCGCCATTGCCTACACCGATCCGGCGACGAACGAAACCGTCAAGATCAACCTCATCGACACGCCCGGCCACGCGGATTTCGGCGGGGAAGTCGAGCGCGTGCTGTCGATGGCGGACGGTTGTTTCCTGCTCGTCGACGCCGCCGAAGGCCCGATGCCGCAGACGCGCTTCGTGCTCAAGAAGGCGTTCCAGCACGAGCTTCGGCCGATCGTGATCATCAACAAGATCGACCGCCCGGACCAGCGCGCCAACGAAGTGCTGAATGAGGTCTTCGATCTCTTTGTCGAGCTCGGCGCGGACGACGAGGCGCTCGATTTCCCGGTCCTCTACGCCTCGGGCCGCGCGGGAACCGCTTCGTGGAAGCTCGAGCAGCCCGGCACGGACATCACGCCGGTCTTCGAAGCACTGCTCAAGCACGTGCCGGCGCCGCACGGCGACAAGGAGAAATCTCTCCAGATCCGCATCAGCAGCATCCAGTACAACGACTACGTCGGCCGCATCGGCGTCGGACGCATCTACAACGGCGTGGTCAAGACAGGACAGCAGATCATCGTTGCCAAGCGCGACGGCTCGCAGGTCAAGAGCAAGGTGCAGCAGGTCAAGGTGTTCGACGGCTTCGGGCAGGTGAATACCGACTTCTCCGAGGCCGGCGACATCGTCGCGCTGATCGGGGTCGAGGGCATCGACATCACCGACACCATCTGCGATCCGATAGACCCCAAGCCCCTGGAGGTCGAAGAGGTGGAGCCGCCGACGCTGACCATGATGTTCAGCGTCAACACCTCCCCGTTCGTCGGCAAGGAAGGCAAGTACGTGACCAGCCGAAACCTGCGCGAGCGGCTGATGAAGGAGCTGGAATCGAACGTCGCGCTGAAGGTCGAAGAATCGGAAGACAAGGGCGCCTTCAAGGTCAGCGGGCGCGGGCTGCTGCACCTGGGCATCCTCATCGAGAACATGCGCCGCGAGGGCTACGAGCTCTCGATCAGCAAGCCGCACGTCATCATGCGCAGGGACCAGAACGGCCAGCTGCTCGAGCCGATCGAGTATCTCGTCGTCGACGTCCCCGAGAAGAACATGGGCGGCGTGATGGAGCTGGTCGGCAATCGCAAGGGCGAGCTGGTTCGCATGGACAACCGCCAGGGCCAGGTCCACCTCGAGTTCACGATCCCCGCGCGGGGGCTGATCGGGCTGCGGACGCGCATGCTGACGGCGACGCAGGGCGAAGCGATCATGCACCACAACTTTCACGAGTACGCCGCCGCCCGCGGCACCGTCCCCGGCCGGCCCAACGGCGTCATGGTGAGCATGACCGCGGGAACGGTGAACGCCTTCGCGCTGAACAACCTGCAGGAGCGTGGTGTGATGTTCGTCTCGCCGCAGGACCCGGTCTACGAGGGCCAGATCGTCGCCGAGAACGCGCGCGACAACGACATGACCGTCAACCCGACGACCGCCAAGCAGCTCACCAACATGCGCACCACCAGCAGCGACGAAAATATCATCCTCAAGCCCCCGCGCAAGATGACGCTCGAGCAGGCGCTGGAGTACATCGAGGAAGACGAGCTGGTCGAGGCCACGCCGGCGTCCATCCGCCTGCGCAAGGCGCTTCTGACTGAAAACGCCCGCAAGAAAGCGGGCAAGGCAAAGGCGACGGAAGTCGTCGAAGTCTGATGTATTGAAACTCACACGTGCGGGGCCATTTTCCTCCGGCCAAGAATCGCTAAACTCTGGGGCTGCATCGGGGCCGCATCTCCGGAGGAGCCGTTTCGTGTCCAAGCCGATCACCGCGTTTGTGCCGTACAGCGGTAGCGAATTTACACGCCACACCGTCGAGCATTTGCGCCGGTCGGGGCTGGTGGACAAGATCTACCTGCTGGCGGTGACCAGCGAGGGCGACATCGCCGGTTGCGAGACGCTTGAAGTCGATGCGGTGACCTCCAGCCGCACGATCGACCTGATCATCAAACACGCCGGGAGCGGCAATGGCGGATCGACGCACGTGCTGCTCGTCACGCACAACACGCCCATCGAGTTCGTCGAGCACGGCATCGAGCGCATGCACCAGGTCGCCGAATCCACCGGCGCGGGTCTCGTCTACAGCGATTACTACGACATCGACAAGAAGCAGAAGCGCACGCCGCACCCGGTGACGGATTATCAGCTCGGCAGCATTCGCGATGATTTCAATTTCGGCTCGGTTATCCTCTTCGACGCCGCGACCGCCAAGACATCGGATGCGGAGATCGCCGGGCCCGACTATTGCCATGCCGGCTTGTACGCACTTCGCCTGGCCGTTTCGCGCCGCGCCGCGGTGCTGCGTATCGCCGAGTTCCTCTACAGCAAAATCGAGATCGACGTCCGCAAGAGCGGCGAGAAGCAGTTCGATTACGTCGACCCGCGCAACCGCGCCGTGCAGATCGAGATGGAGCAGGTCGCAACCGATCATTTGAAACGCATCGGCGCTTACCTTCGACCGGGCTTCAAATCGATCAGCCTCGAAGACGGGCACTTCGATGTCGAAGCCTCCGTCATCATCCCGGTGAAGAACCGCGAGAAGACCGTCGCCGAGGCGGTCACGTCGGTGCTCAAGCAGAAGACCAACTTCAAGTTCAACTGCATCATCGTCGACAACCACTCGACCGACGGCACGACGAAGATCCTCCGCGATTACGCCAAGCAGGACGACCGCGTCATCCACGTCGTCCCCGAGCGCACGGACCTCGGCATCGGCGGGTGCTGGAACGAAGGCGTGCATCACCTCCAGTGCGGCCGCTTCGCGGTGCAGCTCGACAGCGACGACCTGTATAAGGACGAGACGACGCTCCAGAAAGTGGTCGATTGCTTCCGCAAGGAAAAGTGCGCGATGGTCATCGGCTCTTACATGATGACGAACTTCGCGCTGCAGGAACTTCCCCCCGGCGTGATCGATCACAAGGAATGGACGCCGGACAACGGGCGGAACAACGCGCTGCGGATCAACGGCCTCGGCGCCCCGCGCGCGTTCTTCACGCCGCTGCTGCGCAAGATCAACATCCCCAACGTCAGCTACGGCGAAGATTACGCCGTCGGCCTGGCTATCTCGCGCGAACATCAGATCGGCCGGATCTACGATCCGATCTACCTCTGCCGGCGGTGGGAGGGGAACACCGACGCTGACATCGACATCGTCAAATCCAATACCTTCAACGCGTACAAGGACAAGCTCAGGACGTTCGAGATCCTGGCGCGGCAGCGGAAGAATTCGGGGAAATGACGTAATGCTCCTGGAGCTCCCGGCAACAACGCCCAGCGATCTCGCCTCGCGCGCGCACGCGCTGCGCGAGCAGCAGGTGCGCACGTGGGCGCTGCTCGGCGAAGGCGTCACCGCGCTCGAGCACGTGCAGACGCGCCAGATCCCGATGCCCGACTTCACGATGCGCGTGCAGTTCAACCCGCGCCGGATCATCTCATCGGCGGCGAAGGTGGATGCGAAGTCGATCGCGCAGCGTCCCTGCTTCCTCTGCACCGCGAACCTGCCCGCCGAGCAGCGCGGCGTGTCGTTCAACGGCGACGGGTACATCGTCCTGTGCAATCCGTTTCCGATCCTGCCGGAACATTTCACCGTCGTCACCACGGACCATCGCCCGCAGCGGATCGCCGATTCGTTCGTCGAGCTGCTGCATCTCGCCGCAGCGGTCGCGCCGCGCTACACCGTCTTCTACAACGGCCCCAAGTGCGGCGCTTCCGCGCCCGATCACATGCACTTTCAGGCGGGCACGCGCGGCTTCATGACGATCGAGTCGGAGTTCGATCGTCTCAAGGGCGATCCGCTCGCGCGCAACAACGGCGTCACCGCCTACGCCTGCGCGTGCACGCGATCGTTCATCGCGTTCGAATCATCCGATGCGACGGCGCTCGAAGCGGCGTTCCGCTCGCTTTATCGCACGCTCAACGATCTGGTGCCGCTGGACGATGAGCCGATGATGAACGTCCTGTGCTGGTTCGATTCCGCCGCTTGGAAGGTGATCATCTTCCCCCGCGCCAAGCACCGCCCGGCGTTCTACTTCGCAGAGGGCGACGAGAAGCTGCTGCTCAGCCCCGCGTCGGTGGACCTGGGCGGCGTGTGCATCATGCCGATCGAGCGCGACTTTCACCGCCTCTCGGCGGATCACATCACGCAAATGCTCAAGGAAGTGATGCTGCCGCCGGAAACCTTCCGCCAGCTCGCCGAGCGCCTGCGGCACTACCTGACCTAAAAGCGAGGCGCCTCGAAGCACGTCATCCTGAGCGGTACTCCGCGAAGGACTGCGTTCCACAGCCAGATGCTTCGGAGTACCTCAGCATGACATCGTCAGGTGTCGACTCATTTTCTTGTGCACCGGTGAGCAGCTAATATTCGTGCATGAACCCACGCCCCGTCATCGGCATCACGACCGACTCCAACGACGACGACACGCGCTACATGTCCACGATCACCTACGCGCAGGCCGTCGAGCGCGCCGGCGGCTTGCCGCTGCTGATTCCCTACGCCGTCGATCACGCGCTGATCCCGCAGTACGTCGATCTTCTCGACGGCATCTGCTTCACCGGCGGGAACGACATGGACCCGAAGAAATACTGCGACGAGGAATGGCACCCCAGGTGCGCAAAGATGGACGTCCGGCGGCAGGAGTTCGAGTTCGCGCTGATCGCCGAGGTTGAGAAGCGCCGTGTGCCGGCGCTGGGGGTGTGTTTCGGCTCGCAGCTCATGAACGTCTACCGCGGCGGATCGCTCATCCAGTTCCTCCCGGACCAGCCCTGCGAAGACGAGAAGAATCGTCTCGAACACCGGCGACTCCCGGACAAAGAGCCAGGCCGGCATCCGATCAAGCTCGACGTGAACAGCCAGATCGGCAAAGCGATCGGCAAGAGCGACGTCTCGGTGAACACGTATCACAAGCAGGCGGTGAAAAAGATCGGTCGCGGCTTGCGCGTCATCGCGACCGCGCCCGACGGCGTGATCGAAGCGTTCGAAGACCCGACGATGCCGCTTTTCGCCGCCGTGCAGTGGCACCCCGAGCGTCTCGCCGACGAGCCGGAACATCTCGCGCCGTTCAAGCTGCTGGTGAGCAAGGCGGCGTCGGATTCTCCGCGCAAGAAGTGAGCGTGGCGTGCGCGACGTGGACCCGTTCGATTGCGATCTGTCCTGCGCATCCTGCGGTTACAGCCTGCGCGGCTGCGACTCGAGTGATCAGTGCCCCGAGTGTGGCTACCCCGTCTGCACCACGCTGGCACACAAGGTCGGCGCGCCCGGCGACATCGCCTGTGCCGAACAGCTCGCGGCGGCCGCGAAATCGGCCGCCGTGCCGCTCGGCGCGGCGCGCCTGGTCATCCGGGCGGTGCGGCAGGCGCTGCTGACGCGATCGTCGATGGGCTATGCCGCAGGCGGCGCAGGAGCTGGCGAGATTTGCCAAGCCGTGATCGAACTGGTGGAAGAGCGCGCCAGCGGAAGCAAACGCTGCAAGGAATTGCTGCGATCCAGAGAGTTGCTTACGTCTGCCGCCGTCGGACGCGTGGTGGGGGCGCTGGTCGCGGCGGAATTGCTCGCGCCGAGCGAGCCCGGGGAATCGCTCCAATACTTCGAGCGACTCGATCTTATTGAGAAGTGGTTGGCGAGCTGACTTCGTCGCGCCGCGTCTGCTCACCAACCTCCGCCGCCGAACGCGATGCCATTGGCGCAGGCAGCGAATCGAGGAAGGCGCACAGTCGCGCGACAAACTCCTGCGGCGAAACCGCCAGGCTGAGCACGTGCCCCGCGCGATCGACCTGCCACACGACGTCGAGCGCATTTCCGCGCGAGCATACCGCCGCCGCCATGGCTTGGTAATCATCGTCCAGGATAAACGGATCGTCGCCGGCCTGGATCAGCATGACCGGACATTTGACCTGCTTGACGAGGTCCTCCGGGCGGACGGCGCGGAAGTCGGCGCCGCTGATCATCTCGGCCAATCGCACGGCGGCGTCGCGAATGATGCCTTGGGGAAGCCCGCGCATCCGGCCGTGCGCGGTGATGGCGCGGCGGTAATCGCCGAAGGGGCTTTCCAGGATCACGCCGGCGATGTCGCACGGATCGCGCTCGACCGTTGCCGCCAGCGCGACGGCGGCGCCGAGGCTGACGCCGAAGATCGCCAGCCTGTGCGTCTGGCGCGGTCTGCCGGCGCGGAATTGGTTGAGCACCTGGTTGACGTCATGACGTTCCCAGAATCCCGCGGTCGAATGGACGCCGCCACTTTCGCCGTGGGCGCGGAGGTCGATCGCGAGGATGTTCCAGCCGCACGAATGGATGGCGGGGGCCCAGGCGATGCCGCCGACCTTCGCGTCGGCGTAACCGTGGATCAGGAGCATCGTCTTGGTCGCCGGCGCACCGGCGGGGATCCACCAGGCGCGGATTTTCAGCGGCTTGGCGGTCCGCTCGTCGCGCACGTCGAACGAAAGCTCCTCGAAATCCAGATTCAAATCGCGCGGCGACAGCCGCTTGAGGATCCACGTCGCCCGCGCGTCGGTCATGCGATTGGGCCGCAGAAGCGTGTTCGCCATCAGCACCACCAGCGCGCAGCAGAGCAGCGCCAGCGTGATCAACATGACGGCGGCGAAGATCATCCATTGAACGGCCATGCGGCGGGGCGCATTTTAGAGGGAAAATTTGTTCAAGTCCCCCGGCCCGACGTCCGATAAAAGCACAAATGCACCGTCTGACGGCGGTGCGATGACCTTTGCAATACCAAGCAAATCCTGAGCAAGGAGGCTCGCCGTGACCAAATGGACCCTGATCGCAGTTGCCGCCGGCGCGATGGCCGTCGGCTGTCAGAACAACAAGAAAGCCAGCACGTCGCCGTCGATGAACAGCAGCGCGCTGAACGTCCCCGCGACGCCGGCCCCGGCGATGGCGTACACCCCGCCCGCGCCCGCGCAGCCGGTGATCGCCGATGCGCCGGTTCAGCCGACGGCGTCCGCCGCCGAGCTTCCGGCGGATGACATCGCGTCGTCCTCGCCCACGGCGCAGTCGCCCGCGCCCAGGCGCGCCGTCTCCTCGAGTCATGACCGCACCGCCTCGGCCAAGAGCGCCGGCGGCACGAAGTACACCATCAAGAAGGGCGAATCGCTCTGGTCGATCGCCCAGTCGCATTACGGCAACGGCAACAAGTGGAAGAGCATCGCCGCCGCCAACCCCAAGCTGGATCCGAACAAGATCCAGGCGGGGCAGACGATCGTGCTGCCGTAACGCGCGGCCGACTGATAAGACAATCGCGAAGGAGGATGGCGAATGTCCCTTGCCATCCTCCTTCGTCGTTTCCTCATCCCCCATCGGCGGCATATCATCGTGCGACGTGACCGCCGACATCGACCATTGGCTCCGCCCCTTCGCCCTCGACGAGCACCTGCACGCGCACGCGGCCGAGGTGATCGCATCGCTGCCGCACGACGTGCGGCGGGACCTGATGGACGATCCGGCGTTCACGATGTGCGATTACGAGCCGGCGCCCGGCCGAGTCTTCCACGTGCCGGTGAAACTCTCGGCCAAATCGCGCGGCCCGGGCCGCGCCGTCGTGCTCAAGCGGACGCTCCGCCGCCGGCCCGTCGATTTCGTGCGCTGGGTGATCGCGCACGAGCTGGCCCACGCGCACCTGCGCAACGGCGGCCGCTGGCCGGGCGACGATCCCGAGCACGCGGCCGATGCGCTCGCCGGTGATTGGGGATTTCCCAGGCCCGTCGATTTTCGCTTTTAGTCCGCTGCCTAAGATTCGCCGTGTCACGACCGCTTCCAGTCGTTCCCCGCGGCCCCGGCCACGCCGGCACCCAGCACCTTGATCGCTGGGTCGTGCTGAGTTGTCCGCGACGGTCCCCCGAATGGGAACTCGCCGCGCGGCTCGCGCTGGTGAAACCCAAACCCTACACCAAGGACAAGATCGCCCACCGCGATCCCGAGCAGCGCCTGCCGCGAAACGCGCGGCGGATCGTCGCGGAACTGCTGCCCGCCGCGCCGGCGCAATATCCAGCATCAGGCGAGCACCGGCTGATCGTCTCGTTCGAGAAGATCGAGCCGAGCCGTGCGAAACGGTCGTCCCGGAAACTCTCCCGCTCGCTGCCGGAACTCTGGTTCGAGCTGACCGACGAGACGGGCCACGTCTCTTATCTGCGCGACGGCGTCTCGTACCTTCGCGCGGGCAAATACAAGCTGGAGCTGGTCCGGGCCTCGCGCGTGCGGCTTCGCCGCGCGGTGCGCTTCGGCTTCTTCGCGGAGATCGATCAACATGCAAAGTCACGCCATCGTCAAAGAGCTGGTGCGCACGCGCAGCCGCAGTGAGATCGTCGATGTCACCGATTCGGTCCGCCGGATCGTCAAGCAGAAGCGCGTCGCCGACGGCATGGCGATCGTCTACATCCCCCACACCACCGCCGCCGTCACCATCAACGAGAACTACGACCCGGACGTGAAGCACGACCTCTTGAAGAAGCTCGAATCGCTCGTGCCCAAGAACGAGGCCTATTACCAGCACGATGAGGGCAACAGCGACAGCCACCTCAAGACCGCGATGCTCGGCAACAGCGCGACCATCCTCATCGAGCACGGCGATTTGGTTCTCGGCCGCTGGCAGGGCGTCTACTTCTGCGAGTTCGACGGCCCGCGCGAGCGCGAGATGTTCGTGAAGGTGATCGACTTTGCGCCTGCGGCGGATTGAGTCATTGAGTCATTGAGTCATTGATCAATGGCTCAATGACTCAATTCCCTCATTCATGTCTTAGCGCTTCGATCGGGTTCATCTTCGCCGCCATCACCGCGGGATACAGCCCGAAGCCGATCCCGATCATCCCGCTGACGATGAAGCTGCCGAGCACCGACCACTCGGTGATGCTGGTCGGATAGTTCTGATGGCTGAATTTTTCGACGATCCACGGCAGCGCTTTCGCCGCACCGGCGCCGATCAGGATGCCGATCAGACCGCCGCTCAGCGAGATCACCGTCGTCTCGATCAGGAACTGCAGCGTGATGTGCCGGCGCTTGGCCCCCAGCGCGCGGCGGATGCCGATCTCCTTGGTGCGCTCGGTCACCGTCGCCAGCATGATGTTCATGATCCCGATCCCGCCGACCACCAGCGAGAAGCTGGCGATGCCCACCATGATGAAGTTGAACATGCGGTTGAGCCGCTCGGCGTTGCGCAGGATCTGGATCGGCGCTTTCACTTCGTAATCGATCTTGTCGCCGTGGCCGATCTTCAGGAGATTCTCCGCCGTCGCCGCGAGGTGCTCGACGTCCGCCACGTTCGCCGCCTGCAGCCAGATCTCGGTCAGCTCGATGTTCTTGCGCTCGAAGGTCCCGGCGGCCAGGCGCATGATCGTGTCGCCGAAGACCGCCTTGGCCAGTGAGTAGGGGAAGTAGACGCCCTGATCCGGATCGAGCCGCATCATCGACGCGCCTTCGCTCCCCGCGCGCAGGCCGGTCGGCTCCAGCACGCCGATGACGGTGAGCATCACGCTGCTGAACTGCTTGGTCCCGACCTGCACCGTCTGCCCCATCGGATCGGTGTAGGGGAACAATTGCTTGGCCGCCGTCGCGCCCAGCACGCAGACCGCGTCGGCGCGATCGTACTGCACGCCGGTGAACGTCTCGCCGCGCTCGGTCTTCAAATTGATCATCTGGAACAGCGCCGGCTCGGTGCCGATCGCGTTGGCGGTCGGCGCGAGGATTGATCCCGCGATCACCTTCTGCCGCGTGTCGCGCACGCGCACGACCTGCTTGAGCCCCCCCTTGCCCTCCAGCGTCTTGACGCGATCGAGATCGGTCGAGGTCAGCCCGTAGCGCAGCACGCGCTGCGACTTGCTCGAGGCGTCGTTGCTCTCCGGCGGCTCGGCCGAGCGCAGCAGGATGTTGCTCGCCCCGAGCTGTCGGATCTGCTCGAGCGCCGCCTGCTTGGTCCCTTCGCCGATCGCGACCATGATGATGACCGCCGCGACGCCGAAGATGATGCCCAGCGCCGTCAGGAGAGAGCGCAACTTGTGCAGCCGCAGGTTCTTAAGGCCGAGGATGAAGGTTTCGATGAGGAAGGTGAACACGGCTGTTATTTGGGGTTTGTTATTTGTAGTTTGATGAGGCAGCGGCGTTGACGGCGGCGAGGGCTTTGCCGCAATTGAGCCTCAAACTTCAAACCCTCCAACTTCAAACCTCCCATGTCTGACACCCTCTTCTCCAAAATCATCGCGAAACAGATCCCGGCCAAGATCCAGTACGAGGACGATCAATACCTCGTCATCCACGACATCCAGCCCGCCGCGCCGGTGCACCTGCTGGTTATTCCGAAGAAGCCGATCGCGACGCTCAATGATATGACGCCCGCGGACGCCGGGCTGGTCGGCGGCTGCTTTCTCGTCGCGCAGAAGGTGATGCGCGGGCTGGGCCACAGCGATTACCGCTGCGTCTTCAACTGCGGCCCCGGCGCGCAGCAGTCGGTGTTTCATCTGCATCTGCATGTGTTGGCCGGGCGAAGTTTCACCTGGCCGCCGGGATGATCGCCGTCGACGTCCTGACGCGCGTTGAGCTTCTCTTTTAGACGCGAAGACCGAGAGAAGGAGGCGAGGAGACAACCCATCCGGCCCCAAGGGTTTTCTCCTCGCCTCCTTCTCTCGGGCTCTCATCCTCCACTCTGCTTTCCACTTCCCCCATTCATGCCCCCGATTGGCGGTCGTTCAATCGCGACTGCCGCACCTTGGACGCCCAGCCGATCAGGAAGACGACGGCTAGCAGCGCGAGCACGGCGTTGCCCATGCCAGATATCTCGTCCTTCGGGTGCAACACCCGCAGCAGCGCGCTGCCGCCGATGCCAATCGGGATCAGGATCGTCAGCGCGAGCACAATCCAATGACCCCAATGCGTTCGCGTCGATCGCATTGGCGGTCATTCTGGTCGACCGCGCGCCGCACCACCGGGGGGCATGAATGGGGGAAGTGGATGAGGAGAGTGGATGGATGGAGCACGAGGAAGGAAGGCGTCGACGACGTACTCGTCGTCGTGAGGAGAAACCGCTTGGGGCCTGATGCGGTCTCTCCTCTCGCCTTCCTTCCTCGTATTTGTTCGAAGAAGAACGGCTCGCGCGGCCTGCACGATCATCGTGACGCCCTCGCGGATCGTTTGACAGGGATGCACGCTCATCGTGCAGGCCGCAACTGGCGCGCTCAGCGGCCTCGGATCGTTCACGCGATGACAAAGACCGGCTCGGCGGGAGCCTCGCCCTCCCGGAGCGCGGCGATCGTCTTCGTTCATCGTTCATCATTCAGCATTATTAGGACCCCCATGCCCATCGTCCCGCGCGACCGAAAAGGCAAACTCCGCTTCTTCCAGGCCCACCGCGACGTCTGGCTGAGCCAGGGCGAATCGATCGGCCTCGACGCCGAGACCCTCGCCGCCTTCGACGCCGACCTCGCCGCGGCGGAGCAGGCGTTCGGCGAGCAGCAGGCCCACCTGCAATCCGCGCGGACGGCGACGGCGAAGTGGAACTCCGCGCTCAAGCGACTCGACCGACGCGGCTCGTTGATGCTCCTGCGGATCAAGAATGCCGCCAAGAGTGAAGGAGTCGGCGTGTACTTGCGCGCCTGGGTCGATGCCCCCGCGCGGCCCTCGCGCCTGCGGCCGCCGGGGACGCCCGGTGGGTTTCAGTACAAACTGCTCCCCAGCAGCGCGCTCGAGCTGCGCTGGACCTGCCGCATCCCCAGAGGGAGCAAGGGGACGCAGTATTTGATCCACCGATCGATCGACGGCGGCAAGTTCGTCTACCTCAAACAGGCCGGCAAGCGCAGGTTCATCGACCGCACGCTCCCCGCCGGCGCGGCGCGGGTGATCTACGAGATCACCGCCAGCCGCCCGACCGGCCAGGGCGAGGCGGCGCGCTTCAACGTCAACCTCGGCGTAAGCGGCGACGTGCAGGGGGATGCCGCGCTGAACGGCGCGGCTTGATCCAAAAGAGATTTTTACCACGAAGCCACGAAGGGCACGAAGCGGTTCCCGGCAGTGGCAGACGCTTCGTGTTCTTCGTGGCTTCGTGGCTTCGTGGTGAACCTTTGCTATTTGTTTCGAGCGGCGACCACCTTCGCCAGGTCGTCGAAGAACTGCGGGTACGTCTTGTTCACGCACTGAGCGTCCTTGATGACGACTCCGTGGATCTTCGTCGCCGCCAGCGCGAAGCTCATCGCCATGCGGTGATCGTCGTAGGTCGCGATTTCAGGGGGGGCGGCTCGTTTCAGTCCGTGCACGCCGTCTTCCGGCGGCGTGATGATCAGCGTGTCGTCGTTCTCGATCTCGATCTCCGCGCCGAGTTTCAATAACTCGGTCTTCAGCGCCAGCAGGCGGTCGGTCTCCTTCACCTTCAGCGTGCGCAGGCCGCGGATCGTGGTCGTCCCTTCGGCGAAGAGGGCGGTCACCGCCAGCGTCTGCGCGGTATCCGGCATGTTGGAGAGATCGACGTCGATCCCTTCGAGCTTGCGATCGGGCGGCGAGACGATCGTCATAAAATCCTTGCCGAAGACCAGGTCCGCGCCCATTTTGTGCAGCACGTCCGCGAAGCCGACGTCGCCCTGCAGCGATTGTTTGCCCAGACCTTCGATGGTGATCTTCGAACCCGGGTGGATCGCGGCCAGCGCCAGGAAATAGCTGGCGTTGCTGGCATCCGGCTCGATCGCGTAGTGGGTCGCGGCGTACTTGCCGCGCGGGATGATGATCTTCTTCGGCTCGTATGTTTCCGGGTCGCGGATCAGCTCGGGCGTGACGCCGAAGTGGTCCATGAGCTGCATCGTCATCGCGACGTAGGGCCAGCTCGTCTGCGGGCCGTCGAGCGTGACCTCGACCTCGATCCGCGCGTACGGCGCGACCATCAGGATCGCCGAGAGGTACTGGCTGGAGACTTCCGAGCCGTAGCGCACGAACCCGCCGGGCAGTCCGTGCGCTTCGACGTGCACCGGCGGGAAGCCCTCGGCCTCGGGCGAGTGCGTGATGCGCACGCCCAGGTTCTTGAGCATCCCGCTCAGCGCCCCGATCGGCCGCGCGCGCATGCGCGGGACGCCGTCGAGCGTGAAGCGGCCCGTTCCGAGTGAGCACAGCGCGGTGAGGAAGCGGATGGTCGTCCCGCTGTTGCCGCAGAAGATCTCGGCTTGCCCCCCCTTCGGATCAATCCGTCCCCCGCGGCCGTGCACGCGAACGGTCCGCGCTTCGTGATCGATGACCAGGTGAAAGCCCAGCTTCGTCAAACCCTCGAGCATCACGTGCGTGTCATCCGCGAAGAGGACGTTCGAGAGGTCGCAGACGCCGTCCGCCAGCGCTGCCAGCACCAGCGCGCGGTTGGTGAGCGATTTCGATCCCGGCGGGGAGAAGGTCGCGGTGAAAGGGTGATCAAGGATGTCGAGGCGGGCGTCGGGCATCGGACCAATCAACCTACGCAAGCGCGCGACGAATTGGTAGGGGCGACGCCTGCGTCGCCCGGCGTTCGATGCGGGCGCTCGCGGGAGAGCGACGCAGGCGTCGCCCCTACAAAATGGCCGGGCAATCCGTACCGTCCATGTCGTGCTGCGGCGTCGCACCGCCAACAACGGCCCCGTCTATTACGTGTCTCCACTGCTGGAAGCGCGGGGAGAAGGGGGGGTGCCGCACGCGTTCAGCACGCGTCTCGGCGGTCTGAGCCCGCCGCCGTTCGATTCGCTCAACCTCGGCAACCCCAGCGGGTGCGACATCCAGGACGACTATCCGCGCATCTATGAGAACTTCGCGCTGCTGCAGTCGGCGATTCGGTGCGGCGATCGACCGCGCTGCTGGGTGCACCAGGTGCACGGCGGCGAAGTCGTGCGCGTCCGCCGCGGCGATGCGTTCGAGAACGGGCCGAAGGCCGATGCGCTGGTGAGCGACGATCCGTCCCGGCTGATGTCGGTGCGCGTCGCCGATTGCGTGCCGGTGCTGATGGCATCGGATGACGGCAAAGTCGTCGCGGCGGTGCACGCCGGATGGCGCGGCGTGATCGCCGGCGTCGTCCCGCGCGCGATCGCGGCGCTGCGCGAGATGACGGACATCCCGCTCGTCGCCGCCATCGGCCCGTGCATCGGCTTCGACGCGTTCGAAGTCGGGCCGGAGGTGATCGAGCAGTTCGAGGCCGCCTTTGACGACCGCTCGCTCGTCCGCCGCCGCGACGACGGCAAAGGCCACGTCGATCTTCGCCGCGCGATTCAGCAGCAGTTGCTGAAGATCGGGGTACCCGCCGATCGCATCGACACCACCGACCGCTGCACCTTCCGCGACGAAAATGAGTTCTTCTCCCACCGCCGCGACCGCGGCGTCACCGGGCGGATGGCGGCGGTGATCGGAGCGGTTGAGTCATTGAGTCATTGAGCCATTGAGTCATTGAGTCATTGAGTCATTGAGTCATTGAGTCATTGAAAGCCGGATCTTCAATGGCTCAATGGCCCGATGATTCAATGACCCGATCTTCATGGTGTAGGATCACCCTCCCGTGACCGCTGCGCCATCGCCAAACCGCGACCGCCGCTCCCTGGAAAACCTCCACCGCGTCTCGATCGCGATCGTCATCATCGCGGTCATCGCCACCTTCTGGCGAAGCTGCGGCCACGAGTTCGTCGCCGGCTGGGACGATCAGCAGCTCATCTACGCCAACCCGCTCATCAACCCGCCCACGCCGCAGGGGCTGGTCAAACTCTGGCAACAGCCGCACGCGCGGATGTACATCCCGGCGGTTTACACGACGTGGTGGGGCCTGGCGAAGATCGCGCAGGTGCCGGGCGCGCCGGCGGGAACGGCAGCGTCGCTCAACCCGTGGGTCTTTCACGCGGCGAACCTGCTCGTGCACCTCGCGTGTGCGCTGATCGTGTTGGAAATCCTGCGCCGGCTCATCAAGCACGAGTCAGCGTCATTGGTCGGGGCGCTGATCTTTGCCCTGCACCCACTGCAAGTGGAGCCCGTCGCGTGGACGACCGGAATGAAGGACCTCCTCTGCGGCGTCTTCTCGCTGCTGGCGATCTGGCAATATGTGACGTGCGCGACCGTAACGACGAAACGGCGATGGCTGCATTACGCGATCGCGGCGTTCGCGCTGGTTATCGCTCTCTTCGCCAAGCCCGCCGCCGTCGTGGTGCCCTTCATCGTCATCCTCATCGACGGCCTGGTCATCGGGCGATCGTGGAAGCTGGTCGCGCACTCGGCGCTGCCGTGGATCGCGCTGATGATCCCGTGTCTGATCTGGACGACGCGATCGCAGCCAACGCCCGAGCTGGTCGCGCCGCCGGTGCTGCAGCGGTTCATCGGCGCCGCGAACGCGCTCGGCTTCTACCTCTTCAAGCTCGTCTGGCCCGCGCGATTGGGCATTGATTACGGCCTAAGACCCGGTGTCATCGAGCACACGCGATGGTGGATCGCGCTGGCCGTCGCCGTCGTCCTCGTCGCGATCGCGCGCGAGCGGCGGATCATCGCCGGCTTGCTGATCTTTGTCCTCGGCGTCGCTCCCGTCCTCGGCCTCACGCCCTTCGTCTTTCAGAACTACTCCACCGTCGCCGACCGCTACGTCTACCTTTCGATGCTAGGCGTGGCGCTGGCGGTCGCGACGCTCGTCGCGCAGCACCCGCGGCCGCAGGTGGGGATCGTCTGCGTCGTCGTCATCATCGCGCTGGCGGTGCGATCGTTCCTTCAAGTCGAGGTCTGGGCGAACGACGAAACGCTGATGCGGCACGCGCTGACGGTGAACCCGAACAGTCCCGCCGCCAACAACAACCTCGGCATCCTCTACTTCACCCGCGGCGATTACCCGACGGCACGGAAATACTACGCGACCGCGGTCGCGTCGCAGCCGAGCAACCTGCCCGCGCGCGACAACCTCGCCGCCGCCTTGATCCACCTCGAGCGCGTCGATGAGGCGATTGCACTGATGAAGGAGACGCTGGCCCTGCGGCGAAAGCTCCCGCCCGCGCTCAAACAGCCGATCGAAGCCGACCTTTCGCGCCTGGCCGAGCTGCTCATGTCGCGCGGGCGCTGCGAAGAAGCCGGCGCGTACCTCGAGGAGCTGGCGCGTCTTCGCCCGCGCGACCGGGACGTGCGGCGCCGACTCGATGAAGCGATTCAGGCGATCGCCCGACGTTCGGCGACGCGCCCGGCATGACCTTTCCCTGCAGGGGCGACATCCGTGTCGCCCTCTGTCGGCTTGAAAGAGGGCGAGGCAGGCCTCGCCCCTACAGTCGCGGACCCGCACAACTTCGCCACAACGCGAAGCCCAGCGTCGCGACGAAGTAGACCCAGACGCCGCTGAAGATCACGTGCATCGCGGTGAGCAGCCGATCGCCGCGCCAGGTCCGGCTGTCGTACACGAACCATTGGCAGATCATCCGGCAGAACCAGAACGCGGCCATCCCGCCGAGAATCCCGCGCGCGAGCTTCGTCGGCTCGAGCAGTTCTCGCGTCAGCGTCAGCAGCAGCGCGGCGAAGAGGGCGAGGATGATGCAGATGAACGCCGCGTGCACCTGGAAGATCTGGCGGTTGAGCAGCGACAGGCCGGCCATCTCCTGCTTCCAGTGAAAACGCTTCGGGATGTGCAGGTTCATCGCGACCAGCAGCAGCATGATGATGCCCATGACGCGAAGGTGAAGCTCCAGGCCAGTCATGATGACCTCCTCAAAACGAAGACGGCGATGAAGGGGGTGATGCGAAAGTTTGATTCGACGGCGAGACCTGCGTTCGCGAAGGCGCGCAGCCACGTTCGACGCGAGTGGAAGTGGACGAAGCCGGGGCCGAAGGCGAGGAAGTTGGCGAGGTCGCGGAGGTGTTCCGCGACGATCGCGCGTCCGCCGGGCGCGATTACGCGATGCACGTCGCGCAGCAGCGCGACGCGCTCTTCATGCCGGCGAAGCTCGTGCGCGCTGAGCAACATGAACGCCGCATCCTGCGACGCGTCGCCGGCCGGCAAGCATCGGAAATTCGCCGGTTCCGACGGCTGCGCATCGTGCGCGAGCCGGCGCGCCCGGCGGATCGACGGCTCGGTCATCACGTCCGCGTCGAAGAAGTCCAGCGAGCGGCCGGCCGAGTCCGGGAAAAGCGATTGCAACGTCGCGGTCGATTCGTCGATCGTCGCATGAAGATTGAGCCACGATCCGGGAGGCGACTTCAGCGTTTGACTGATCCACTTCCAGCCTCGCAGCGCCGAGAGATCGTACACCCAATACGACACGACGAGCGACGCGATGATCCACCACGCAGCCGCGGCGGCGCCGATCGACATCACGACGCGTGTCGCGCCGCTCAGTCGCATTGCGAGCACGCCGGCCGCGACAACGACCAGCGGCGCGATCACGTAGAACGGCCAGTTGAACCGCACGATCTGCATCACGCCATGCAAGCGGCCGCGGCTCATGATCGCTCCTCCCGCCCGCGCGGGTCGCGCGGCAGCGGATGCCGCACGCCGCGGTTCCACCGATACGGGATATCGCCGACGTAGAACGCGCTCGCGAGAACCGGTTTGATACCGCGAAACGCCGGCTGATCGAAGAAGGTCAGCCTGCGAACATTCACGTTCACCAGTCGCGGCGACCAGTTCTCGCGCACGCCGCGGATCGCGATGATCGAATGCGTGTTTCGCTCGTAGTCGAATGTGAACGGCAGCGGCCCCGCGAATCGGCGCGCTTCCTGACAGGTCGCGAATGGTGACCTCGCGGGAAGCGTTCCTTCGCAGCGCGTGTCGGCGACGACATCGACGTCCGCTTCGCCGCCGGTCGTGCGAATGAGGAACTCCAGCTCGGCGCCGTCGGCGCAAACGTCGGCGTCGCACTTGTGATAGTTGTAATGCGTCAGCAGATTCCCGCCGGCGACCATCAGGCGCT
>JAICTV010000135.1 GCA_025936175.1 Phycisphaerae bacterium
GCATTACCGCCCCCTTAAAGCCGATAATGAAGTTGATAGGATGCAGCGAATCGCATGACTTATTGTCTCGGCATCGTCACGAAGCACGGCCTGATCATGGCATCGGATTCCCGGTCAAATGCCGGATATGATCAGGTCAACGTTGTCAAAAAGATGCACACCTTCGTCCAGCCGGGCGAGAGGGTGTTCGTTGTTTTGACCAGCGGCAGCCTGTCGCTCACGCAATCGATCATGACCCTCCTGCGGCGTGACTTCGACGCGGGCAAGGGACTGGCCACCGCCCCGTCGATGTATGACGCCGCGCGCGTCGTGGGCGAACAGGTGCGGCGGGTGTCTGACATCGATCGCCCGGCGCTGGAGCGCGATGAGTACCGCTTCAACGTCCATCTCATCCTCGGCGGGCAAGTCAAAGGACAGCCGCCGGAGCTTTACCTCGTCTACCCGCAGGGCAACCCGCTCGCCGCCACCGAAGAATCGCCGTTCCTCCAGATCGGCGAGACGAAATACGGCCGGCCAATCCTCGATCGCGGCATCCGCTTCGATCGCACGACGCTGGAGGAGGCGGCGAAGTACGCGCTGCTCTCGCTGGATTCGACGATGAAGTCGAACGTGACGGTCGGCCCGCCGATCGATCTGCTGGCGTATCCGGTCGACGAGCTGAACGTCACGCGCCAGCGGCGCTTCGCCGCGGACGATCCGGACCTGGCGAAGATCCGAAACCGCTGGGAGCAGGCGCTGCGTCAGGCGATTCTGCGGCTTCCCGAAGTTCGCTTCCGTCCGGCCGGCGCGAGAGCCGCGACGGCGGCTCAGGAGGAGTCGATCCAACTGGTCGAGCCGCCGGCGGGCGCGACGACGGGCGAGACGTCGGCGTCTCCCGCGATGGTAGAGACGTCGCAGCCGCCCCAATCTCAGCACTCGCAGCAGCAGCCGAAGGGATGACGCAGCGGAGCTTGGCCGCCTCCTGTTCGGTGATCTCGTCCGTCCACACCTGGAACTTCGTCAAGGTGCCCGGCCCGAACGAGGTCGTGAGCGCAACGTCCGTGGCATCGCGACCACGAGCCATCAAAACGCGCCCGATGCGCGGCGCATTGTGCCGGGCGTCGAGCGCGTACCACCTGCCGCCGACGTAGGCCTCGAGCCACGCCGAGAAATCCATCGGCGTCGGATTGGGCGGCACGCCAATGTCGCCGAGGTAACCGGTCGCGTAGCGCGCCGGGATGTTCAGCGCCCGCAGCATCGTGATCGCCAGGTGCTGGAAGTCGCGGCAGACACCCTTCTTGTCCGCGCACACATCGACGGCCGTCTTCGTTGACGAGGCATACTGATAGCCGAACTCGACGTGCCCGTGTACCCAGTCCATCACCGCCTGCACGCGCTCCCAGGTCGCCGGCGTCTTGCCGAACAGGTCCCACGCCATCTGCGAGAGCTTATCCACTTCGCAGTACCGGCTGCTCATCAGGAACGGCATGCACTCGACCGGCAGTTCATCGACGGCATGCAGCACCGCCCCTTCGATCGTCGGCTCCGGCCGACCGGAATCGATGACGACGTTGTCGAACGTGAAGCGAACGCTCCCCGCCGGCGCAAGGATGCGCGACGCGACGTTGCCGAAGCAGTCCCCATAACGCTCTTCGCCGACGACCGGCTCGAAGGCGATGCGATCGGGTTTGAGCAACTGCGCGCGATGTTGCGGATGCGTGTGAAGCATCAGCAGCATCGACGTCGGCGCCGGCAAGTCATACACGAGATCGAAGCCGATGCGGATGAACATGGCGAGAACCGACAGTAGCAAAGCAGCAGCCGCAACGGGACGGGCAATGGGTTCGTTTTGTAATCGGCGGAGCATGGTAATCACCTCCTTTCCGCGTTTTTGACCGCGCCCATTCGGTTTCCAACTGGCTTCGCTTGGGTTCGATTTGCTCGTTGCATCTGCGTCCCCGTTTCTTCGCCCCCCGTTTCTTCGCCCCCGTTTCTTCGCCCCCGTTTCTTCGCCCCGTTTCTTCGCTCCCCGTTTTTTCGCGAGCTCGGGACGTTGAGCGGCGGGTAATACACCGGCCTCACAGGCCTTCCACAGTACAGCTACGACTTGGGCAACAGCGTCTATTGGGACCGCCCGGGGATCATCACGTCGATGTCGGCGGCGACCGGTGGAAACAGCCTGAACACCATCGGCATCGCATCCGCGGCGGATTTGTTCGGCATCTCGGGATCGCAGACCGCGGTTTGGGGACAAGGCGCGGGGCTCAACGTTACCGTCGATGCGGGCGACATCCTGATCAAGTACACCTACGGCGGCGATGCGACCCTCGACGGTGTTGTCAAGGGCGACGATTACGCCCAGATCGACTCCGCGTATCCGCAAACCGTCCTGTTCGGATGGCTCAATGGTGACTTCAACTATGACGGGGTGATCAATGGCGGTGATTACTCGATCATGGATTCGAACTTCCCACAGCAAGGACCTGATTTGTAAGCGGAGAAAGAAGGCGGCATCTGTGGTCTAATCGGTGCATGACGCACTGCCTGGCAGCGGTGGTATCACTTGTTGTACTGGCTGCTCCCGCGATCGCGGCACGCCCGCCGAACATCGTTCACATCATCGCGGACGATGTCGGCTACGATGACGTGGGGTGCTACGGCGCGCCGAAGATCAAGACGCCGAACATCGACAAGCTCGCGGCGGAGGGCGTGCGGTTTACTTCGTTCTACGCGCCCTCGCCGACGTGTACGCCTTCGCGGATGGCGATGCTCACCGGGTGCTACGCGGAGCGGACGGGCGTGGCGCGCGTGCTCTTTCCCAACGACAACATCGGGATCAGCGATCGCGAGATCACGATCGCGCAGTTGCTCAAGCAGCACGGGTACGCGACGGCGCTGATCGGCAAGTGGCATCTGGGATGTCAGCCGCAGTTCCTGCCGACGCGGCACGGGTTCGATTCGTTCTACGGCATCCCGTATCCGAACGATCACGGACCGGAGCGAACGAAATCGAACGGACAGACCGAGCCCTTCCCGCCGATCCCGTTGTATCGCGATGAACGAATTGTCGAGCAGCCGGCGAAGCTGGCGGAGTGTCCGGATCGCTTCACTGACGAGGCGATCAAGTTCATCACGGCCAACAAGGATCGGCCCTTCTATCTGCATCTGGCGAACGTCGAGACGCACACGCCGTGGTTCGTGGCGAAGCGCTGGGAAGGCCATTCGGCGGACGGCGCGTACGGCGACGCGGTCGAGAGCCTGGACTGGACGGTCGGGCAGGTGATGGAGACGCTGAAGAAGCTGGATCTCGAGGGCAGCACGCTGGTCGTCTTCAACAGCGACAACGGGCCGCTCTGGCAACGGGCGGCGGAGCTCGAAAAGATCTACGGGAAGTACGGAACGGTCGATACGTCGCGGCCGCACCTGCTGCGCGGCGGGAAATATCAGGCGCGGCTCGAAGGCGGCACGCGCGTGCCGATGATCGCGCGCTGGCCGGGCAAAATCGCGGAAGGACAGACGTGCGGTGAGCTGGCGATGGGGTTCGATCTGTTCAACACCTTTGCCGGCGTCGCGGGCGCGAACGTGCCGAGCGATCGCATCATCGACGGGAAAGATATCCTGCCGCTGATGCGCGGCGACGCCGGAGCGAAATCGCCGCACGATTCCTTCTACTACTATCAGCACTTCCATCTGATGGCCGTTCGCGATGCGGCGGGGATGAAGTTGATGCTGGCGGACGGTCCGAGGGCGGCGAAGGACCATTTCGAGATGTACGACGTGCTGCGGGATCCGGGGGAGGCGAAAGACGTGATCGAATCGCAGGCCGAGGCGATGAAGCGATTGCAGGAGGTCGCGGCGAAGGCGCGGAAGGATTTGGGCGACGATCGCAAGGGGATGCCGGGCGAAAATCGACGTCAGGCGGCGGTCGCTGGTGATAAACCGGTCGTCGCGCCCTGATGGTCACATCCCGCAAGTGGTGTCATGCTGAGGTACTCCGAAGCATCTGGGTATGGAACGCAGATGCTTCGGAGTACCGCAGCATGACAAATCTCACCCTGCGTCGCGGTAACATAAATCGCATGCCCACACTTCAACCCTGGCTGCTCTACGCGTTCTTGTCGGCGCTGGCTGCTTCGATGGTCGGGATCTTCGGCCGGATCGGCGTGACGAAGATCGACGACAACCTGGGCACGACGATCCGCAGCATCGCGATGACGTTGATGCTGCTGATCTTCTGCACGGCGATCGGCGCGTGGGAGAAGATCGGGCAGGTCCGCGGACGGCCGCTGCTGGCGATCGTGCTCTCCGGCGCCGCGGGAGCGACGAGCTGGATCTTCTACTTCAAGGCGCTGCGACTGGCCGAAGTGTCGCAGGTCGCGCCGATCGACAAGCTGAGCATGCCGCTCGGCATCGTCCTCGCGGCAATTTTGTTGAAGGAGCGGCCGTCGGCGTGGAACTGGGCGGGAATTTTCCTGATCGCCGGCGGCGCATATCTCGCCGCCCTGCCGCGACGATGACGGTAGCCTGGAAATTCGTTGCCTCTCTCCGCGGGGAGGAGCGATAATCCGCCGCCATCATGTCCAGCGATGTCGCAGCACCTTCCACGACGCCCACCGCGTCGCGCCTCGCGGTGCTGCTGTTCACCGACCTGGTCGATTCGACGGCATTCAAGACGCGCTTCGGAACGGTGGCTTTCGCGCGGCTGCTGGGGCGGCACGACGCGATCTTCAAGCAGCTCATCGCGCCCGTGCCGATGGCGGAAATCCTTCAGGACACCGGCGACGGATACTTCGCCAGCTTCGCCACGACCGCGGATGCGCTGCAGTTCGCGCTGCGCTTTCAGCGTGCGCTGCAAGAGGAGCGATGGGACCCGGCGGACGCGGCGCTTCGCGCGCGCATCGGCATCCACATGGGTGAGATTGCGCAGCTCCCGCCGAGCGAGGCGGGCGGGAAGACGAAGGTCGTCGGGATGGCGGCGGACGTGGCGGCGCGCGTGATGTCGCTGGGCGTCGGCGGACAGATCCTCCTCACGCGCGTCGCCTTCGACGAAGCGCGGCAATTCGTTCGCGAACATCCGGTCGTTGCATCGGCGGGCGACGCCTCCGCTTCGATCTCGCTTCCGCCGCTGAAATGGATGGCGCACGGAGAGTACCTGTTCAAGGGGGCGAGCGATCCGATCGAGGTCTTCGAGGTCGGCGGCGAAGGGATCGCGCCGCTGCGCCCGCCGCCGGACAGCGACAAGGCGCGGCGGTCGGTCTCGGCGAGCGAGGAAGAGACGCTGGGCTGGCGGCCGGCGGTCGGGCTCGAGGTGCCGCAGCGGGTCGGGTGGACCCTGACGCGAAAGCTCGGGGAAGGGACGTTCGGCGAAGTGTGGCTGGCGCGCAGCGACACGACCAAGCAGACGCGGGTCTTCAAGTTCTGCTTCGACGCCGAGCGATTGCGCAGCTTCAAGCGCGAGGTGACGTTCTTCCGCCTGCTGCGCGACGTGCTGGGCGAGCGGGACGACATCGCGCAACTCTACGACGTCCGCCTGAACGAGCCGCCGTTCTTTCTGGAAAGCGAGTTCGCTTCCGGCGGAAATCTGCTGGACTGGGCGGCGTCCAAGGGCGGCGTGGAGAAAGTGCCGCTGGAGACGCGGATCGACCTGGTCGCGCGGATCGCCGACGCCGTCGCCGCGGCGCACTCCGTCGGCATCCTGCACAAGGACATCAAGCCGAGCAACATCCTCGTGCACGAGCAGAACGGCACGGCGATGCCGCAGTTGGCCGACTTTGGCATCGGGCTGTTGACGGACAAAACGCAACTGCAATCGCATCACATCACCGAGGCGGGCTTCACACTGCTCGAAGGCAACGAGTCGAGCCGCACCGGAACGCGCATGTACGCCCCGCCGGAGTCGCTGGCGCATAAACCGTTCACGATCCAGGGCGACGTCTACGCGCTGGGCGTGCTGCTGTATCAGATGGTGGTTGGGGACCTGAATCGCCCGCTGGCGGAGGGGTGGGAGCGGGAGGTCGGCGATGCGTTTCTGCGCGAGGATGTTGCGGCGTGCGTGGACGGGGACGCGGGTAAACGACTCGGCAGCGCATTAGATCTGTCGCGGCGGCTGCGCGCCCTCCCGGAACGGACAGCACAGCGTGAACGCGAGTTCGAGGCGGCGGCGGCGGCGGAACGTCACAAGCACCTCCTGCGCGTCGCGCGGCTTGCGGCGGCGGGCTGCGCGCTGGTGGCGGTGGTGTCGGCGGCGGCGTACTTCCGCGAGCACGCGCTTTACCGCGCCGTGACCATCAGCGAGTTGCTCGCACGACAGAGCGAACGCGCCTCCCAGTACAAACTCCTCGAGAATCTGCTGCTCAGCGGCGAGAGCCTCGCGCAGTCCCGCCGATACGCCGAAGCACTCAATTCTTACGATCAGGCCTGGACGCTGGCTTCGAGTTTGTCGGAACCGACGCTGGCGGCAGTCAGCGGGCTGCTGCAGGTGGCCAACGAGAGTCCGCCGCCGCTGATCAACCGACGGGTAGTAACCTCGCCTAACGATCCGGGCTCGCCGCTGGTGTGCGGACGACTCTCGCCGGACGGACGCACGTACGTTGCGGGAGACGCGGCGGAACATGTTCACGTGATGGAGCTGCCGACAGCCCGCGTTACGGCGGTCCTGCCGGTCGCCGGCTGGGGCTCTGGAATCGCGTTTTCGCCGGACGGAGCGTTGTGTGTTATCGGCGGATCGCGTCGCGGGCTAGCGGTTTGGCGCGCGGCGCGGTGGGACCAGCCGGCAGAATCCTTAAGCGACGCACCCCCCGCGCGGGCGGTCGCGATGACCGCCGCTGGGCGCGAGTTTGTGACGATCGAGCCCGCGCGACCCGGCCGTTCCCCCGGATCCATTCATTTCTGGTCACTGCGGCCGTTGCGCCATCTCCGCGAGGTTGCTTGCGCGACCGCGCCTTTGTGTGCCGCGTTTTCCCCGGACGACAAGCTGCTGGCAGTCGGGGACAGCGGCGGAACGGTCACGCTTTACGAGCCGGCGGACGTCTCCAAGCCGGTGGCGACGCTCGCCGGCCACACCGGAGACGTCAACGCCGTCGCCTTCACGCCGGACGGCGTGCGACTCGTCTCCGCAAGCGCCGACAAAACCGCGCGCGTTTGGGACCTTGCGGCGCGCAAGGAGGTCCTTCGACTGGACGGCGAGCGCGGGACGTTCATGGACATCAGCGTCTCGCACGACGGTCGGCTCATTGCCGGCGGCGGGAGCGACGAAACCGTCAAGCTTTGGGACGCCGCCACGGGCGGCAGAGTGATGACCTTTTCGCGTCACCCGCGTGGCGTGAGCTCGGTGAGCTTTGTGCCTGACGATTCGGCGCTGATCTCGTGCGGGCGAAACGGGCGGGTGGCGGCGTGGAACATCCTGGGCGGGGACGACTCGGCATCGTGGAAGAGAAATCGCGGCGCGGCAGCGGGCTTGTGTATCTGTCCCGACGGGCGCACCGCGCTGACGTGCGGGTCCGACCGCCAAGTCCGTCAGATCGACCTGGCGACGGGTCAGATCGTTCGCAGCGCTTCGTTCCCACAGGGGGCGTCCGACATCGCCGTCCTGCCGGACGGCGCCAGAGCGATCGTGTGCGGGGCGGGCGGGATGCTGCTGTCGTTGGACGTGAAGGAGTTCAAGCCCGAGCCGATCGACCTGTCATCCTTGCCGCCGTCACGGCCGTTTCATTCGGCTGCAACGACAGTCTCCACCGCCACGCCGACGACGCCGCAGCCCACGACAAGACCGGTGAGATTCGAGCGCGGTCTCGGCGCTCTGGCAGTATCGCCGACGGGTAACCGACTGCTCGTGGGAGGTGACGACAATATTTTTGCAGTCGCATCCCTTCCGCCCGGTGGCCGCGGCAGCGGTGGCGGCGCGGGGTACGCGCGCCGGTGCGCCGGCCCCATCAGGGCGGCGTGTTTTTCGCCCGACGGAGGTAAAGCTTTAGTCGCGGTGGACCGAGACCTCTTCCTCATCGACGCCGCTACCGGCCAGATTGAACGGGAGATCCTCAAGCAATCGACACAGGTCACCTCGGTGGCGATCGCGCAGCAAGGACGTGTGGCCGCGTCGGCGAGTTACGACGACTTTATCAGGATGTGGGACCTGCAAACCGGCATGAGCACCAAGGCGCTCGTCGGTCACCTCGGGAGGGTCCGCGCCATCGCATTCCTGCCGGACGGCAAGTCGCTCGTCTCCGGCGGGGAGGACGACACCGTCCGCCTGTGGGATACGGCGACGCGGAGGGAACTGCGTTGCTTCACCGGGCACACGGCACCGATCACCGCACTGGCCGTTTCGGTTGACGGCACGATGATCCTCAGCGCCGACGAGGCGGGCGCGGTGCACAAGTGGGATCTTTCGCGCCCTGCGCAAGACAGAGCGATGCAGCTTCCGCTCAACGGACTGCCGCCGCGAATCGATAATCCGCCGGCCGGCGATCCCGCCGCCATCGCGAAGCTGGGCGAATGGTATGCCTTGCGCGGGCGCGACGATTGGGCGGCGGAATGCCTGGAGCGCGGTCGCGCCGCAGGCGTCGCCGTCTCCCCGCTGATGCTCGCCCGCTGCTACTGGAAGCTGCACCGCTACGACGCCGCCGCCAGGGAATTCGGCGCCGCGCTCGCTGCCAAGGAGGCGCCGGCGGATTACCTCGAGCTTTGTCTGGCCACGGTATCGGCGGGCGCTAAAGGTGCAGAATGAAAGCTTTCGCGTCGCTCCGGCGATTGCGATGATCAAACGCCTGCACCTTGATGCGGTTGTGATCGCCGACGTCGAGTTTCGCCCAGTCCTCGGGCTTGCTGACGAAGAACGGCTTGCCCCAGGTGGCGAGCGTCCCGAACCAGACTTTGTAGCGCTCGACGCGATCGGAGTCTTCGGTGCCGAGGCTCACCTTTCCGTCAGGTTGCTTGGCAACCGTAGGGTCTGAAAGCTTGCGCTGCGTCCCGGCAGGCGGAATGATCTTGTCGTCGGAGTAGAAGACGTCGTCGAAGGTACCTTTCTTCCAAACACCCGGTCCTCCGTGCTCGTGCGTGCGCAGCGTGCGCGCGGAGAAGTGGACGTGACCGACCTTCTGCGTCCGCGTTTCGTTGATCTCCGATTCGACTTCCGCCTGGGTCAGCTTCAGCTTCTTCGGATCGATGTTTTCCAGCGAGGAGGTGCTGATGACCGGAAGGACGAGCGGCTTACTCTCGGCCGGCACATTGGAATTGGCGTTGGCCTTCTTCCAGTCGGCGAGGTCGGTCTTGAACGACGAGGGCTTCTCATTGAGTTCGGGCAGGAAGTAATGGCACCAGCCGCGGGTCAGCCAGAGATCGGGATCGGCGCGCTTCTTGCCTTTCAGCTCCGCGTTCGGGCTGACGCCGAAGATGCAATCGTGGGCCTCGATCATCTGAAACGATGCTTCGACGAACGCGTTGGCGTCAACCTGACCGACGCGTTCGGGAGGATACGTCATGTAGTGAGATCGAATCAGCCAGCAGATCCGCGGCGTAGGTTTTGCCTTCATGTAGCCGGAGTCATCGTGTTTGTCGCAATACTCGGGCGGCTGGATGTTCCGCGGCGCGGCAGTGGCGGCGGTGCTGCCGCCGCTGGCGTCTGCAACCGCGCTGTCCTGAAGGGGCGTCATCAAAGGCGGCGGGAGCATCGTCTGCTTGTCGCCACCCGGGTCGGGGAAGTAGTGATCGACGATGATCCCGTCGATCCCGTCGTCGCCGTCCGGTTGCGTGGTCGCGCTGGCGCGAATGACCCGCGTGGTGCCGGGGCTTGTCGCGTCGCCACGTCCCGACGGCGGCGCCGCCGCTTTCTTCTTCCGAATCTGCTCCATCTTCGCGATATAACGCTGGAAGACGGCGCTCTTGACCTTTGGCAGCTGCTTCGGGTCGATCGCGCCGCGGCCGTAGTTTTTCAGCAGGTCCTCCATCACCGACATCACGTAGTTCTGCACGTCCTGGTCGGTGTGATCGAGGTAGAGATGCTTCCCGTCTTCGGAGGGATAAAACGGAAGATCCCTCCCGTCGAAGTTCACAGGCCAATCGGTTCGAAACGGATTCATCCACGCGTAGACCTGGATGCCGCGCTCATGACAGCGATCGATCCACTCCTGCAGCGGGTCGAAATTGAGATCGCCGAAATGCTCGTCGTACGTCACCGACTGCGACCAGTGAATCTCCGGGTAACCTGTGTTGCGATAAATACGATCCCCGAACGCGCGGACCTGAAGGAAGATCGCGTTGAACTTCAGCTCCTGCGCGCGGTTCACGATGGCGTAGATCTCGCTTCGCAACTGGTCGGGGGTCAGGCCGGGTCGCGACGGCCAATCCGCGTTATAGGCAGTCGTCACGAACATTCCGCGAAGTTCTTCGTCGGAGCCGGCGGCGGTGACGGCGACCATCGCCGGCGGGGTCGCGGCGTTCCTCACGTCCGCCGCCGGTCGAGTATCGGCCGGTTGTACCGCGTCTTCCGAGACTGCGCACCCGGCAATCGCGATCACCAGAAGGGACACGCAGCAAGCAATCAGGTTCCGCCCGGCAGAAATGTTTCGCATTGGAAGCGTCCACGCTCGAGAAATGGGGCTAGTCAGTGAGCGGTCACTGTATCTGCCGAAGATGGCGGCGATCAAAATATTTACCTCATCCCGACACCGCCGCAACCGGCACATCGCTCTGGCAGACGCTCCCGGCACTCCCTACAATTCGCCAGCTATGTCCGCGACGCTTCCCACTTCCGCTGATCGGGCGACGGTTCGAACCATGCAGTACGGCCTCGCCCCCGGTGCCCTCGACGAAAACATCGACGTCCAATCCGAAGAAATGCTCGTCAACATGGGCCCGCAGCACCCTTCCACGCACGGGGTGCTGCGAGTCGTTCTCAGGACCGACGGGGAAATGGTTCTCGAGGCCGTTCCGCACCTGGGGTACCTGCACCGGTGCAAGGAGAAGATCGCGGAGAACCTGGCGTACTACCAGTACATCGGCTACACCGACCGCCTCGACTATCTCGCGGCGATGAACAACAACCACGCGTGGGCGATGGCGGTCGAGAAGCTCGCCGACATCGAAGTCCCCCTGCGGGCGGAATACATCCGCATCATCGCCGTCGAGCTCAACCGCATCGCGTCGCACCTCGTCAGCTTCGGCACATACGGGCTGGACATGGGGGCGTTCACGCCGTTCCTCTACGCGTTTCGCGAGCGCGAGTACATCCTCGATCTCTTCGAGCAGCTCTGCGGCGCGCGATTGACGCTCAGCTACATCAACGTCGGCGGCGTGACCTGGGATCTGCCGCCGCTGTTTCTCGAGAAGCTCACCGAGTTCCTCGACTACTTCGAGCCGAAGATCGACGAATACAACGACCTGCTGACGTTCAATCACATCTTCGTGAAGCGCACCGCGAACGTGGGGGTGACGAGCAAAGAGCAGTGCATCCGCTACGCGCTGTCGGGCCCGATGATTCGGGGCAGCGGGATTCCGCTCGATCTGCGCAAGGACCGGCCGTACAGCATCTACCCGAACCTCGAGTTCGACGTCTGCGTCGGCGAAGGGCTCAAGGGGACGCTGGGGGATTGCTGGGACCGGTATTACGTGAAGATGCTGGAGATGAAGCAGTGCATACGGATCCTCCGGCAGTGCATCAAGCAGGTGCCGGCCGGACCGTTCCGCGCGAAATTGCCGCGCAACATGAAAGTACCCCCGGGCGAGGTATACGCGGAGTACGAGAATCCGCGCGGGCATCTCGGTTTCTACATCGAGAGCCAGGGCGGCGCGGTGCCCTACCGCGTGAAGATTCGCGGGCCTTCCTTCGTCAATCTCGCGATCACCAGCGAGTTGTGTCGCAACGTGCTGCTGGCGGACGTGCCGGCGATCATCGGGTCGATCGACATCGTCATGGGCGAGGTGGATCGGTGAACGATCGCGACGTGGCAGCGGGACCGCAGCAGACCGCTCCGCCGCCGGGGCGCGATGCATCCGACAACGGCACGCCGCGCTACGTGATCATCGTGGGGTTCGGCTTGTCCGGTCGCACCACCGTCAACAGCGTCATCGAGCACGGCATCTCGTATTGCGTCATCGAGACCAACGAGGAGACGGTGCAGCGTTGCGAGCGCGGCGGGCTGCACATCCTGTTCGGCGACGCGCGCGATCCGGAGATCCTGCGGCAGGCGGGGATCGAGCGGGCGAGCGATGTCGCCGTCACCGTGCCGGCGGATCAGATCACGCTCGCGGTCGTCGAGCAGGCGCGCAAGCTCAACGCGACCGCGAAGATCATCGCGCGCTGCACGTTCGTCTCCGGCGGGTTGGAAGCTCATCGGCGCGGCGCGGACGAGGTGGTCATCGTGGAACAAGTGGTCGCGACGGAGTTCGGCCGCGTCGTCAGTGCCGCGATGTCGCGTTAGTTCGACTGAGTCACGGGAGCCACCGCCATGGGATGGTCATTCCGCAAGAGCTTCAAGGTCGCGCCCGGCATCCGGCTGAATCTCTCCAAGGGCGGCGTCGGGATCAGCGGCGGCGTGAAGGGATTCCGGGTCGGCGTCGGACCGCGCGGGACCAACGTTTCCGCCGGGCGGGATGGGCTTTATTACCGCAAGCAGCTCGGCGGGGGATTCGGCGGCTCGCCACGCGCCAGGTCATCGATGCTGCTGAGCATCGTCGTGATCATCGTCGCCGCGGCGCTGTGGTACTGGTTCTACGGGCGGACGGCACTGTCTCAGCAGCAAGCGCCGCAGCCGACGCCGCAAACGCATTCCACGCGCTCGCACGCGTCCCGCAAATAACTACGACGCCGCCGAATCGTTTGGCGTGTCGAAGTGAAGACCGCTGACCGGACTCGCGCCGTAGGGGCCAAACTTCAATTGATTGCAACGATCTGTTTCGTCGCCGGCCGTCGGCTCATCGCCGGTGGCGACTTCCATCGTCGCCACCGCCTCGCGATCGAGCCGTCGTTGAAGGCGCGTCTGCCACTTCTGCTTCGCAATTCCGAACCTCATCGTCTGACTCTCTCCCGTGGGCTCGGAAGAGATGTCGAATACAACGATCGCGGAAGCAAATCGGGATGTGCGGGAGGTCTGATAACGTGCATCTGCCGCTAAGCGAGCGGTTGCGTCGCTCGGATAATGCGGTCGCGGACGGCAAGCCATTGGGGATCATCGGGAGGCATCTCGATGTAGATGGCGCTGGGGAGTTCTCGGTCGAGTTCGCGGAGCTTCGCATAGAAACGTTTTGCGTATTCCTTCGGATCATTCGAGAGCGTAAGGACGCAAGCGCCCTCCGGAAGACGCGAAGCGCTTGACGAGTCGAAGCGATACGCGGGAGATCGCGGCGCGTAGTGACGCGGGTATTGTCCGGGAGATTTTTGCGCCGTGGCCGCCGAAGCGATCACGCCACCTGTGACGTCAACGGCGCCGATCACCGATTCGATCTGCTCGCGCGAGACGCCTCCGGGTCGGAGGATCATTGCACGCGCGCCGCTCAGGTCCAGCACCGTGGACTCGATCCCGACCGCGCACGTCCCGCCGTCGAGGATCATGTCGAGCGAATCGCCCAGCTCCTCGCGCACGTGCTGGGCGGTGGTCGGACTGACGCGGTTCGAGCGATTCGCGCTGGGCCCGGCGAGCGGTCCGTCGAACACACGCAGGAGCTGTAGCGTGAGGGAGTGATCCGGTGCGCGGAGGCCGACGGTGTCGAGCCCCGCCGTCACCTCCGGCACGATTTCGTCGGTCTTTGGGACCACGATCGTCAGCGGTCCGGGCCAGAATGTGTCGGCGAGCATTTGTGCCGCTTCGGGCCATTGCCGCACACACCGTTTCGCGGTCGCGATGTCGGCGACGTGACAAATCAATGGATTGGTGCTCGGCCGGCCCTTGGCCGCGAAGATGCTGCGCACCGCGTCGGCGTTGGTTGCATCCGCGCCCAGGCCGTAAACGGTTTCGGTCGGAAAGGCGACCAGTTTCCCCGATCGCAGCAGCGCGGCGGCACGGATGATCTCCGACAAGCTCATTCCGCCGCGATCCCCTGCTCCACGAGCCAAGCGCGGGCGGCCTTCTCGTCGGAGCAGATCAGAAAAACTTCCTGCACGGTCCCAGTTCCGGTGTACAAGCACTTCAACCCGGACTCAGTCGGATACTGCACGTTGAAACTCGGCGGCGTTCGCCCGCGGCGGACCTTGATGCGTCCCGGCACGATGCGCGTCACGTGCGGGCAGTCGGCGATGATGCGATCGAGGACCGCGTCGAGCCCGCCGACGCGCCCGTGCTGTCGCTTGATGCGGCCGAACTTCATGCGATCGGATTATAGCGGGCAGACGCGGCTCAGTTGCCGTGCGTGCCCTGGTCTTCGCCCCAGTTCTGCAGGTCCGGGCCGGACGCGTCGGCATAGCCGAGCCATTCGACGTGGTTGTCGAAGTAGAGCCAGCACGCCTTGTACTGGTGTCGGAAAAGGTCGAGCTGTCCCGGCGCGATGCCGTCGCGATCGGCCCGGTGCGAGCCGGTGCCGTCGCCCCCGCGCGATTCGGCGACCATGATCGTGCTCGAATGGGCCTTGGTGATCGGTTGATAGTCGTAATACCAGTTGAAGCCGTAACTCGGCTGCGAGGGCTTGTTGAAATAGCCGGCATCGATGTGACTGGGGCAGATGAAGGTCTGCGCGACGCACGCCTTGATGCGCACCAGCTCCTCGTCATAGCCCCAGTAGGTGTCGGGATCGTTCTGCGTCAGGTCATTGAAGCGCAGCGGCAGGTGCCCTTCCTGGTTGTTGTACATGATCAGCCCCAGCCCGATCTGTCGCATGTTGTTCATGCATTGGATGCGCAGCGAGTGCTGGCGGACGCGCTGGAGCGTCGGCATGAGGATGCCGATCAACAGCGCGATGATGCCGATGACGACGAGCAGCTCGATGAGCGAAAATCCTGGCGCGCGGACTCGTCGGTGACGTGTTCTCATGGGCCGCCTTTGCTTGACGGGAGGGGGGGGCTCCCGCCGAGCCGATTGTGCTTGCGGTCGCACAGTGCGGCGAGGCAGGCGCCACGCCCACCCCTGAAAAGTGGGCAGCCACACACGCCCGC